>DAOLBU010000007.1:0-11482 GCA_035324355.1 Minisyncoccota bacterium
TTTAAAGCTACTCATCAAAACCTTTCATAATGAAAGGTTTTGTCTAATTTAACTTTTGAATAACTAAGCCTTATTGGCCTAGACCTAGTTCGGTGAGGAAGAGTTTTAGTTCATTACCAGCTATTTTGCGGTATTGGTTTGGCTTTAGGTCTCCAATATTGATACTCATAATTCGCACTCGTTTCAGTGACTGTACTTGATAGCCAAGGGCAGCACACATTCGTCTGATTTGATGTTTTTTACCTTCCGTCAGAGTTAGGAGAAACTTTTTATCATTTTTAGGTAAGGTGGTCACCTTAGCTGGTTTAGTACGATACCCTTCAATGTCTACGCCTAGTGCCATCAATCGGCTAAACAGGCTGGTAATTGATTTATCGACAGTTACTTCATATTCTTTTTCGTGTTTAGAGGCGGGATCAAGAAGGAGACCAGTCATTCGTCCGTCGTTGGTGAGTATGATTAGGCCTTCAGAATCTTTATCAAGACGACCAACCGGGAAGATATCGGTTAACGAGAGAGTACGCGAAGTATGTCCTGCGCAAAGGTACGCCGCTCGAGAAACGCGAGCTGATGGGTCACCTGCGGTCGAGACTGGTGCTGAACGATAAGAAGATTACCTGCGTAGAAGAATAGAGGTAAGGAGACAGCAAAAAAGAGCCGGAACACTCGCTCTTTTTCGTTATTCATTTCAATACTGAGCTTCGTGGGTCACAGCTTTTCGTCAGGCATGTGGGAACACGAAACTAACAGGTTGTCAAGGCGGAGACGAGAGGATTCGAACCTCCGGGGGCTTTCACCCCACCTCCTTAGCAAGGAGGCACGATAGACCACTCTGACACGTCTCCGTAATTATGTTTTGTTTATCGCTCGCCTTACTACCTGCGGATCGTTCGAGTATTAATCATTAATTCTGAATGGTCGCTTTCGCTCCCTTCATCATTGAACACTCTGACACGTCTCCAAGTATTTTGATTATAGCGTTTACTTTGAAATCAGGTAAGCGTTCGAGTATTAATCCTGAATGTTAGCTTTCGCTCCCTTCATCATTGAATCTTAAAACAACTAACATACATATATGTATGTTAGGCACTAAGATAACATATTTTTATTATTCTGCGAGAAATTTAATGTGCTAGGGCTAAACAGATAACCTCACAACGTTTAGGCAAATGTGCGATTAAGGTTTTCCGAGCTGCCTTCAAAGTAGAGCCAGTAGTAATAACGTCATCAACTAGTACTATTCTTTCGCATGAAATTAAGTCCGGATGGGGGACATAACTAAAAGCATCAAGGACATTCTTTAGTCGCTTTTCCCGCGGTAGTGAAGTTTGTGGTGCAGTATGCTTGGTGCGAATTAACAGCGGCGCAATGTTAATGGGCTCGGGAACTGATGCTAATATCCTGGTTACTTGATTATAGCCCCGTTCTTTCTCCCTGCTTTTTGATAAGGGTATAGGTACAAAAATGGTAGGTTTGTTAGGTAGCTGTTTATACCAATCGCTGATTAACGTGGCTAATAATGCGGAGGCGGGTTTATGGTCATGAAATTTATTGGCGGTAATAGCGGCTCTGATTACAGGGAGATTGTAGTCACTTAGTACAGTGGTATTGGCGTGTGCCTGTACAGTGAGATAACGTCTAAAATCTTCTACCGTTACAGTTTGCAAACGCCTAAGGCAATCATGGAAAGGGAAGACCGTATCTAAAATTAGACGCAAGATATTCAGCATCCACTCTATTATACGATATTTGCATGTTAGAATATTAGTAATACTAACTCATGAAAGCTTTAAGTAATTTATTTTTTGGTCTAGCTGAAAAAAACGCTGATGCTAGGCGAGTGGTTGGAATTGATATGGGTTCATCTGCTATTAAGGTGGTAGAAGTACAAGAAAGAAACGAGGTCTTAACTCTAACTACCTATGGTGAAATTCAATTAGGGCCATATGCCGGCGTGGAAATCGGACAGTCCGTTACCCTTGATCCAAAGAAAGAACAGCAAGCTTTGGTCGATGTTATCCGTGAAGCTGTAGTCAAAACCAAGACGTCAGTTTTTGCTATGCCGCTGGCTTCCAGCTTTGTTACTACTATAAACTTTAAAGCGGCAGCAGATGAAGACATCTCCTCACGAGTTCGGGTCGAGGCCAGAAAGTATATTCCGGTACCAATAGCAGAAGTGGCTTTAGATTGGGCGGAAATAGAAACTGAAGGTAATGGTAAAAGTAAAGATAAAGACAAGAACAAGAATAAAGATATGGAGCGAAATGTTTTGGTGGCCGCTATCCAAAATGAAGCTCTGAATCGTTTTCGAGTCTTAACTCAATTTGCTAATCTGGGCGCACCACCGACTGAGATAGAATGTTTTAGTGCTCTGCGTGGGGTCTATAAAGAAGGGGAGAAAAATATTGCGATTATTGATATTGGTGCCGTTTCTTCAAAGTTGTATATAGCTAAAAATGGTTTACTGCAAAGAATGCATCGGGTGCGAGCTGGAGGTGCTATTGCTACTAAACGAATTGCTAGTACATTGGAATTATCTTTTGAAGCGGCGGAAATACTGAAGCGTAGTATTGATAAAAAAGATGAAAAATTTCATGACGTAAAACGTGCCCACCATACCTGTTACGATCGTTCATTACAAGAATTTCGGCAAGTCATTAGTGAATACGAAGCTAAGCAGGGTGAATCAATTGACACTATCTACCTTACAGGTGGGGGATCACTTTTTCCATCCATCAAACAATTAATTGAAGATACGCTACAAAAAAAAGTAGCTTATGTTAAGCCATTTAACAAAGTGGCCTATCCGGCCTTTATGGAAGATATGATTACCGAACTCGGTCCATCATTTCACGTAGCTTTAGGAGCTGCCCTGCGTCTTTACGAATAAATCCAAAATACTTCTTCACAGTTGTAGTTCGTTTAAACTAGAGAAAGAAAGTATAATTAAATTATGCCGGAACCTACAAACACTTCGTTCATTCCCAAAAGAGGTCCAACTCAAAAAGAGAATCGTCCTGGACGAAGGAAAGTTTATGTGGGAACTATAATTGTCCGAATTTTGTTTTTTGCCGCTGTGGTAGCTGCTGGTAGTGTCTATGCCTATGAACGTAAACTCGATTCCAACTTAGACGCTAAAGTATTTGAGTTAAATAATTCCATTTCTAAATTTAATGATGCCGAAATGCAGAGAGTTATTGCTTTTGACACTAGATTAAGTGAGATGTCTTATCGTCTAGCACATAGTGCATCAATCGTTTCTTTATTAGAAGCAGTTGAACGGGCTACTGTAGATGACGTTCAGATTACGCAACTCACTATCGAGCGACCTGATGACAAGAATTTTTTAATAGGAGCAAATTTAAAAACTCCTTCTTTTGATGTAGCACTGTTTCAGCGTCAAATTTTAGAAAAGACCGACACATTATCTGTATCTTCTATTTCAGACTTAAATTTACAAAATACTCCACCTAAAGATCCATTGTTTAGAAGCGGAGGAAGTTTGTCCGACGAAGTGGTGGTTAGTTTTAAAGCGGCGCTGACAGTCGATGTACAGAAAGTTCCACACACAGCCACTGTCTCTAATGTTCCATCGCCCGATACTTTAGACGCAATTAATATGTTCAATGAACTTAATCCAGATGATAGTCGGCCATCATTAGGGGCTGAAAGAGTGGAAGAGAATACTAAGCCAAATGAGATATGATGATAAATTCTTTTTTTACTCAAATAGTAATGACTGCCATTGCCTTAGGCCTTCTCTTTTTCTATGTCCACCCAACTTTTACCAACATCGGTGATATTCAGAAATCTATACAACTCTACCAAAATGAAATTGAGAAAGTGATGGAGGTCAATGCAAAACTCAAAAGTCACACTGAGCGTTTAAACGGCATGCTCCAGTCCGACCTCGCTAGTTTAATGACCTACATGCCCAATACAGTTGATGATATGGCCGTCTCAGCAGATATCTTAAACATGGCAGTGGAGGCAGATGTTTATCTCGAGTCAGTCAGGTTTAACAAGGGAGTCAGTACGGCTGCCGCAGCTAGACCTACCACAAAGCATACTTTTGTTCTCGGGATTACTGGAACCTATGAAAATATAAAGTCATTTCTTGCTAAGCTAGAAATGAATAATTATCCTTTGGAGATTCATAATTTTGTTCTGTCAGCTAGCGAGACTGATTTAATGAAAGCTAACCTAAGTGTCGTTACTTATTCTTTCAATAATAGTAAAAGTATATGACCCCACTTATAAAAAATATCACTGCAGGTTTAGTCGTTGTCTCTCTGGCTTTTCTTGGTTACTATTTGTACAGTCAGAACAAAAGCGCCAGTCTTTCCCAGAATGACAATACCTACTCCAACGAGCAAATGCTGACTAATACTCAAATCTTTATTGAACGAAGGGCTTTGTTAGATAAGGTTACACTTAATACTGATATTTTATTGAGTCCAGTTTTTCAGTCATATCGTAGTTACCGTAGTCCCCAAATCAGCACTCCTGTTGGTCGACCAAATCCTTTTGAGGCAAATTCAACCGGTGGTATTTGATAACAAGTAGTATGAATCCACTCGAGACACTACTGGAGCGAGGAGAAGTGACAGACACTTTTTCGCGCGAAGTAGAGCAATTAATGACGGAGGGTAAAATATCGCTAGAGGCAGCTTTACTGAAAAAGGGGATTGCTCGCGAGGTGGTGCGTAAACTCTTTGCTGAATACCACAACGTACCATTCTTTGAACTCCAGGAAGGTTTTAATATTAACGAGGAGATTTTAGCTTATGTCCCTGAGGAGTCAGCCATTCACTACCGCTTGATTCCACTTTATGTAGAAGACGAAATCCTAATGGTCGGGGTTAATGATCCAGAAGATTTGCAGTTACGAGAAGTATTAAACTTCGTCAGTGCTAAGCATAATATTGCTTACAAAGTTCTCTTCATGTTGGAGGACGATATTCTCAAGGCTCACGCATACTATGCCAACCTCAAAGGGGAGGTGACCGATGCGTTGGTGTCACTCGAAAGTGAGCTTAATGCGGAAATTGCCGCTGGGGTAGAGGAAGCTTCACCCGATGCCAAAAAGACAATGGAGCATATCGAAGAAGATGCTCCGGTGACAAAAATTGTCGCGACTATTTTACGTTATGCTGTGGATGGAGGAGCGTCAGATATTCATATTGAACCGACAGACGCTAAGGTCACGGTACGCTTTAGAGTTGATGGTGATTTAAATATGTCCCTTGAGCTACCAAAAAACGTTCACTTAGCGGTGGTGGCTCGGGTAAAGATTCTTTCTTCAATGCGGCTAGATGAACGACGTAAGCCGCAAGATGGGCGATTTTCAGCCACTTTTGATGGTCGGAAAATTGACTTCCGTGTTTCACTTTTGCCGACAAGTCATGGTGAAAAAGTGGTGATGCGTATTTTGGATAATGAACGCGGGGTCAGGTCTCTTGAAGACGTCGGTGTTAGCGGACATCTTTTAGAAGTTATTAGACGTGTCATCAAAGAACCTTACGGCATTATTTTGATTTCTGGTCCGACTGGATCGGGTAAATCAACTACACTTTACGCCATGCTCTCTGAAGTAGATCGGTTTAAGAAAAATGTGCTTTCTTTGGAGGATCCGATTGAATACAATATTAATGGTGTAAGTCAGTCTCAGGTGAGACCAGAAATAGGCTATACGTTTGCCAATGGTTTGCGTGCGGCTTTGCGTCAAGACCCGGACATTATTATGGTGGGAGAAATTCGGGATAAAGAAACAGCCCAACTAGCTATCCAGGCTGCCCTTACCGGACACTTAGTGCTTTCTACTATTCACACAAACAATGCTATCGGTGTTGTTCCGCGTCTTATTGATATGGGCGTCGATCCTTATTTGATTGCGCCGACCTTGAAGTTGGCTATTGCCCAACGTTTAGCGAGACGCCTCTGTGATAAATCGGGCAAAGAAGAAGTTGTGACTAAGAGTACACAAATGATGATGGATCAAAGTTTTAACACGTTACCGCAAAGATACCATAATCGTATTCCAAAAAGCCGAACCATGTTGCGGCCTGAACCGGTTCCTGGTTGTGCCACAGGTTTGCGCGGAAGAGTGGCGGTGATGGAGGCGCTTGAAGTGAATGAAGAAATCCAAGAGTTAATTTTGCGCAACTCCTCAGAAGAGCAAATGTTTCAGACGGCACGAAAAAATGGCTTTATGACCATGAAGGAGGACGCCATCATTAAAGCTTTGGATCACGTAATTCCCTATGAAGAAATGAATACCTTTGGTACTAAGGTTGGTTTGGAGAGTTTTCCAGAAGAAATCGGTGCCCCTGTCGATAACCCAGTCGCAGAAACTAATATTCCCGCTATAATAAACCTTAATGAAGATATTACTAGTTGATGACGACGCATTTTTGCGTGACATGTACACTATCAAGTTTCTTGAGCATGGACACGACGTCTCTGTGGCTGATGGCGGGGCCGTGGCAGTTAGTCTCTTTGAGCAAGGTAAGGTCTACGATTTGGTTTTGATGGATATGATTATGCCAGGTACTTCTGGTGTTGATTTGCTTAAAATTATCCGAGAAAAATTTCCCGACCAAGCCAAACACTGTATTTTTCTCTCCAACCAAGGACAGGAAGAAGATGTTCGTGAAGCGGTTGAGGCTGGGGCTATTGGTTATATTATTAAAGCAGAATCTATTCCAAGTGAGGTGGTAAAAAAAGTCGACGAGATAATGAAGAAACATAAAGCTGAATAAAATATGTCTGTAGATTACAAAAAAGAACTACAAGCGCTGATTGAGTTGCTCTTAGAAGAAAAGTCTTCGGACATACATTTTTCTGTGGGTTCGCATCCTCTGATTCGTGTGGCCGGGACGCTTATTCCGCTCGTTAAAAAGCCAATCTTAAATGAAGCTGACGTGGCGGCTTTTGCTAAAATCTTAATGCGCGCCGATCAACTAGAAAAAATGTACAGTCACCAAGAAGTAGATTTTTCTTTTGAAAATTCTCAGTCTGTACGTTTTCGAGGTAATGGTTTCTTTCAGCGGGGGAAGATGTCCATTGCGCTCCGACTTATTCCAAACGTCATCCGTACCTTTGAGGAGTTAAATCTCCCACCTATTCTCGAGAGTTTTACTCAGAGACCACAAGGTTTCTTTTTGTGCGTCGGTCCCGTCGGGCAAGGTAAATCGACCACGCTAGCGGCGATGGTTAATCACATCAACAAAACTCGAGCGGAACATATTGTGACTATTGAAGACCCAATTGAATATGTTTATACCGAAGAGAAGTCTTTGATTGATCAACGCGAAGTTGGTATCGATACGCCCAGTTTTGAATCAGCTCTTAATGCCGCTTTTCGCCAGGACGTCGATGTTATCTTGGTCGGGGAAATGCGCAATCATGAAACTATCGCTACGGCGGTTACTGCGGCAGAGACTGGTCACTTGGTTTATTCTACTCTCCACACCAATAATGCTGCTCAGACCATTAATCGAATCATCGACTCTTTCCCTGGTGACCAACAAGACCAAATACGAGTCCAAATCTCTAGTTCATTAATTGCTATTTTTTCACAGCGCCTAATACCACGTATTACTGGAGGTCTGGTTCCTGTTTATGAACTCCTCATCAACAACACAGCTGTTTCCAACCTTATCCGGGAAAATCGAGTCCATGAGATTCCGTCTCTTATCGAAATTGGTCTGGACCAGGGTATGATTGATATGAACCGCTCGCTCGCCCGCCTAGTACAAAATGGTGAAATTACAGTGGAAAATGCCTTTACGTATTCCACTAACCCTAAAGCCTTAGAAAGATTAATATAAGTTTCATATGCTCTTTAACTACGTTGCCATCGATAGCACCAACATTCAGCGCGAAGGTACCGTCGAGGCGGCTACAATTGACGCGGCCATTGGTGCTGTCCAAAAACGGGGTTACACGGTAGTTTCGATTGACCCGGCCGTACAAAATGAAGGTTGGAGGTCACTGCTTAATTTTGAATTTTCTTTTCTTAACACGGTCTCAAATAAAGAAGTGGTTATTTTGTCTCGTCAAATTTCGACTCTGTTTCAAGCCCATGTCTCACCATTACGTATTTTTCGGCTGCTATCAGCTGAGGTAGATAATAAGCAGCTACAGACCATAATGAATCGGATTGTCGAAGACTTGCAGGGAGGCAGTTCTATTTCTCGCGCATTATCTTTTCACCCAGAAGTTTTTTCTTCCTTTTATGTCAGTCTAGTTCGGGCTGGAGAAGAGTCGGGTTCACTTGAAAAATCTTTTTCTTACCTAGCGGACTATCTAGACCGATCTTATGAAATCATCAGTAAAGCGCGTAACGCTCTAGTCTATCCAGCTTTTGTGGTCGCTATTTTCATTGCGGTTATGGGACTAATGTTGACGATGGTGATTCCCAAAATTGCAGAAATCTTAACTAGTTCAGGACAGGATTTGCCGATTTATACAAAGATTGTTATTGGATTTTCGAACTTCCTAGTCGACTACATCGGTATCATCTTTATAGCGTTGGCCGGTACGGTGATTGGCTTATGGCACTTCAAGAAGACTGAGGTCGGACAAAGAACTTTTGATGAATTAATGATTTCAATTCCTTATCTTGGGGATCTTAAACGAAAGCTGCTCTTGACTCGTATCTGCGACAACTTAGCGACAATGCTTAGTAGTGGTGTGTCGATGGTCCAGGCTCTAGAGGTGACGGCGGATGTGGTAGATAACCTCGTCTATCGTGAGATTATCCAGATTGCTCTTTCAGAAGTGAAAGGAGGACGGTCTTTTGCTGACGCTATTTCCGAATATCCAGAAATCCCCGGAGTATTGACTCAGATGGTGAAGGTGGGTGAGGAGACTGGTAGTCTGTCTGAAATTCTAAAGACACTCGCTGACTTCTATCGCCGTGAGGTAAATAACGCTGTAGATACTTTAATTGGTCTGATTGAACCGATTATGATTGTGCTTCTTGGTCTCGGGGTAGGAGTGCTTCTCGCTTCTGTTTTGATGCCGATCTATAACATGACCAGCGCCTTCTAGACAAATAAGTTAAAAATCGCGATCTGCATCAGTATGTTTCGCTCGGTACCTCTCACCGTACCTATTAGTACGCCTCAATCCACCTCACTCACATACCTCGCAGCTCATCGATTTTTAACTTATTTGTTAGATTCTCAATTACAGTAACAAACAGGGTTAAAAGCCCGTCCCGAGGAAAGGCCTCGGGACGGGCTTTTAATTTAACGATGTTGTCCACAGATAAGGGAATTTGCTGTCTAGAAAAACGTATAATAACTATATCTACCATACAACGTAGATAGCTCAAGGGATTCAGGTACACAGCTGATAGCTGAATATCGCGAGCGTCTTAATAAAAAAATTTAACCTAAATATGAATAAATCATTAATCTCACGTGGTTTCACCCTTATCGAACTCTTGGTGGTGATCGCGATTATCGGTATCCTAGCAGCAGTAGTACTTGCTTCACTAAATGATGCGCGACGAGGTGGTTCAGACGCCTCTGTAAAGCAAAGTATGACAAATCTTCGTTCACAAGCAGAGATTTATTACAACTCTAATGGTTATAATTATGCTGGCTTGTGTGCTTCACCAGGAAACGTAACCCAGCTAAGAGCAGCAGCTCAAAGTAATGGCCCTGGCGCTGCAACTGTATGTTACGACACTGCTCAGGCATGGGTTGCTTATGCTACCTTGAATGTTCCAGATGGTACAACCACACAATATTTCTGTGTAGATAGCTCAGGTGTTGCTCGTGTGGGTACATCTACTCCTCCTGGTTCAGCCCCAACAACATTGGTCTGTAACTAGTTTTTGGAGTCTTAAACACAAAAAGCGCCTTCGGGCGCTTTTTGTGTTTAAGCGCAACATTTTACCTCAATTTCTGTCAACTAAGGGTAACCCTAGGTAACTCTCAACCAACAAAGGGTAACCCTCCGCAAAACTAAGGGTAATCCTCCGCAAAATTAAACAACAAAGGGTAACCCTAGGCTACTTTCCTAGGGTATCCCTTTGTAGGTGAGAGGTGGGTAGAATTTCTGAGTCTCAAACCAAAGTGTTATTGAACTGCCTCCGCAGACGCATACTTTAGTCAAGGATTGGCAGTGAAAAGACACTTTGGTTTGAGACAGTAAGCGCCTGTAAAAAATTAACTTGCCTAGGGTGCCCCTTTGTTTTGGGGCGGTGGGGCAGTAGTGTATTTGGTGAGGGTGATATACTTATTCCAAATGGAATATTTCTTTAGTGTTATGCCGACAAGTTTTGTTGTCACTCTGGCCTTTATCTTTGGTGTCATTATTGGCAGTTTTCTTAATGTTTATATCTATCGTTTTCATACCGGTAAGTCCCTCACAGGTAGCTCGCACTGCCTGTCGTGTGGGACGCCGCTCAGGTTTTTTGAATTGTTTCCTTTACTGTCATATTTATTCCTTTGGGGCCGTTGCCGTACTTGTCGTTCTTATATTCCTTCGCGGTACTTCTGGGTTGAGCTTTTGACGGGAAGCCTCTTTGTCGCTGCAGCACTGACTTTTACGGATAGTGTTTTGTTCTTCCTTACTCTCGCCAGCGTCTCGGTTTTGGTGGTGATTGCTGTTTACGACTTATATCACATGATTATTCCTGATGAATTGACTTTAGCTCTATTGGTTTTGGTACTGGGCGGACAATTCTACGCTCTTATTTTAGGAATGACTTTTACTAACTTTATGTGGAATGTCGGTGCGGCTTTATTAGCCTCACTTTTTTTCTTACTACTGTGGCGCTTTTCCGAAGGGAAGTGGATTGGCTTTGGCGATGTTAAGTTAGTCATTCCACTGGCCCTTGGAGTAGGGTATGCTAGCGTTTTTTCACTCGTGGTTTTAGCTTTTTGGATTGGGGCTGCTCTTGGCCTTATTATTTTAGCGGTTCAAAAACTCAAAAGTAGGGGACAACCGCACTTACGTTTCTTGCCCGCAAGGCTTACAATGAAAAGTGCTGTTCCATTTGCCCCTTTCCTCATTCTCAGCTACCTGGCGATTATCTTTTTTGGAATAGATGTTATCTCACTCCTAAGTTATGCTTAAAAATAAAAAATTTCACTCACTATCTGGCTTTGGCTTAATTGAGCTTATGGTTAGTATCAGTATTGTGGTGCTCGTGACGAGTATCATTTTGGCGAAGCACGATAGTTACAATGGTGCTATCCTGCTTCGCTCCCAAGCCTACGACATTGCTCTTAAAATCCGGGAAGTGCAAATGCAGGCGGTTAGTGTAGTGGGGCAGGGAGCTGATGCCGACTTCCGTACCCGTTTGGGGGTATGTTTCAATACACAAAGTGCTCCAAATCTTTACTATATTTTTGCTGACTACAATAATAATGGTGTGTGCGATATAGGCAATGGTGAACAGATTGGTCAACGAGGTAATATTGATCCGCGTTTTCGCATTGGAGAACTGAAGTTGATAGAT
>DAOLBU010000007.1:11492-38604 GCA_035324355.1 Minisyncoccota bacterium
ATCTCAGATTTAGCCATTCTTTTTGAACGCCCTAATTTTGATGCACGTTTTTTTGTTGGGGGTAATGAACAAGAAGTTGATGGTGTGGAAATTGGTTTGAGTCGTGTTGGAGCTAGTGGTAATAGTGGCCCTGGTGATTTGCGAGTAATGGAAGTTTCTCGAACCGGTCAGATTTTAGTTCAGTCGATTAATAAACCTTCCAATAACACTCCGTGTAGCCCAGGCACGCCAAATTGTGATAATGGTGGTTCAATTGAACAGCCGAAGGATGAAGAATTCTAGCAGCAAAATTTATGGTTAGCCAGACATATAGTCAAAGACAAGGTTTTACTCTAATTGAAATGATTGTATCTCTGGGTATTTTTTCAATTGTGGTAACCACCGCTGTCGGGGCGATGCTAATTTTGATTTCAACCAATCGACAACTTCAAAGCGAGCAAAGTGTTATGACCAATCTATCTTTTGCTCTCGATACAATGACGCGCGAAATTAGGACTGGATACAATTATTATTGTGCTAATGATGCTTCATCACCTAGTGGTTTTTTCACTGGTAACGGTCATGAAGATATCGGTCCTGATGTTCAGGATTGTCCTAGTGGAAGAGGTAATACATCTCAGCAAGGAGTCTCTTTTTATGAAGGGGGTAATAGTTTAACGGGGGCTACTACTAATCGAGTTTTGTATTATTTTGACAATAATACTAAGTCTTTATATAGACGTCTTGGTAATGGAAGTCCTCAATCTATAGTGTCTTCAGGACTTTCAATTATTGATGCGCAATTTTACGTGACGGGAGCTTATTCTGTTGGTGCAGTTCCTGCCAATTATGAACAGCCGACTGTCACTATCTATCTAGCTGCGCAAGATGCCAATGATGCTAGTAGAACTTATTATTTACAAACTACTGTTACACAGCGGATTTTGGATATATGATGTTTTACCAACAAAAAGAAAGCGGTTTTTCTTTAGTGGAGACACTGGTGGCTATTTCTATCCTACTTATAGTCATTGTGGGACCAATGACGATTTCGATGCAGTCGGCTAAAAGCGCTAGTTTCGCTAGTGAGCAAGTGCAGGCTTTTTTCTTAGCGCAAGAGGGATTGGAGTTGGCACAAAAAGCCCGTGATGAATTGTTGTTAAACAGTAATCTTTTTGGTGGAACCGAGACCTCGCCATGGGGTAAATTTTCAACTGCTTCTGCCCCTAATCCTTATCATCTTTGTCATAGTAGTTTTGTTGGTTGTGGTCTAATTTGGAATAACACTACACCTCAGAATTTAGCGCCAGCGGTTGATTGTACAATACCAGCTAATTGCCGCCTGCATCTAAGAAATACAGACCAGCCTTCAGTGCGCTCTCACTTTAGTCATACTGTCACTGATAGTACCCCCACACCTTTTACTAGAAGGATATACTTTGAAAGTACCAGTACAGGTGAAGCTGTGAAGGTGCGTTCAGTAGTGACTTGGCGCACAGGTTCAATAGTAGCGGAACAAAAAGTCGAGGTGGATACATATTTATATAACATCTATGATACTCCGTAATAAACAATCAAACGGCTTTGCTCTTTTAATGTCACTCTTAGTGGTTAGTGTGGTTGTCTCCATTGGTTTGGTAGTGATTGATTTGACCTTGAAGCAGCTCAGACTTTCGACTAATTCTAAAGACTCTGAGACTGCTTTTCATGCAGCTAATGCGGCCATGGAATGTGCCCGGTATTGGCGCAATCATAGCTCTACAACTTTTGATGTAGGCGGTAATGTGGACGAAGTGGAGTGTTTTGGTGAAACTATAGCTTTAAATGATCCAACATCAATTGCGGTAGTTGACCAAGGAATAGCTCGGAAATATTCTTTTGAGGGGACTTGGGGGATACCGCCTGCACCGGGAATACCATCTACACAAAGGTGTTCCCAAGTCGATATTCTAGTTGTGAATTCTAATATTGACGCTATAACTACAATTAATGTATTAGATATGCAGGCAGCTATTCCAGGATATCCTAGTAATATCAAAGAGTGTGCATCAGGTGGCCTTTGTACGGTTATTGCCGCTAGAGGCTATAGTCGCGCCTGCAATCAGCTAGATCAGGCAGGTACCGTACAACGCGAAGTCCTGCTAGAATTGTAGACATGCCTAAAGCCACCAATGAAAAACAATACTTAGAGAAACTAAGACAGCTTGTTACCTATCACCGACATCAGTACCATACTAAAGATGCGCCAGAAATCTCTGACCAAGCTTATGACGCTCTGGTGCGTGAACTGGCAGCTTTAGAACTAAAACTTGAAGGCAAAGTCAGTCAGGTAGTAGAGGCAGTTGGAGGAGCAGTGAATGCCGCTTTTAGTAAAGTGAAACACGTCGTGCCGCAGTGGTCTTTTGATAATGTCTTTGATTATGAGGAACTGCTGGCTTGGGAAAAGCGTCTAGAGCGCTATTTAGCAAAGGAGGGATTGGTCAATCAGCACATATCTTATGTGGCTGAACATAAGATAGATGGTTTGAAGTTAGTTCTCGAATATAAAGCCGGCGTCTTGGTGCGGGCGGCTACTCGTGGGGACGGTGAGGTCGGAGAAGATGTTACTCATAGCGCGCGTATGATTAAAACCCTGCCAGAGAAACTGAAGTTTCCGGTGGATTTAATTTGCGTTGGTGAAGTGTGGATGGGTTACGCTGAATTTGCTGAATTAAATCAGGCTGAAAAAGAAGCTGGTAGAGATGCTTTTGCTAACCCGCGTAGCGCAGCGGCTGGGTCGCTTCGTCAACTTGATGCCAATATTACCAAGTCACGAAAATTATCGCTGTTTTGTTACGATATAGATCTGTTTGCAGCTGGAAAAGCGAAGTTAGCGGAACCAACTTCTCAGCTTGAGGAATTAACTCTTTTAGAAAAATTAGGTCTACCGACCAATCCTTATTCGCAGTTGTGCTCAGTGCTCCATGAGGTAGAAAGTTATTATCAAAAGTGGCAAAAAAAACACGAGACGTTACCTTATGGAGTTGATGGAGTTGTGATTAAGGTCAATCTCATAGAAATTCAAAAAGCCGCTGGTTATACAGCGAAGTCACCGCGCTTTGGAATTGCTTATAAGTTTCCGGCGATGGAGACGGCGACCGTAGTTGAAGCTATTGAGCTACAGGTGGGTCGTACCGGCGCCGTGACACCAGTGGCGCATTTGCGTCCAGTAACCATTGATGGCTCAACTGTCTCCCGCGCTACTTTGCATAACGAAGACCAAATCAAGCGTCTAGATGTGCGGGTGGGGGATACAATTATTTTACGTAAAGCGGGCGATGTGATTCCTGAAGTGGTGTCTGTACTAACTGAGCTGCGACCAGAAAATACTAAACCTTACCGTTTCCCTAAAACCGTGGGTGCTTGTGGCGGCGATGGTCAAATTGAAAGAGTGCCAGGAATGGCGGCTTACCGCTGTGTCTCTTTAGATTCTGATTTTCTACGACGGCAACAAATGTATTATTTTGTTGGGAAAAATGCACTTAATATGGATGGGGTGGGACCGAAGATTATTGATGCGCTCCTTGATCATCATTTAATCAAAGATGTGGGCGATCTCTTTACCTTAAAAACGGAGTCGCTACTCATTTTACCTGGCTTTAAAACCAAAGCTGCTAACAATGTAATTGCCGCTATCGCTGCTGCTAAGAATGTCAGTCTGGCTAGATTACTGGTTGGCCTTTCTATCGACCAAGTGGGCGAAGAGACTGCTTTGCTTTTAGCTCAGAATTTTAAAACTATTGATGGGGTAAAGACGGCTTCCCTTGAGGAGTTGGTAGCGATTGATGGTATTGGGTCAGTGGTGGCTAGTAGTATTATGACCTGGCAAAAAGATAAAACAGCCCAGGCTTTGCTAAATAAAATCTTAGTCCACGTTACGGTAGCGCCGGTTGCTTTACAAAATCAAGTCGGTCCACTCTCAGGTAAGAGTTTTGTCTTTACCGGTACTTTAGAAACAATGACTCGTCCTCAAGCGCAGACTAAAGCCAGGGAGTTGGGTGGAGAAGTGCATAGCAGTGTGTCGGCAAAGACTACCTATGTCGTCGCGGGAGCTAGTCCGGGTAGTAAGGTAAAGGCAGCGGAAAAACTCGGGGTAAAAATTATGAGCGAAGCTGATTTTTTGGAGCTGTTAGCATGATTATTCGGGAAATGTTATGATGCCAATCTATGAATAAAGAAGAGGTAAAACACTTAGCCGTCTTGGCAAGAATTGAGCTGACAGATAGCGAAATCGATAGCTTTGCTAGTGAGATGTCTTCGGTACTTGAGTACGTTAGTCAAATTCAAAATATCGTTGGTACCGCCGACGAATCAGCCAAAAGTATTGGTGATCGCTACAATGTTTTCCGGGCGGACGAAGTCACCAATCAGCCAGAGCAATATACGGACAGTTTGCTTAAAGAAATGCCCAGGACAGAAGGGCGATTTATGGTGGTTAAAAAAATTCTTAACACTGATACTGAATAGTTATGCTTACCATTACTGAATTGCGAAAAAAGTTTATTACCGGGGATTTAACTCCTACTCAAGTTTTGGAAGAAACGATGGAGTTACTCAAGATTGAAAATCCAGAGATTAATGCTTTCCTCGAGATATACGATGATGCGGTAGAAGAAGCAAAAGAAGCCACTTTACGCTACGAAAAAGATGGTGAAAATACACCAGCCCTTTTAGGTGTACCAATCGCAATTAAAAATAATATTTTAGTTAAGGGTAGAAAAGCAACAGCGTCTTCTAAGATCTTGGAAAACTATGTCGCTACCTACGACGCCACTGTGACTAAGCGCCTAAAAGAAGCCGGAGCGATAATTGTCGGTGCCACCAATATGGACGAGTTCGCTCACGGTAGCTCTACTGAAAATTCCGCTTTTGGTGTTACTAAAAATCCTCTGGATACTAAGCGGGTACCAGGAGGCTCTTCTGGTGGTTCAGCCGCTGCCGTAGCTATGGGAGCAGTACCAGTAGCTCTAGGTACAGATACTGGAGGGTCGATTCGTCAGCCAGCGAGTTTTTGTGGACTAGTGGGTTATAAGCCAACCTATGGTGCGGTGTCACGTTTTGGTCTTATTGCTATGGGCTCTTCGCTCGATCAGGCTGGACCCTTAACTAACACGGTCGCTGATGCGGAGATTATCCATAACCTCATCGCTGGGTTAGATAAAAATGACGCTACTACTATTGCAGACGACACCTATCCTGCTTTGACGGCAAAGGAGAGTTATACCTTTGGGGTACCAAAATCTTTTTTAGCCCAGGGAGTCGACAAAGATGTGCTATATACATTTAATGAACACTTAGAATTATTAAAGACCCTGGGACATAAGATTGTCGAGGTTGACCTACCTTTATTTGAAAAAGGTCTAGCAGCCTATTACGTTGTGATGCCGGCAGAAGTATCTTCCAACTTAGCTCGTTTTGACGGCATTCGTTTTGGTCTGTCAGTGGATGGTGACAATCTCTTAGATGTCTATCAAAAAAGTCGAGCAGCGGGCTTTGGTAAAGAAGCCAAGCGCCGAATTCTTCTCGGTACTTATGTTTTATCTTCTGGGTATTACGATGCGTATTATGGTAAAGCGGAAATGGTGCGAACAAAAATGCGTGCCGAACTAAATGAAAAATTTAAGGAGGTGGATTTTATTATTACTCCAACCACTCCAACCCCAGCCTTTAAAATTGGTGAAAAAGAAGATCTTCTCTCTATGTACCTGCAAGATATTTTTACCGTACCGGTAAACTTGACGGGAGTGCCGGCTATATCCTTCCCCATGGGCAGGGTAGAGCGAGAAGGCAAACAGCTCCCACTTGGAGTACAATATATAGCACCACATGGTGGTGACGCTCGACTTTTTGCTGTCGGTAAAAAAGTCTACGATGAGCGACTATAAACTTATATTTAATGGAGCCAGAGATCATCAGTTCACGAACAGTCGAGGCAACTTCTACCAGACTTAATCCGGGCGGTATTGATATTGTTACACCTCTGGGAGATGCTCTTTCTCAAAGTAGTTTTTTCAATTCTCTTTCTTTTGAAAATATCGCCTCTCTCTTAAACACCATTTGGCTTGTTTACGTTATTTTTGCTTACTTGTTTAGTATTTTCCTGCTAGTGGTTTATATCTATGGATCAATTGGTAAAAAGAAAATTGCTGACTTAGAAAACGAACTCAGAGAAAGGAAGGAAAGACTTTACCAGGAACGTTTTCATAGCGCACCTAAAAATCATAGACTAGAAGACATGATTGAGCATAGTTCTTCTGATAATCCGACGGACTGGAAACTGGCGATTATTGAGGCTGATATTATTCTCGATGAAATGTTAAAGGATGCCGGTTATGGCGGTGCTTCGCTAGGGGAAAGATTAAAAAGTATTTCACCGAACCATTTACAATCCTTGGACGATGCTTGGCAGGCGCATAAGGTCCGAAATCAAATTGCTCATGGTGGCGCTGACTTTATTTTGACACAAAGGCTAGCCCAAGACACCATCAAACAGTATCGAAGAGTATTCTACGAACTTGGCTTGCATTAAAATTTTTGCAAAATTTAAAAATAAAACCTTTCAGTTATGTTAATTGAAAGGTTTTATTTCATTTGTTGCGGGGCCCGGATTGAGGGTCAAGTTTCTAAACTCGCTTCGCTCATTAAGAACTTTCTCCCCGAACTCGACCGTCGCAAAGCGACATGTCTCCGTTTGTTCGAATCCGACGAGAACAAAACTATTTGTTCTCTGTCCCGCATCAATCACAAAAAATGCCGGCATATAAGCCGACATTTTTATTCTTGTTGCAGAGATAAGACAGAATTGGAATCTATTGCTTAAAGATCTAGAAAAATTTAGTTAGTAGGTAATCTATTTGTCACAGTATCACCGTTCTCCATGGGGGGGTGGGGTATGGGGGGGATTTGGTTTCGCAATGTGTATACGTACCTATCTAAAAATTTTGTTAATTAAAAAAGATATTATGTCAATGCACAATAATAAAATTAGTTTATTGTGTAATGTCACGTTGGTACAGATAGGTTTGTGAACGTATTGACGTTGCAGGACATGTGAGAATAGAACTCAGCACGCAAGTATTGCTCTCGTGCTTGAATACTTGTTTGAACCATTGCAGCTTGCATACGAACGTCGTTAGTTACTAATCTTTCATTTACTAACTCATGCCTAGTTGCATCGTATGTTTGGTACATTCTTCCTCGTATAGCCATGCAAAATGGTGCAGTGTCAGCAAAATGTATTTGGCAAGCAACTGGCTTTATTGCCTCCAAATTTAATTTGCTTAGGTTGTATCCATGCAGCACAATATGAACATTTGTACGTGTCGCTAATTCTTTGATGTACCACCAAAGATTCTGCAAATCCTTTCGGGAACGTTGACGCTGACAGTTAATGGAAATAAAAGAAATTTGGTCACGGTTTGAGTTTAAGTAAACAACCCACATGTCCAGCAAATATGGATGGGTTGCAAAAACGTTAGGTATGACCGCTATGCCACGAACACTCATTTCTTCTCCTACCGCAAGTGTACGGTTAGTATTGACCACCTGCCCATAACTGCAGCTGTTTGGATTTACTGAGAAATCTGGTGTGGTTGAAATGTTGATACCAGCAGACTTAAGTTGATTGTATGTATCAGAGCAATATTTGTCACGGTTGAATCCCTCGATAAGTAAGTCAGGACCCGAGTAGAAAAGTATTTTTTCACTACTACCGTACACCCGTGAGGTTGCGAATACCACATCAGGTGACGTGCCAGATTTGTAATCCCATACTCCATGAATTTTATGTCTCGCTCTTGGATACAAATCCTCGAGCGTAATTCCTAAATAGCTACTATTAAGCGTCAAAGGCTTATGTTTAAAGTCTTGAGTTGGTATAGGTATATATATAGGTAGAGCGCTACTGACGCCCCAGATAATCTTATCACCCAATTTAAATCCTTTTCCTTCGTCTTGATACTCGTCACGGTAAGGGTGTTTACATGAAAGTACCCCTTCATTATAAACGTCCTTACAACAACGAGTAGTATCATTTTTGAACGCAAACGGCAATTCAGGTATCAAAGTATCTGCCTCACAAAAAAGCGAGTTGAAGTTAATAGTAGAGTTATCGTTGTCGGAACTCGGCATAGTATGTAGTTCTGTCCTGAGTTCGTTCAATCACAACAGTGATTTTTGCGTAAGTAACTCCCTCGTTAGTACAGCGTGTAATTAAATCCTGATAATGTTTACTTACAACACCCACAACAAGACCTAAATGAAGAATCTCGTGTTTGGTGTTGAGCTGAAGCTGTGAACCATTTTTCAATAAGCCATTTTTGTTTAATTTTATACGAAACACTGAGGGGCATACGTTACCTTCGGTAATAGATCCTCCTTCACCAGAACCTCCTTTTAAACGAGGTAGCGGTTGTCTGTCCGTTTTCTTCTGTGAACTGCTTGATGAACCCATAGTAATTTGATTAAGTTTATAATTAGCGAGTATGACACTGGGGAATACAATGCTTACATCCGTCTATTGTTAAGTGCGGCCACTTAGATTTAGCTTCCCTAATAGGATCACTACAGTTGTCGTAGTTCCCTAGAGCAATACGATTTTCAGGTAAAGGCAGGTGGCTACAATAGATTTCAGCATGAACTTCATGCTCACCGGTTGATTGACTATTCTTGTTAATAATATATTTTATTTCCATATCATTCTTGTTAGTGATTAAGTAATTGTAGTTCGCTATCAGTTTGGTATACTAGAGTGACCTTGATGGGGGCATAAAGAATCACTCATCATGTAGTTTAATTTGTTTATAGACCTTAAACAAGATTGACTATTCTTATTTTAATGTTATTATATTAACTATGGACAAAAATTCCGTTGGCCAAACTATTCGTGAAGCAAGACTTTCGCGAGGGATGACCCAAACAGAGCTCGGTATGCTTTTAGGTTATTCTGCTATGGCGATATCACATTTTGAAAAAGGTAGTCGTGTAATTGGTGAATTAGAACTGACTAAACTTTTTGAAATTTTAGGTTTGAACCGCAACCAACCAGTGGCTTCTACTACACTGTTTCGTGCTAGTTCTGTGACTGCTAGTAATTCAACACGAAGGCGATCTCTTGAAGCTTTTGATAAATTTATTTCAGAGAAGTATGGCTCTAACTCCAACTAGTAAGAAAGCAATAGAGACAATAGCAACAAATCTACTAAAAAGTGCTGGGCAAGATTCTGTGCCAATTAACTTAAAAGAAATTGCAAAACTTGTTGGTCTTAAAGTAGAGCTTTTCCCTTTCCCCGATGAGATTGATGGTCTTTTAAAAAAAGAGATGGCTGTTATTGGTATTAATGAACATAAGCATCCGCGAAGACAGCGTTTTACATTAGCTCATGAAATTGGACACTATGTTTTAGGTCATAGTATGAATGTGAATAACGATTTAATTGACGATCATTTTACCGATTCTACATCAGCTACAGAAAGGGAAGCAAATTTCTTTGCTTCTGTTTTACTTATGCCTGCTGTTCTAATTAAGGAGTCTTGTAAAAAAGACATCAATATAAAAAAACTCGCTGAAGAGTTTGAAGTGAGTGAGCAAGCAATGACTATTAGAGTCTTGGAGCTTGGTTTAATTTAAATATTAATACCAACAAGAATTCATCCCTTCACTAATTGTTGACTCAATATATTTTGTGGCGGTGGTGAGGTCGCTTATTTTGTGAATAAGTCTATAATGTATGGGGGTTGTAAAGTCATAAAAGGGGGGAGGGCGTCTATACCGACATAAGTGAGGCCGTTGGCTAGGCGAGCGACTGTGTCACGTTCAAGGTTTCGATTTGCTGATACGTCATCGACAAAGATTTCGTGGATTTTCTTAAGATCAGCCTCTATGATTGTTTTCTCTTCATTGGTTAGTGGTCTATATGGGTCACCAAGGTCTTTATAGATTGCAGAATTTAGCTCAATGTACTTATAACCGTCACGGGTATTCTTTATTGATTCATCTAAATATGAAGCGGTGATACCGATACCACCCACATCAGAAATGCGTGAGGCGAATATTCTATCTGCTCCAGTAGCGCCCCAATAAGCGGAGGATGCACCGATACCTCGTATGGCTGCTGCGCTTGGCTTATCAAATGCCTTGAGTGCATTAGCTATTTCTTCGCCTGCTACGCCATCACCACCATATGAATCAATCAGAAGTATTAGAGCCTTTATCTGTTCTTCTGATTGGGCAATTTGTATTGCATGCAAAACATCGTCAGATGAGGCAGTTTCGTCTTCCTCGGTAGAGTATGTACTCAAATAACCATTTACCGGCACTACAAGGACATTGCAAGAAAGTGGTAGTCCTGCGTCAGTATATTCCTCATTCTCTATAGAGGTAATTGCTCCAACAATAAAAGCAACAATGCCTGTGACGATAATGAGAGTTATTGCTGTTTGTTTTGTCATTTGTATTTTATCTCGTACTTATTCTCTAGAGATTATTGTGCTGTGTACACAAATTAATTATCTCAATGTTGTTTTTTAATATTATCATTGAATACATTTCTCCTTGCACTAGTTGTTGCGCTTTCTGATCCACAACTAGGTTTTTCTCAATGTTATAGAAATTAGATAAAAATAATGCTGTTAAAGCTAACATTTTATTATCAAGCTCAGTAAAAGCCTCAACGTAAATTGGCATTCGTTCCTGATATTTTTCAAGTAACATTGCTTTTTCTTGGTCATTAAGTACAGACAAAACATTTGGATTAGTAGGAAACTCTAAACTGATGTTGGCTGGAAGTTCACGAATAAGCATTACATGAACATAAAGAAACAGTAAGTATATTGCTGTTTCAATTTTTTGTTCACTTGTTAAAGTTTCATCTTTAAAGATAGTTCCTACAAAACGCTCATAATCTTTATTGATTGACTCACTTAACAAATCAGTTAGACTTGGTAAGCTCTTTTTCTTAAAAAACATATTATTATTTATAATTTGGAGCAGTAGCTGACCGCTTCTTTTTTAGTTTTAAATTTTTTGGATAAATAACTGTAGTAACTTTCAGTATTGGTATTTGTTTGTATGTCGGAACCAAGACCACTTTTTATAACTTCAGTTCCCGCTGGGTGAAATGAGATTTTTTCAGCACATTCCTGATTCGGCGCCCAGTCCCAGTTATTTACGTAAGCCAACCAAATTAGAAGTAGACCAACTACTATTACACAAAAGATTTTACTTCCTTTATCAGATGTATTTGATGTATCTTTGATTGAATGATGTTCCATCATGAGAAAATTATATGATTAAGAGTAGCTATGTGTATACACAAAGCCCGTCACTAGTAAGGCCGAAGCCTCTACACAAGTTTCCTTATGTAACGACACAATCGCCCTAATGACGGGTTCTCTATGATTGTGTCGATTTTTGCCATGCCACAAGAGTGATCTAGATGGTTTAGGCCCGCCCACTTAAGGACTAATTGTAGTTTTATTGTAGCAGTATTAGAGGTATATACAATAAGCAAGACATATATTAAGTATATACCTACCTAACTCAGCTTTATAAAAAAGCATGTTTTACAACACATTCTACTGATCAGTACTGACTTTCCTATGGATATAGGATTTTTCAAGTGTAACAGGACTATTTTCTGTGTCCGTACAACTAAATTAAAGGTGGTATTGAATATACGCTCATAAATAACGATATTCTAGGAGACTTGACAAAATAAACAAAGTATGTTATAATATACAAGTTGATAGCCAAATTTGATTTGACTCATCGACCACCCTCTCACAAAGGGTGGTCTTCTCGTGTCAGCTGTAACTATTTTTATATTATACATTATACGCTGAAGTAGAGGACAACAGAATATTTGACATATAGTCAGCACTCCTCGGGAGTGTTTTTATCAGTTCTTTAATAAGTACATTGAGATGTTGAGCATTGAGGAGTGTCGGTCGTACTTGAATGAAGATTTTTTAATAAAGATTAGCGACCAAGAGTTGCTGCAAGTACGTGACCAGATGCAGGCTATTGCTGAAGTGTTGGTTGATCATGCACTAATGCAAGCACCAATTTAAACAAAACTAATTAGACTCGTAGTCTGATTTATAAATTCTAGTTATTAGGTAATTAGAGACCGTGGAGTAACACATCTGTAGTGTTGAGTAACGGTATACAAACAACTCTGGAATACAGGCCATACATACTTATACCCGATATACGGAAAGGTACTTAATATTTTCTATTAGGTTTCAGTCAGGTGACTTAGGCACCTTCATCTATCAGATGGCATACCTAGGTGGGGGCCCTGTACCTTTTCCGGTTGAGGGGTAAGGAGTAGGGAGACAAAACCCCGGAGGGGGTATAGTCGACAAATTTACATAAATAAGTAATTACTATGAATAATAAAAATACAATTCAAATAAGAATTGATAGAGCAATACACAAACAATTAAAGTATCACTCATTCGGAAGAGAAAAGACAATTACTAAAACTGCCTCGCAAATGATTCTATATTGCTTAGCAAACGAGATTCAGTTTGACGACGAAATCGACACAATCCAGATTTAATAAGAAATAATAAATTTATATAAATGAATTCAATTGAAAAACGTTTTAATAAAATTAAGAATAATAATCCTAGGTGGGCGCCATATGTTGTACTCGCTGAATCGGTTTATGGCAGGAAATACAATCATAAGACTATAAGGAGAAATTTTCTAAAACTAGTACCTAAAGAGGACTATGACTTGGATGATGAAAAGCTTATTGTGGCAGAACTAGACAAGCTTTCTATGACCCCGATGGACGTCCAAAATAGCATATAAATATGCATTATGAGGCGCTTAAAATTTAAGGGATGATACGGATATCCTCTTTCCAAAATTTGGTTGAAGAACCGCAAAAAAATGTAGTATAATGAACGTGCTACCTAATATACGATGACACTGACTGGCCTTTTATATTTTACTGCTACTAAAAGGGCATCTTGGCCAGTAAGACAGCCAGTTGGTGTGTATATTGGGTAGCCCAGGGTGCCCTTTTAGCAGTTAACGGTAAGATATGAAGGGAATTATTTATTGTCGTGTATCCTCTAACGACCAAGTGCAAGGCACTAGTTTGGAAAACCAACAAGCGGCTTGCCTACAATATGCACAAAACAAAGGGATTAAAGTAGAGGAAATTTTTATAGAAAGAGGCGAATCCGCTACCGCAGCGAATCGCACAGAGTTTTTGCGGGCGCTCGATTATTGTCGAGACCATAAAGACACAGAAGCATTTGTAGTTTGGAAAATTGATAGATTCGCTAGAAACACTACTGACCACTTTAGTGTACGAGCAAAACTAAAAGGCTACAACACTACACTTCACTCTGTAACAGAGCCAATAACAGACGATCCGCAAGGGCAACTTATGGAGACGATGCTTGCAGGCTTCGCTCAATTTGAAAACGAAATACGAAAACAACGTTGTACTTCAGGTATGCAAGGTTCTTTGCGTAAGGGTTTGTTTATCTGGAGTTCCAAACTTGGCTATAAAAGAACTAAGAAGAAAATTAGAAGAGTTACTGAACCCGATGTTTTAGATGAACCAACGGCATCATTATTGCGTAAAGGAATGATGCTTTATGCTGAGGGTAACACCTCTATATCTGAACTATCGAGATTGTCAGCAAAGTGGGGTTTGCGCACAAGAACTAACATATCTCTTTATAAACAACGATGGAGTGAATTATTAAACGATAAGTATTACGCAGGCTATATAGCTGATCCTTGGACTGGTGAATACTATCTGGGACTACATGAGCCACTTATATCACTAGAGACATTTCATAGAATACAAGCAGTTAAGAATAAATACAGTAAGCACTCTGAGGCACGATCTCTTATACATCCAGACTTTCCTTTACGTGGGTTTGTGCGATGTAGTTGCTGTAATACTAAACTAACAGCAAGTCATAGTAAGGGAAGAAATGGCTATCATGCGTATTATCATTGTAAGAATAAAGAGTGTGACATATATGGGCAGTCTATACGCAAAGCAGAGCTTGAGAGTAAGTTTGTAGATCTATTAAAAACCTATACCCCAAAAGAAGAGTATATAAAACTATTTGAGGCTACAGTAATTAAGGCCTGGAATGAGAGAATGGGAGAATCAATTAAATCCAGAGATAGTTATTCTGAGCAAATATCTACACTACAATCACGACTAACTAGAATTGTAGAAATGAGGGCAGACGGTGATATAGACAAAGAGACATATAAAAAGATGCGTAACGATATTGAAAGTAGAATAGCGATCTTTCAGGTATCGGAACATGAGGCTGAAATAATCGTTTTAGATCTTGAGGCAAAGATTCAGTACGCCATGCGTAATATAAGGAATATTGCCCAGATATGGCAGGATGTTGATGTATATAAGAAGATTAAGCTACAGAGTGCGGTTCTACCAGAAGGTGTGACATACAACAAAGGGAGCGGTTTATTTGGAACCGCTCCTTTGTCTTATATATTCAGGTTATTCTGGGACTTTCCAATGGAAGAGTCCTCTCTTGTTGCGGGGCCCGGATTCGAACCGGGGTCTGGAGGTTATGCATACCACTACAACTTTAGTTGCTCAAACCGAAGTTTGATTTGGGGTCTGGACTATACCTTTATCTTTTGGTTTCCCAAGTCAGATACTTACCATCTAGTCTCTACACCTTCTCTTATAATTTCTTATTAGAGCTTGGCTCGGTATTGCCATGTCCTCATTTTGCAAGCGGACGAAGGTTTCACCGAATTTGGCAAGAATTCCATAGTGCATTTCTGCATATGAGCCCTCTTGAGCCTCCCGAGGTACCACTCCTCTACCCCGCTAGGGAAGCAACTGAAAAAGTATACACTAAAATTCAGACGTGTCTATCCTATTAATTTAAGGACTAGTTGGATTTATAAATGAGCAGGGAAGCTTTTTTGTACTTAGTAACCGGCTTTATTTGTTGCTAGTAAGTTAGTGGAGTACAATTAATCACTATGAGTAAAAATCATTCGTCTAGAGAGTTAAACGTTAATCATCATGTTGGTAAAAACGTGGGCAAAATACCGCAACCACGACGCGTGGCGTCGCGGATGGAAGGAGCTCCAAGAAATTCCAATCGGAAAGCCGGAAAGAAATAGTTTATAAAAGTACCTCACATACAGGTTGAGCTTAAACCAATAGTTTAGTATATTTTCTTATTATGCAATGTGTCATTTTAGCAGCTGGAAAGGGAACCAGACTTCGACCCTTAACCGATAATATCCCTAAACCTTTAGTTGAGGTGTGTGGCAAGCCGTTGATTGACCATATTGCTTCAGCTTTACCTAGTGCTGTTAATGAAATTATTATGGTTATTGGGTATCGTGGAGAAATGATTAAGGAATATTGCGGAGATATTTTTCACGGTCGTCCAGTAAAATATATTGAACAGACAGAAATAAATGGTCCAGCCACCGCTTTGTGGCTGACTAAAGATCTGATTAAGGGCAGATTTTTATTTATGTTTGCTGACGATATTCACGGTAAAGATGATTTGGCTCGAGCTGTTTCATTTAGTCGATCAATTCTTGCGACTACAAGTGCTAATCCCGAAAGGTTTGGAGTGATTGTCCGTAACCCTGACGGTACTATTGCTGAGATGGTAGAAAAACCAAGCTCGCCCTCTTCCAATCTGGTAGCAACGGGTCCTATGGTGCTTGATCAAAAAATATTTGAATTTCCTCCTGAAGCCCCAATTAAAGATGAGTATTTTATGCCTGAGATTATCATGCGCTACAAAGAGTCTTATCCAATAGCTGTTGTTGAGGAGAATTTATGGTTAGCTATTGGATATCCTGAAGATATTGCTACTGCAGAGAAGAAACTGTGTCCAGTGGCGTAGTTTAGATATATGCAATGTGTCATTTTAGCGGCAGGAAAAGGTACGAGACTTAGGCCGTTAACTGATAGCACTCCCAAGACTTTAGTTAAAGTAAGTGGTAAACCAATTTTGCAACATACTGTTGAAGCGTTACCTTCAGAAATAACTGAAATTATCTTAGTCGTTGGTTATTTAGAAGAACAGATTCGTAATTTCTGTGGGACAGAATTCTTTGGAAAAAAAATTAAATACGTCACGCAAGAAAATCCGGCAGGCGGAACAGGGGAGGCTTTGAATTGTGCCAAAGAGCTGGTAAAGGGAAAGTTTTTGCTATTAAATGGCGATGATATCTATGGGGCAGAGGCTCTAAAAATTATTATTAAAGAAGAGAGTGCCGTATTTGGAGTGCGCTCCGATACTCCAGAAAGATTCGGGGTCCTAATTCCAGACGCGCATGGTTTTCTAAAACAGATAATCGAGAAACCGAAGATTCCGCCTTCAAATTTGATCAATATCGGTGGCTATGTCCTTGATGACTCTATTTTCCGCTATGAAGTTGGAGTATCAGAGCTAGGAGAAGTGTTTGTGACAGACATGGTGACAGCATACGCCCAAAATAACCAGATGAAGATTATTGAACAAGATTTGTGGTTACCTATAGGTTATCCAGAAGATATTGATAAGGCTGAGAAAATACTAAAAGCTCAGTCAGATTCCAAAAATTCCGGAGCATAGTTTTTTCGATTGGGTTGATGGAGTGGGGAAAATGTAGTACTCTAGCACCACGCATATTTGTCGATGTAGCTCAGCCGGTTAGAGCGGGCGTTTCATAAGCGCCAGGTCGGAAGTTCGAGTCTTCCCATCGACACATTTTATTTAGGCCATCTAAACCAACTCTTTTCAGGCCACCCTTAAATCGTTTAAAATCTTTATGGACAGTGTGTTATACTGTCATAATGCCACAGTGTAAAAAATACGACAGAGCTTTCTTTAAGGAATGGACACCTGACATGGCTTACATACTTGGTTTTTTATATGCAGATGGAAACATAGTTGAAACCAAAAGAGGGAATTACTACATTGCCATCTATTCTGCCGATGAGTTGCTTCTTAAGGCAATGCGACGAGCAATGAAGTCCGAGCATAAAATTGCCGGACGGCACTCAACTACGGGGTCTGTCTATAGAATACAGATTGGAAGTACTGAATGGTTTAGTGATTTGGTTAAGCTTGGTTTAACCCCAAACAAATCGAGAAGAATGACTCTTCCTTCCGTCCCAGCTCATTTTTTTGGGGATTTCGTTCGAGGGTATTTTGATGGAGATGGTAATGTGTGGGTCGGCTTTGTTCATAAGGAGAGAAAAACGGCCCTTAAAGTCATCCAAGTCGCTTTTACTAGCGGATCAGCAGCCTATCTAAAATCACTCCATTTAGTTCTTAAACAGCATGGTATAAGCGGTGGTAGTCTATATCAGCCAAAATCCGGTAATTATGCTCGATTAGCCCTCTCTGTGTCAGACGCTTTGAAACTTTACAAAATTATGTATAATAGTCACCACAAGCTTTATTTAAAGAGGAAGAAGTCCGTCTTTGAAGAGTTTGTGAAACTGCGGTCGTAGCTCAACTGGTTAGTAGCACCCGCCTGTCACGCGGGAGGTTGCCGGTTCAAGTCCGGTCGACCGCGCAAAATAAAAATACCCTAGCTTCATCTAGGGTATTTTTATTTTGTGCGGGAGAAAGCAAATGAACTGCTTCATTTGCGTCGGACTTGAACAGGTGGAGCCACACCGAGCTTGCGAGACGGAGACACGTCACTTGTGATAGGTAATCTTACATGCTTTTGAAAAAGACAGAAACCTAGGCTATAGTTAAGTTATGAGTGTGAAAAAGCCACTTGTTTTATATTGGGCCAGAAGAGATTTGCGTGTTTTAGATAACCCAGCTCTTCTAGCTGCAAGCACTTATTGTAGAGAGATAAATGCTGATTTTCTTCCTGTTTATATATTGGAAGATTATATGGTGGAGGCTAAGCCTGAATTTCAGTTTGGTTATCCGTCGCGGTGGTTTCTCTCCCAGGCTTTGCCTGTCTTTGCTAAGAATTTTCAGCAATTTCTCCTGGTTCAAGCGAAGGCTGCTAATTATTTGACTGAACTCAGTAAAAAGTATCAGCTGACTATATTTGTTAATGATGATATTTACCCAGATTTTTATACTCAAATTGATAAATTAAAATCAGCGGGGGTGGTAATTCATGTTGAAGAAGATGCTTTGTCAGTCGGAAAAGAAACTCGGTCTCAGGAAGGAAACTTGTATAGTGTTTTTACTCCTTTTAAAAAACGGGTGTGGACGGAATTTGTTCAGAAGAAAAATCAAAGAAAGTTTATCGACAAAAATATTAGTTATCTCAGAGCAGCTGAGTTGGCAAAATTACCAAATCAAATTAAGGTAAATAGCGACACCATATTCTCAATTTTTAGTAATCACCGAAATCTAAAAGTGAATAAGGAGCTAATAGATTTAGATTTACTTGTACCCAAACCTGCTTTAGCTGGCTGGTATGTCTCCGAAGCTGAAGCACTGAAGCGCTTTTCTGATTATTTAAAATCTGGTGACTTAGGAAATTACGACAATAACCGTAACTCCCTTGAACTTGATGCTGAAAATATTACTGACAAATATGCGTACAGTGGGAAGACTTCAAAAATGAGTCTGGCGTTAGCTTGGGGATTGGTGTCCTCTAGAGTATTGGTCGGACTTTTGCAAAAACATTTTGCTGAAGATTTTAGTAACCCAGAATCTTCCCGAGTTGATCAAGGGGCGTTGGTGTACATCTCGGAATTAATCTGGCGTGAGTTTTATCGTTACCAATTATTTCATCATCCGGAATTGATGCAGATCGAATTTCAGAAACGCTTTCGAGACAGCATCAGTTGGGTAGAGCCTAAAGTAGCCAAAGAAAGATTTCTGGCATGGATTATAGGTGAGACCGGCTATCCGGTAGTTGACGCAGCTATGAAGCAATTGGCCACTACAGGCTGGATGCATAACCGAGCCAGGATGATTGTTGCTAGTGTCTTAACTAAAAATCTAGGGGTTGATTGGCGTTGGGGTCAAGAATACTTTAGGGCATCTTTAATTGATCTTGATGAGGCTTCAAATAACGGGGGTTGGCAATGGGGTGCATCAGTTGGAGCTGATCCTAAGCCTATACGGATTTTTAATCCTGAATTACAGGCAAAAAATTATGATCGTTCAGGTGCTTACCGAAATAAATGGCTAGAGGAAAACGACGCCATCTTGTTGTCACCTAAGGTTCCGATTGTTGAACATCGTCAGGCGCGTGAGGAAGCCATGGTTCGATATGGCCTAGGTAAGCGTAAATCGAAAAATAGTTAATCTGTGGGCAGTAAGGCCTTTGAATAAAAAAACACGTTATACTATTGTCATGACAAACAACAAATGGTATTTGACCACCTCCGCTATCATTTTTACAGTAATAGCGGCCGCACATTTAGCAAGAATTATTTGGATGATGGAGGCAACAGTTATGGGATATGTAGTACCGCTTTGGGTTAGTGGGGCTGCAGTAATGATTGCTGGCTACTTAGCTACGCGTGGTTTCATGGAAGCTCACAAGCTGTAGTTTTTGAGTTTTGCTTAATTTCTGGTATTCTACCAGGGCACAGAAATTTATTTTCCGTGCCCAGGTTTAGTAGAGAAGATAGATCAACATTTCTTCTCATTTGCCAATAGAAGAAGAATCTTTCATTGTCTGCCTCAAAAGCTAAATGTAAATGAATTTCCATTTACTTTTTCGTTTGCCAATGTAAGGGAAATCTTTCATTGCCTTCATTCGAAACATAAAAATAAGTAAAACTTCTTTTTAGTTTCTCATTCGCCAATGTAGCTCAGTTGGTAGAGCACGTCCATGGTAAGTCGCAATGACTTCTTGCCCGCCAATAAAGAAATTTTCGGTTGAATCTCGAATAACGGTTAAAAGCTAAAGTACAGCTAAGACCGTGGCCTCACTCAACGATAGGCCCGAACGACTGACAAGAGGCGCTAAGTTTGAAAAAATATGCGTAAGATACAGTCTAGTCCTCATATAAACTTTTTAAAAAATGAGGTGTAAGCGAAGGACGAGGTCTCCAGTTCGATCCTGGACATTGGCTCAAATAAAGATAGCCCCGATAGGGGTTATTTTTATGTGCCAATGGAAAAAGCAACTAGTGTTGCTTTTGTACAGGATTGAAAACCGCAACGATGCCGTAGGCGAGAGAGGTCGGGTCGAGAACACTTAGTATATTTGAAGCCGAAGGTTACAAATATACTTAGTGATTAGTGACCGATCCTGGACATTGGCTCAAATAAAAACTGCTCCGTAAGGGGCAATTTTTATTTGAGCCAATGGAAAAAGCAACTAAAGCCGAACGTGCCTAAGGACACATTCATCTTTTTAGTCACTCGGGTGGTTTTTTGGTATAATTAATGATAATGCTGCCAAATGATGCTAAGAGACGAATAGAGGAAATCGAAACAGCTATGCTGCAATCAAATTTTTGGAATGAACCTCAAAAAGCCCAGGCTTTGATAAAAGAACTACAAGAACTCAAGGATACTGCTGATGGAAAGGGAAAATATGATCGCAATCATGCGGTGATGTCGATTGTGGCCGGAGCGGGAGGGGATGATGCAGAGGACTTTGCCCGAATGCTGGTAGAAATGTATCAGCGTTATAGTGAAGGCCGTGGTTGGAATTTTTTCGTTATGGACAGTAACGCCAATGATCACAATGGTTACCGCAATATCACTATTGAAATCCAAGGTAAAGAAGCTTATGGAACACTTAGAGTTGAATCAGGGGTGCATCGGTTAGTGCGCATTTCACCATTCAATGCTAATGGTAAAAGGCAAACATCTTTTGTGTTAGTGGAAGCTGCGCCAAGAATAGATGATGTCGCTGCTGTTGAGTTTAAGGACGATGATTTGGAAATTACTTTTGCCAAAGCGGGTGGGGCTGGCGGTCAGAACGTTAATAAGCGAGAGACAGCGGTCCGTATCGTGCATAAACCAACGAATATTATTGTGCACGTTTCCTCCGAGCGGTCACAACAGCAAAATCGGGAACGAGCCCTCGCATTACTGGCTGGTAAAGTTTATTCTTTTTATGAAGCTCAAAGAGAAAGGGAATTGAAGGGTTTGAGTATCGAGAAAACGGTGAAGATTGAATGGGGAAGTCAAATTCGTTCTTATGTACTACATCCATATCAGCTTGTTAAAGACCATCGTACCAATCTAGAAATTCGTGATGTGGAAAAAGTATTAGCTGGAGGTATAGAACCGTTTATAGTTGCTTTAAAGTCTGCCGACTAACATGTTATACTAAAAACTATGATTTATTTTGATAATGTTTCCAAACTATACAATGACGGCCGCTCTGCCGCCCTACAGGAAGTTACTTTCCAAGTTGATCCTAAAGAATTTGTTTCAATTGTAGGTCATTCAGGTGCTGGTAAAACTACGCTACTCAAAATGATTATCGCTGAGGATAAGCCTAGTCACGGCCAGGTCTTTTTTGAGTCATTAGATATTCACCAAATACCACGCGGCAAACTGCCACGTTATCGTCGTAAAATCGGAACTGTTTTTCAAGACTTTAAATTACTACCTAATAAAACTGCTTACGAGAACATCGCCTTTGCGATGGAGGCTAATGGGCGCACAGACGAGGAGATTTTAGAAAATGTACCTCAAGCTCTTGCTTTGGTAGATTTAGACGATAAGGCGTGGAATTTCCCTAACGAGTTATCCGGTGGAGAAAAGCAGCGGGTCGCTATTGCTAGAGCTATTGTTAATCAGCCGGATATTATTGTGGCTGATGAGCCAACCGGAAACCTTGATCCAATTGCTACTTATGAGGTCGTCCAGATTTTGCGAAAGATTAATGACTTAGGCACGACAGTAATCATGACCACGCACAATAAGGGCGTGATTGATGAGCTGGGACGACGAGTAATTACCATGGATGAAGGACGTGTCGTCCGTGACGATGCTAATGGCAAGTATATTCTTTAATTTTGTAAGTATTTATGTTGACAGGAATTAAGCGAGTAGCTAGGGCAGGGTTTATCGGTTTTTGGCGTAATGCCTATGTGTCATTAGCATCGGTCTTTGTGATTTGCGTGGCCCTCTTCGTAATTGGGTCGACCATGTTCATTGATCAGTTGCTGACGGTGTCACTTAAAAATCTTCAAGCCAAAGTAGATATTAATGTCTACTTTGTTCCGAATGCCCAGCAAACCGAAATTGACGCAATTAGAAACGCCGTGGCGGCTTTACCCGATGTTTCGTCTGTCACCTATACTTCAAGAGAAGAAGCCTTGGCCATCTATCGTGATCGCAATAAAAATGATGAGATTGCTATGCAGGCGCTTGCTGAACTAGACGACAACCCACTTGGAGCTAATTTGGCTATTCAGGCTAATCAAACTTCCCAGTACGAAAGTATTGCCCGGTACCTGGAGGAGAAGCGCGATCAGGCATCAGCCCAAAATCCTGTCATCGATGATGTTAACTATAATCAGAACCGAGAAGCGATTGATACCTTGACAAAAATCATTGCTACAGTTGAACAGGCCAGTTTGGTTGTGATGTTAGTTTTGATACTGGCAGCAATTATGATTACCTTCAACACCATTCGCCTTGCTATCTATACCGCTAGAGAGGAAATTTCTATTATGAGACTAGTGGGCGCTAGTAACATGTTTATTCGTGGCCCATTTATGCTTCAAGGAGCGATGTACGGCATTATCGCTGGTATCATTGCACTTTTGATTTTCTATCCAGCTATGGTCTGGCTTGGTCCTCATACCGAATCGTTCTTCGAATTTAATCTCTATAATTATTTTATTTCTAACTTCACCTATATTTTTGGTATTCTCTTGGGTTCAGGTATTGTCCTCGGTCTCATCTCCAGTATTCTCGCAGTAGCTCGTTATCTACGCACTTAAATCCCTTTCATTTATTTTATGTCAGCAAAAAATACGGTTGGCTCAAAACATAAAGCAACCAAATTTATTTTTGTAGTTGGTGGTGTGATGAGTGGTGTAGGGAAGGGAGTGACCACTTCGACCATTGCGCTACTGATGCAAGCTCGCGGTTTTAAAGTGACAGCGATAAAAATTGATCCGTACATTAATGTTGATGCTGGAACGATGAATCCGACCGAGCACGGCGAAGTGTTTGTTTTAAAAGATGGTCTGGAGACAGATCAAGATATGGGAAACTACGAACGGTTCCTAAATCAAGATTTGCCCAATATCAATTACATGACGACTGGGAGTGTCTATCAATCAGTCATAGAAAAAGAACGTAACTTAGGTTATGGTGGTAAAAATGTTGAAGTAGTGCCGGATATTCCGCTTGAAATCATTGGTCGGATTAAAAAAGCCGCTAAGGTAGCTGACGCTGATGTGGTGATGGTGGAAGTCGGTGGAACTGTCGGTGAGTATCAAAATATCTTATTTTTGGAGGCGATTCGGATGATGAAGTCAGAAACTCCCGATGACGTTATGACCGTCATGGTGAGTTACCTACCGGTACCAGGTAGTATCGGGGAGATGAAAACCAAGCCTACCCAAACAGCTGTGCGAGCTTTAAATGGTGTTGGGGTTTTTGCTGACATAATTATTGCTCGTAGTAGCAGTGAAGTGGATTTAAAGCGCAAAGAAAAAATTGCTCGTTTTTGTAATGTAAAGACTGACTGTGTGATTTCCGCACCGGATGTCGCTAGCATCTACGATATTCCTCTGGCTTTTGAAAAGGAAGGTTTAACTGACAAAATTTGTCGTCAGATGCAGCTGTCGGGAAATAAAAAAACTAATCTTCTAGCCTGGCAACGTTTTGTGGCATCGACCAAAAAGACTAAGGCGGAAATTAAGATTGCAGTTGTTGGTAAATATTTTAATTCCGGTGATTTTGTGCTTTCTGATGTCTACCTCTCAGTTTTAGAAGCAATAAAATACTCAGCCTACGCTTTACACTTACAGCCAAAAATCAGCTATCTTAGCGCCGCTGATTTTTCTGACAAAAAAAAGTTAAAAGAACTAAAGGGTTTTGCTGGAATTTTGATTCCCGGCGGCTTTGGTACTACCGGAGTGGAAGGGAAGTTAAATGTTATTCGCTTTTCTCGTGAACAAAAAATTCCTTACTTTGGTATTTGCTACGGCATGCAGCTAGGTGTATTAGAATTTGCGCAAAACGTCTTGAAGTTAAAAGATGCTAGTACGGCCGAGATAGACCCAAAGGCCAAACACCTGCTGATAGATATCATGCCAGAACAAAAAGTTAATTTAGCTAGCGGTCAGCTTGGAGGCACGATGCGGCTTGGTGAATATCAGGCAGTATTGAAGAGGAAGACTCAGGCCGCTCAGGCTTATAAAAAGACGGAAATTACTGAACGGCACCGCCATCGTTACGAAGTCAACCCAGCCTATATTGATGATTTAGAGAAAAAGGGATTAATTTTTTCTGGTACCTCAGCCGACGGAAAGTTGATGGAGATCATGGAGTTACCTAGCACTGTCCATCCTTTCTTTGTCGGCGTACAATTCCATCCCGAATTAATTGCTCGACCTCTGGCTCCACACCCTCTCTTTACGGCTTTTATAAAAGCCGCTTACGAGCATGGTGGCGGACACTAATTAGAGTCCATGTACTTATATTTGTTTTTTGCTAGTACCATCTTCATTAGCTCTTTTCTCCTTTTCCAAGTGCAGCCGTTACTAGGTAAACATATTCTGCCTTGGTTTGGCGGCAGCTCCGCTGTTTGGGTGACAGCCATGTTTTTCTTCATGGTGGCTCTGGCCGTCGGGTATCTTTATGCACTCTGGATTTCCCGCTTGAAGTACCTTTATCAAGGCTTGATTCATTTTTCTTTTATCCTCTCAACTTTTTTCTTGTTATTTAGTAATGCCCAAGTCTGGCCCTCGGCGATTACTCCGACTGTCGATATAGTTTCTAGTTATTTTACAACGCCGGCTTTGACCGCTTCTTTTGTGCTTCTGGTGACTATCGGATTGCCGTTTGTCTTATTGTCTTCTACTAGCTCACTGTTACAATTTTGGTACGCTCGTTTGTCGGGCAACGAACCGTTTGCTTTGTATGGAATTTCGAATATTGGTTCCTTGTTGGGGTTACTTAGTTATCCGTTAATCTTTGAACCGTTTTTGATTACCTTCCGACAAGGAACTTTTTGGACTTATGGTTTTATCCTTTACGGACTTTTGCTGGGAGCGATTACGGTACTGTTTCTAAAACTCACCAAAACCAAAAATATTAAGGATCCTAAGCAAATAGAAGCAGCTGACCTAAAACCAATTACCCCAAAATTATTTTTAACCTGGATGTTTATTGCTTCGGTACCGGTGATGGTCCTTTTAGCAGGTACAAGTTTTATGACCATTGCCATTGCGCCGGTGCCATTTCTTTGGGTTGGGCCGCTTGCTCTTTATTTAGTCAGTTTTATTGTTACCTTTAGAGAAGGTGAGCGGTTACCTGTCTGGACTAATGAAGTGCTCGTTATTTTTACTTCAGTGATTACCTTAACTGCGGTCCTGACAAAATCAGCCGATGTCCTTATTACTATCTTAGTGACTCACGTAGCCTTATTTGCTATTTCACATTGGTGCCATGAGCATCTCTATCTAATCCGACCAAGCTCGAGACAGCTCACTTTATTTTATGTTGCCCTTTCACTCGGGGGAATTTTTGGCAGCTTAGCTATTAAAGTCTCTAATTCCTCCCTCCTAACCCTACCAATTGAATTGATGTTGATTATTGTGCTTGGCGTTGTCTTTATTATTTACTCTTGGTACAAAAAACCTGATTTTTATATTCCCCTTTTTACACAGAGACAATTACGGCAAATTTCCGTGGTGGTTTTGTTGCTGGTTTTAACTACTAGTATTTTTAACATTTATAAAGAACAAAGGACAGTTGTCGCTGCCGAGCGAAATTTCTTTGGCTACAAAGCAGTGCACCAAGTTGAGTCACCAAAGTTTACCTTCCGTTCACTGCAGCACGGTCTTACTAATCATGGTTTTCAAGTTATTGAAGAGGATAAATTAATCATCAAGCCCGTCTCCTACTATGGCGCAAGCTCAGGTATCGGCTTGGCCTTTAAGGCTCTTCGAGAGGAAAGTGCAAAACCGCTGCAGGTGATGGTGACTGGGTTAGGTTCTGGAGGCTTAGCGGCGTATTGTGAAGCAGATGATGATTTTACTTTTATCGAAATTGACCCGCAGGTCATACATCTAGCCAAGAATCATTTTTCCTATTTAGAGTATTGTACCCAACATAAGATCATTACCGGTGATGGTCGACTATCACTAAGTAAAGAGATTGGTGGGCAAAGATTTGATCTCATTATTTTGGACGCCTATGCTGACGACATGATGCCAGTACATTTGATGACTACCGAAGCGATTGCTCTTTATAAGACCAAGCTTAAAGAAGGAGGGATTATCGCTATCCATATTTCTAGTCGGTATTTAGATTTACTCGGAGTTACCAAAGCCTTGGCACTCGATAATGGTTTAGTGGCGAGACATTTGTATGATGAGGCACCAGAAGACTCTACAGCGGTGGCTTCTCGTTGGGTGCTTTTTAGTGACCAAGAAAACACTTTTGAAAAGGAGGCGCTAAGTAGTCTAGAAGAAATACCTGAAGATGCAGAGGCTATTTTATGGACTGATACCTATAGTGCCCTTTTCCCAGTGGTCCGTTTCTTTTAGCTGGCGGCCATTAAAAGGGTAGAGAGAAAAACAAGACCACTTGACTGCAGGTAAGTAAAGTTCACTTAACCCACGAAGTAGCTGAAATATTAAAACAAATATGCTACAGTAGTGACGCGCTGTAAGTAGCGCAAAGATCCTTGGCGGATCGTCTAATGGTAGGACTACGGTTTTTGGTGCCGTCTATCGGGGTTCGAGTCCCTGTCCGCCAGCAACTTAAAATAAAAATACCCAGGTCGGCCGAAGCAAACCTGGGCAGCAGCAATGCAAAGTCGAAAGTGAGAAATTGCATTCGGCGATAACGCTTCAGGCTTGGCTGCATCCTGACACGACGTCTTTATCACGCGTCTGTAAAATACTATTATGTTAATAATTTGTCAATGCTAAAAAAGTTCTTGTCACAACGAAGTTAAAATGACATCTTGTAT
>DAOLBU010000008.1:0-14979 GCA_035324355.1 Minisyncoccota bacterium
CAGATGCAGGCTAGCACATCCTGGGGTTTTTAAAAGAGGTGGTTCGTGACATAATAATCAGATGCGAATCTTATTCTACTGTTTGAGTCTGCTTATTGTTTTTTTGCCACTCAGTATGGTGGAGGCACAAGAGGCGAAATCGCGTTTTATAACTTGTTCGGGAGCGGACTGCAGTGCTTGTAACTTAGTGCAAATGGGTAATGAGCTAATCATTTGGTTATTTGGAATGATTTTCCTCCTATTTGCTGTTTTAATGACAGTAGCGGGTTTTGGTCTGGTGACTTCACAAGGAAATCCTTCTGCTATGCAAGCTGCTAAAGATAAGTTTACTAACGCCATGATCGGCCTTTTGATCGTTATGTCAGCTTGGTTGATTGTTGATACCATCATGCGGGGTTTACTCAAAGGTGGTGGTGAACTAGAGGGATGGGGACCGTGGTCAGAGGGGCAATGTCAGACTCAAACACCTGTTACTGCGCCCCCGCCAGCAACAGGGGGTGGTGGAGTGAGTGCGACTGCAAGTGGTTCTTGTTCTATTTCGCCACTGACACCTGTTACTGATCCTTTCGCTATTAGAATGGAAAATGGTGAAACTCTAATTTGGGAAAATACACATCCTCAATTAAAAAAATGCGCTGAACAAAAGGGTGGTACTGTCACTTCTGCATATAGACCACAGGCCTACCAGGCGCACTTATATGAAATATGGGATAAATGGTGCAATCAAGGACTCAAAGATAGTACCTTATCTGCTTGTTCAGCAGTAAAGGGTGTTGTTGGTGCTGAGATGCAAAAACACGGACTTTCATGTAATCGATTAGTAGCTAGAAATTCATCTACTCATGGACAGGGTACAGGAGTCGATATTTCTGGCGCTCCTCGCAATACCTCACATTGTCTAGATTGGTTTGGTTCTCGTGATGATGTGCATTACACCCTTAGGTCTGGATGTACGTGTAATTAATAAGGTTAAAATCCTCGGGCAGTATTAACAAAACACCAATCTAAAAAAGATTGGGATTCGTCCCAGAATCATGGCTATTTTCTCCTAAACTCAAAAGTAGCTCGTGTTCTTGGACGGCCACTCACCATTCTTCGCTGGCTCAGAATATGTTCCGTGGCTTCGAATCCTCGCCGCAAGCAAAGTAGTTTGCTTGCTTGGACCCGCAATATTAAAAGCCGCCATTTGGCGGCTTTTAATATTGCGGGTCCACGAGGATTCGAACCCCGGTCAACGGTTTTGGAAACCGGCATTCTACCACTGAACTATGGACCCTAATTTTGGACGACTTAGTTTAACATAAACTTGTTATTCTAGAAATCCCTCAACTTCACTTTGTATATCTATTATCGAAACCGGAAATTTTTTCCAGATAATTTCTTTGTCTCGTTTCAGCCAGGTATTTTGCCTTTTAGCAAATTGTCTTAGCTTGGCAAATAATTGCAACACCATTTCATCATAGTCCAGTTCCATTTTTAGGTTACGTTTTAAATAACGATACTCGAGGCCAAAATCGTCCAGGCGTTGCGGATCGAGTCCGGATGCCAGTAGTGTCACCACTTCTTCTTTTAAGCCATTTTGGAGTCTGTCTTCGAGACGCATTTTAATTCTTTTGTTTAGGATTTCTCTTTCAATATCAATTCCTAGAATTAACCACTCATAATCACTTGGTTGAACGGTTGATTCCGGGACTTGTCCTAAGACTGAGATAATTTCCAATGATCTAATTAATCGTCGTCGGTTATGCTGATCGACTGTATCTGCACGCTTCGGGTCCGCTTCTTGTAGTTTGACTATCAGCTCTGCTGTCGATAATTTTTCTAACTCAGCTTGTAACTCAAGATTTGGTTTTACTGCTGCTGCCTGCATTTTTCCCCGCAAGAGATCAAGGTAAAAAAAGGTTCCTCCAGCAATAATCGGTACTTTGCCGCGACTAGTGATTTCTAAGATAGCCGTGGTGGCATCGCGAAGGAAGTCCGCGGCACTGTAGCGGTAGTCGGGGTCGACAATATCAATTAGATGGTGGGGGACACCATCCATTTCTTCTTTAGTCACCTTCCCAGAACCAATATCGAGACCACGATAGACCTGTCTTGAATCAGCAGAAATCACTTCACCATTAAATTCTTTGGCAATTTCAATAGCAAGAGAAGTCTTGCCTGAGGCTGTTGGTCCGACTATTGCGATGACTTTGGGTTTTAGGGGCATATATCGCTAGACTAGCGCAAAAACCTTAAGATGCAAAATTTAGCTAGCCTATTGCTTTTGGATATGATCCTCACCCCTTGCGAGACACGATTTTTTTGCTCCGAAGCATTGTGCTGGGAGAGGGACTCGAACCCTCAAGACTTGCGCCATGCGATTTTGAGTCGCACGTGTATACCATTCCACCATCCCAGCATATATTTAATTTTACACTACCTTCTAGTTTAATCGCGTCCGATGCCTGCGATTTCTGAGGTGAAATAGTCTGGGGGACTATTTCACCGTGTATACCATTCCACCATCCCAGCACGATGCTTCTGAACGTCGTGTGATAATTGTATAACATACAATTATCCCTACCATTCCGCCACTCCGGCATATATCTATTTGGTGTAGACAAGAGTGTAGCAGAAAAAGCAAAAGTTATAAACAGGGGCTGCTCAGGGATTGTGTTAGAATATCCTTAAGACAAAGTTTAAGCTTTGTGGAGGTAATTACTGTTATTTTCTATGGCATTTCAAGGTGATTCAATATTCTGGGTGGAGGTAGAAAAAATTGTTCCTAATCCGTTTCAACCACGGCGGGAATTTGATGAACAAAAATTACGGGAACTTTCTGAATCAGTACGAATGTACGGTATCTTGCAGCCGCTGACTGTGACTCGTAAGGAAATTCAGCGTGAAGACGGGACTTTTTATACAGAGTACGAACTTATTGCTGGTGAGCGAAGATTGCGAGCTAGTAAGCTTGCTGGACTATCACAAGTGCCAGTAATCATTCGAGAAGGAGAAGATAGTGAACAAGAAAAATTGGAATTAGCGATTATTGAGAACCTGCAACGAGAAGATTTAAATGCGGTGGATCGAGCTTTGGCTTTTCGTCAGTTAGCTGATGTCTTCGGTTTGTCTCATACCCAAGTGGCGAAGAAGGTCGGACGCAGTCGTGAATACGTTTCAAACACAATTAGACTATTAGCTCTACCTGACTACATGCTTAGTGCTTTACGCTTGGCAGAAATGACTGAGGGCCACGCTCGAACCCTCTTAATGCTTAACGATCGACCTGAAGAACAGGATGTAGTGTTTAGAGAGATATTGCTCAAAAAACTTTCGGTTCGTGAAGTTGAACGAATAGTACGTAAGATTGCTACTGATAAAGTGCGCAAGAAGCATGCGGGAGACATCGATGCTGAACTGATTGAGATTGAAAAGCAGTTTATGGAAACACTCGGTACTCGGGTACAAATTCAAAAAACTGATTACGGTGGAAGATTGAGCATCGATTATTTCTCCACTGATGAACTGGAAGAAATGTTGGGGCGCATGAAAAACGAACGAGCGACAAGCATTTCTGGTACTGATGTCGCAGCAGCGGATTTAATTACTGAACATACACCGTTGGCTATTGATGATGGCGGCAGAGAGCTAGTAGGAATTAGTGATGAAGTTTTGTTGGCTGAAGTTAGTAAGGAAGAAATACCGCCGGTAGTGGCTCCAGAATCTGAAAACCCACTCGCACATGCTTCAGAGGAGGTGACTAATGAGTTGGTTAAACCCGACTATTCTTTTTCTCCTGTTTTAAATGAAGCACCGGTTCATAGTCCAGTAGCTGAGGTATCTCCGGTTGTTGCTGAAGTTCCAGTCCAGCCAGAAACTGTGCCAAGTAACCATTCGTATCCTTATCCGCAAAACTATCAGGCGCCCACTATTGCTGTTCCTGAACCAGAAAAAATTTCACCAGTACCAAGTGAGGCCTCGGTCCCAGTAGAGGTAAAGAAAGATGACGACGATAGCGGGCTTTATTCTATCCGTAACTTCTCAGTTTAAATTTTATAAAATTTCCGAAGCTGAGCCTCGGGAATTTTATTATGTAGTCGGTTTGTTTTCCAAAGCGGCTTTAATGCGGCGTCTGGCTAGGGAAGTCTTAACAATATCTAGCCATTTGGCGGTAGGCTTACCTGATTTACGAGTTTCAATTTCGACAATGTCGCCATTTTTTAATTCTTTATCAAGTTGCACTTGCTTATTATTTACCTTGGCCCCAAAAATATGATCACCAACCTCTGAGTGGATGGCATAAGCAAAGTCAATTGGCGTGGCTCCTACCGGAAGATCAACTACGTCACCATTGGGAGTAAAGACGAAGATACGATTGGAAAAGAAATCGGATTGAGTATCTTCGACGAATTCGGCAGTAGTCGATTTATCTTTGGTGTGATTCTGTCCAATTTGTGCAATCCAGCGGGGTATTTTGTCACGATGGTCGTTATCCTTAGTTTCTTTTATGTCATTGACTGATTTCACTTTAGTAAAAGGTCTAAAAAGGGAAGGGATTAAATTTGAAAATTTTGACTGACTTTCGGGAGGATTGCCAGTTTCATTTTGTTGTTTATAACTGAGATGAGAGGCGATACCGAACTCGGATTCATGATGCATTCTTTCGGTCCGAATTTGAATTTCTAAAATTACACTGTTAGGGGTAGTGACAGTGGTGTGGAGTGATTGGTAGCCATTTGGTTTAGGAAAAGCAATATAATCTTTAACGCGACCAGGAAGCGGTCGCCAGAGTTTATGAATAATTCCAAGAGCCCGGTAACAATCTTCCACATCAGGCACAATTACGCGCATCGCCAAAAGGTCAAAGACAACACTAATATCCCATTCTTTACGCTTTAATTTATGAAAGAGGCTGTACAAACCTTTTACGCGGTAGGAAGTTTTAAAACTCAGTAGACCAATTTCAGCTAATCGCTTTTGTAAAACTTTACGCTCACGTTCCAAAAGTTCGTTTGACTTACCAGCCTTGGTCGCTAAGAGCTCACTAACTCTTTTGAATTCCTTGGGGTAAACATAGGGGAAAGCCAGGTCCTCGAGCTCCTTACGGATACGACCCATCCCCAAACGGTGAGCAACGGGCACATAAATCTCTAAGGTCTCACGGGCAATCCGTAATTGCTTTTTGAGTGGAACATGCGACAGGGTCTGCATGTTGTGTAGTCGGTCGGCCAGCTTAATAATCAAAACTCGAATGTCCTGACTTGTAGCTACTAGCAATTTTCGTAAACTTTCATTGTGACGATCGGTACCGTAATAGCGCACTGAACTTAATTTAGTCACTCCTTCTACCAAGAAGAGAATTTCTTCCCCAAATTCGGCAAGGACTGTTTCTGCGGTAATATCTGTGTCTTCAATTACATCATGAAGTAGACCTGCAGAGACGGTGCGAGCACTCATACCCATTTCGGCTAGCTTAGTGCCTACCGCCATGAGGTGGTTGATGTAGGGTTCTCCGGAATAGCGCACGTGCCCAGCATGGGCTTCGCTGGCCATATTAAAAGCTTTTTCAATCAAAGCTTTATCAGCTTCGCTGGGTTTTTCTAGTAGTACAATAATGTCGCGCGCTGGCATTACATCCATTGTAGATACAAGTGACTAAAATAACAAGCTAATCAACTACAATTAAATTACCCTCGCTTCAAAAGTTCGACTGCAATGTCGATATTTAAATCTTCAGTTTTAACTTCATCAGGAATACTGATACGTTTAAAGCCTTTTTTTAAGTAACGTCCAGATTTTGATTCAAAGACATTAACCATCTTTTTGGTAGTAGGGTTTATACCAAGTTCTTTTAGAAGTTTTTCCCCTTTACGCATTTGCTTCGGTTCCTTAAATATTTGCAGTGCTCGGTCATAGGTAACAGTATAAGGATCATCCTGACCCTTAAGAGAGCGGAAATCGCCTGCGTGCGCCAGGTACGGTCCATACTGTCCGGTGTTAGCCATAATTGGTTCGCCAGTGTTTGGATGAAGGCCGAGTTCACGGGGAAGGGTCAAATACTTCAGGGCAAGTTCAAGGGTTACATCTTCAGGTTTGATGCCGGTAGGTAGTGATGATCGTCTAGGAGCTTTAGCTTTTTTACCCTTCACTTTCTCTGGGGTATCACCGAGCTGTACGTAAGGTCCAAATTTGCCATTTAGGACAAATACTTCTAGTCCAGTTTCTGGGTCAGTACCGACTGGAGCTTCTGGTTTTAGTTCGCTTCCATCAATTAGTCTAGAGCCGTTACACTTAGGAAATTCAGCACAGGAAAGGAAGTTACCCGAACGACCAAGTTTAATAATCATCGGCGAACCACAAAGCGGGCAAGGGAATTGCTTTGGTCCGGGACCGAGGTTGGTAATTTTTTCAATATCTTCTTTTTTAGCTACATCATTTTGGAATGGTAGGTAAAAGTCAGTGAGTGTTTTGACGTAAGTTCTTTTACCTTCAGCGATTTCGTCTAATTCGTCCTCCATATCACTAGTGAAAGTATCGCTGATGTATTCGGTAAAATGTTTTTCTAAGAAAGAAGAGACTACATCGCCTGTGTCAGTCGGTATTAAAGTTCGTCCTTCTTTTATTACATAACCCCGATCCACAATCGTCTTCATAGTAGAGGCGTAGGTAGAAGGTCGGCCAATGCCACGTTTTTCTAATTCTTTAATCAGCCCCGCTTCAGAATAGCGGTTTGGTGGTTCTGTTTGTTTGGTTGCGATGACAATCGCCTTTAAGAGCAGAGCATCACCGGTTTTGAGTTTTGGAACTTCAGTATCTTCGCCGCGAGCCCGAGAATCCACTTTGAGCCAACCATCAAATACCACTCGTGAGCCATTAACAGCAAAGTCGGGAATAGTTTCCTTAGTATCAGTGATATTGGCAATCAGCTTTGAACGCTTGATTGTGGCGTCCGCCATCTGTGAAGCCATAGTTCGCTTCCAGATTAGTTCATAGAGGGCTTTTTGATCTCCAGTACTACCAGCTGATTCTTTATTAAAATTTGTCGGTCGTATTGCCTCGTGAGCTTCTTGAGCCGATTTACTTTTAGATTTGTATTGTCTGGCTAAAACATACCCCTTACCATAATTCTTATTAACCACGGCCAAAATTTGTTTCTGCGCCGCAGCACTGAGAGCCGGACTATCGGTTCTCATGTAGGTGATGTGTCCAGCTTCATAAAGCTTTTGAGCAGCACCCATAGTGCGGGAAGGGGAAAAGCCAAGTCGTGTCGAAGCAGTTTGTTGCAAAGTAGAGGTAGTAAAGGGTGGCTTAGGACTCCTCTTAGCCTCGGTTTCTTTTAAGTCAACAATTTCCCAGGTTGACTTTTCACCCACAGTTTTAATTCTCGCCGCTTCGGACTTTTCTTTTGGTTCAACGGTACAGAAAAATGGTATCGGCTGACCCTTCGCTTCAGTATTGGCTGTTAGGTTATAAAAAGTTTCTGGCACAAAAGCGCGAATTTCACGCTCTCGTTCCATGACGATACGCAGAGCTGGTGACTGTACACGTCCGGCTGATAGACCGTAGCGCACTTTTTTCCAGATTAATCCTGAAAGGTCGTAACCGACCAAGCGGTCGAGAACCCGTCTGGCTTCTTGGGCTTCTTTAAGGTTCAGGTCAATAGCTCGTGGGTGAGCAATAGCCTCTTTGACCGCCGCTTCGGTGATTTCGTTAAAAGCTACACGCTTGAGTTTTGGATTTACTCCTTTGATCAGTTCAGCTACGTGCCAAGCAATCGCTTCTCCTTCCCGGTCGGGGTCGGACGCCAGTAGAACCTCGTCAGCTTTTTTGGCGGCACTTTTAAGACCCTCAATCACTTTATTTTTACCAGGAGAAATGATGTACCTTGGTACAAAGCCGTTTTCAATATCAACTGCGTCCTTGTTACTCTTTGGGAGGTCACGAACATGACCAATAGAAGACAATACTCGATAATCCTTACCGAGATACTTCTCAATGGTTTTCGCTTTCGCTGGTGACTCTACAATGACTAGGGTATAAGTACTCATATAATGTCTGATTGGTGTAACAAATACTAGGCTTAAGCGGTTCTGTCAACTGATAAGTCAGTAATGGAGGTCAAATGAGGCTTCGGTAATAAGGGGACTCATAAATAATATAACCTTGCATTTCCATCTGCATTAGGAAAATATTGGCCTCAGCAGTACCTAAGGATAGGGATCTAAGTAAGACGTCTTTTTGTTGGGGTTCATGAAGTAAGGCAATCACTTTTTCTTCCTCCGGGGTTAGATTCGCTTTTGTGACTTCTTTATCATTCTGATCCTCTTTGATATTAAAAACATCGAGGATATCGCTAGCGCTCGTGACTAAGGTTGCTCCTAACTTTAAAAATTGATGGGTGCCATAGGTATTTTTAGAGAAAATACTACCCGGTACCGCTAACAGTTCTCGATTATAGTCGACTGCTAGTCTGGCGGTGATTAGTGTGCCGGACTTTTCACCAGCTTCGATAAGGAGTGTGGCTTCTGCTAGTCCTGCCATAATGCGGTTGCGTCTGGGGAAGGTCCAGGGAGCGGCTGGAGTTTGTGGAGGTAATTCGGAGAGCATAGCGCCTCCGCTCTCTAATATCTTTCTGGCCAAACTTTTATGGGAAGCAGGGTAAAGAACAGCCGCATCAAGACCACTACCGGGAACCGCTAAGGTGTAGAGATTATTTTTCATGGCGGCTTCGTGGGCCAACCGATCGATGCCTAGCGCAAGGCCAGAAATAATTCCGATAGGGTATCCCGCCAAGCCAGCAAAAAGATGGTCAATTACTTGTTGACCGTAGGTCGTGTATTTACGCGAACCGACAACCGAAAGCAGTCTTAGGTCAGGTGAGGGGAGATTGCCTTGGTACCACAGTTCTTTAGGAGGTTCAGGGGTTTCAAACAAAATTCCCAAATTATGCTTGGTAAATTCACTAACCGTGAGATGTTTTATTTCCATGCCTATAAATTTTAACATGACATCTACCAGTCTGGAGTAATTAGTTTCAAAAACAGAGATGGGATTACTTTCCTCTACATATCATACATGATATGTAGAGGCTCGAAATTGTTTCTCGAAAAAGTCAAAATTAAATGCTGGGAGGAAATACTGTTTACATATCATGAATGATATGTAAACAGTCAACATCGCTGGAATGTGATTTTAAGTTTGGCAGGTATCTTCAGATGGGAAAAACGAGTATTTCCGTTGCGTCGCTTGATGGGATATAATATCCAGACCTATTTTTTATGTTAGATATTAAATTCATTCGCGATAATGCTGAGATTGTTAAATTAGCAGCCCTAAAAAAGAAAATCAAAATCGACATTGATCGGTTGTTAGTTATTGATGACTCTCGTCGGGAATTGATGACTAGTCTAGAGAACAAGAAGGCCAACCAGAATCGAGTTTCCCAAGATATTGCCAAAGGCAGTGACCCAGCGGTCCGCAATCAGCTGATTGCCGATATGCAGCTCTTGAAGGTAGAAATACAAAAAGATGAAGAAGCATTAAAATCAATTATGGAGGAGTGGCAAGCATTAATGCTTCAAGTGCCAAATATTCCTGATATGTCCGTGCCGGATGGAGATAGTGACGCCGATAATCTAGAGATTAAAACTTGGGGTGAGAAGACGACTTTCAGTTTCCCAGCTAAAGATCATGTTGAGCTTATGACCAAGCATAAGTTGGCTGACTTTGAACGTGGGGTGAAAGTACATGGTTTTCGGGGTTATTACCTGCGCGGCGATGGTGCTCGTTTATCTTGGGCTATTTGGAATTATGCCCAGAAGTTTTTTACTGATAAGGGTTTTGAACCTCTCCTAGTACCAACTATTGTACGAAAGAGTAACCTCTACGGTACTGGTCACTTACCAAATGATGCGGAAGATGTCTATAAGACTCAAGACGAAGATTATTTGATAGGTACAGCCGAAGTCTCCACTATGGGCTTTTATGCTGACGAGGTTCTGGAGCAGTCACAGTTGCCGGTGAAGTTTCTGGCCTTTTCACCTTGTTATCGTCGGGAAGCGGGGAGTCATGGTAAAGATACTAAAGGCCTTATTCGGGTCCATGAATTCTTTAAGGTTGAGCAGGTCGTGATGTGTGAAGCTTCACACGAAGAAAGTGTTCGCTTGCATGAATGGATTAACCGTAATACGGAAGAGTTTATTGAAAGTTTAGGTATCCCATACCGGACGGTAATTAATTGTGGGGGTGACTTAGGTCAAGGGCAGGTCAAAAAATATGACATTGAACTTTGGGTACCGGGAGAGCAGACCTATCGCGAGATTAGTTCGGCTTCATACTTTCATGATTTCCAGACACGACGCTTCAATATTCGCTACCGCGATAGTGAAGGGAAAATGCGTTATGCTCACTCCTTAAACTGTACAGCGATTCCTACTCCTCGCATTTTGGTTTCTCTCATCGAGAATTTCCAACAAGCTGATGGTAGTATTCTAGTGCCAGATGCTTTGCGACCCTACTTAGGTAAAAACCAAATCGGTTAAGCGTAAGGCCGGCGCTAGGACTCTTATAAAAATGAAAGCGCGTCAAACTAAAAAACCAAAATACTTAAACCCCGCTACCGTTCTTCTGCTTAAGCAAATTTTCTTAGGCTTGTTAGTTTTTGCTAGTGTCTCTCTCCTTATCAGTGCTGTTTGGTACATCACTAGACTCGAAGCTTTTAGCATCAGGACAGTTAATGTCTCTGGAGGCTATACCATAGACAAGCAGGCTGTTAAAAAGCTGGCTGAAGCAGAATTAGAAGGAACATATTTAAAATTGATTCCTAAACGTTTTTCCTATTTTTACCCAGAAACAGTCGTGTTAGAAAAAGTTAGTCAGTTTGAAAGAATTAAAGATGTAGAAGTGGAACGAGTTTCCCGTCATGAACTTGCTATTACTTTTGGTGAATATGTGCCTGATGCATTATGGTGCGATATTAAAGATGTAAAAGAGTGTTACTTTTTAGATGACCAAGGTTTTGCTTTTGCGGTTGCTCCTGATTTATCTGGTGCTAGTTTGTTACGTTATTATTCACCAGAAATTGAGCCAGAAAATAATAAGTATCCTTTTGCTACTACTACAACAGATTACCAAAACGCGAAGCAACTAGCACAATACCTGAATGATTATGGTTGGTTTGTAACCACGGTGGAAATTAATTCTAATCGTGACGCCTTTTATACCTTCGGAGCAGGGGGTGAAATTAAAGCCACGCTCACTTTAAGCGCTACCGACACCATGGAAAACTTACTCACCTTAATTGGCTCAGAGGAGTTTGCCCATTTAGCCCCGGGAAATTTCCAATACCTTGATTTGCGTTTTGATACTCGAGTTTTTGTAAATGAAGAGTTGCCGGTGAGTACCAGTACCGCTACGACAACTGTCGCAAGTGAAGCCGAGGGAGAAGGAGAGCAAGTGGTGGAATAGTCTGTCCAGAGTTATTTATTTGTGGTAAAACATCACCCTATGTCATTTTGGCAAAAACTACCGGCTCCATTTTTTGTCTTAGCGCCTATGGCGGATGTTACTGATGCGCCTTTTAGAAGGCTGATTGCTAAGTATGGTGCACATATGAGACCTGACGGTACGATGGGTGGACCAGATGTTACCTGGACTGAATTTGTGTCAGCCGATGGTTTAATCCGGGCGACTCCGGAAGGGAAAAAGAAGCTATTGGCAGATTTAATTTATACTGACGCTGAAAGGCCGATAGTGGCTCAGCTTTTTTCTAGTAACGAAGAACACATGGAAAAAGCAGCGGCTCTTTGTTTTGAGCTCGGGTTTGTTGGCGAGGATATCAACATGGGTTGTCCCGACAAATCAATTGAAAAACAAGGTTGTGGTTCGGCTATGATTAAAAATCCGGAACTAGCCGCTAAAATTATCAAAGCCGCCAAGCGAGGAGCAAAAAGCGATGAAGTTGGTGGAATTCCTGTCTCGGTAAAAACACGATTAGGGTACAATCGCGATCAGTTAGAAGAATGGTTGCCTGCTTTAATCGCTGTAAAGCCCGCGGCCATAACTGTCCATGCCCGTACCAGAAAAGAAATGAGTAAAGTACCAGCACGCTGGGAGCGTATTGCTCGAGCGGTGGAGATTCGTGATGAAATTTTAGGTAAAGATAAATTCAAAACCCGACTGATAGGGAATGGGGATGCTTTGTCACTACAAGATGCAAGAGCGAAAGCTGAAGCTACAGGCGCTGATGGGGTGATGTTGGGACGGGCGATTTTCGGCAATCCTTGGTTATTTAATCCGGAATTAACTGTCAGTCAGGTACCGCTTGAAGAGCGATTGCGCATTATGGTAGAGCACAGTAAATTATTTACCGAACTGCTCTCGTTTAAAAACTTTTCTGTGATGAAAAAGCATTATAAAGCTTACGTTAAAGATTTTGATGGAGCGGCTGAACTACGAACGGAGTTAATGGAGCAAGATAATGTAGAAGCAGTGGAAGCTGTAGTCCAAAAATTCTTAGCCAGCACCCCATATTAGTAACCCAAAACTCAGTGTTAACATTTATAAAGTTTTTCAGGTTTAGAAACTAGTGGTAGTGACAGTAACTTGTTATAATAATAAGTGATGAATGAGATTTTACACGCCAACATTTTTTTTGTTATCGCTAGCATCGCGACTATCTGTTTTTCTATTCTTATTTGCTATGTAATCTTTCAAGTAATTAAAATAGTGCAGTTAGTGCGTTCAATCTTGGAAAAGATTGAAGCTGGTAGCGAAGTCTTGGCTACTGATTTAGCTCACATTCGTATGTTCTTTTCGGAGGGTAGTTTTCTCACGCGCATTCTCGGTTTCTTTGGAGGCGGGATGAGAAAATCTGCTCGAAGAAAAAAGGAAGAAGAACTTTAATATTTTAAATATAAAATTTATGGCTGCTAAGAAAAAAGAAGAGATGTCAACCAAGAAAGCGGTGGGAATAGGAGTCGGCATAACAGCTGCTGCTGTCGCGGCTGCTGGTGCTTTTTTCCTGTATGGTAGTAAGAATGCGGCTAAGAATCGAAAGGCAGTAAAGAGTTGGACTCTTAAAGCTAAGGCAGATGTTCTTGAAAAAATTGAACAAGCCAAAGACATGACCAAGGAAGAGTACGAGCAGCTGATTGATACAGTTAGTGGAGCCTACAAAGATGTTAAGAATGCCTCTAGAGTAGACCTAGCAACTTTCAAGAAAGAAATGAAAGACCATTGGTTTAATATTGCCAAGACTGCAATTACTCCTAAAAAAGCAGCAGTAAAAAAGGCAGCCAAGCCAGCGCCCAAAGCAGCTCCGGCTACAGCAAAGAAAGTAGCTAGTAAAGCAGCAAAGAAATAAATCTAAGTACTAGAGTTTTAATACACCATTCCCACGATGCTGTCGGGGGAATGGTGTATGATTATCATAATGAGTTTAATTTATAAGCACCCCTGGCTCCTGTTTAGCGGTCTGTTATTGTTTATTACTTTTTCTTACCATGAGGCGGCTTCTAGTCCGGTGCTAGAGCCGACTGTCGAGGTACCGCAGTATCAGATTTCTGGAACAACTCCTACTTTGTCGGCTACCGCTTTTGGAGTGTATGACTTAAAGAGTGGGGAAATGTTAATTTCTAATAATGAAACAACTTCGCTACCAATTGCTTCGGTGACAAAATTAGCCACTGCTTCTGTGTTAGCGTCCAACTATGCTTTAGAAACCACTGCCCCGATCACAGCGACTGATTTGCTAGCCGAAGGACGAGCTGGAAAATTAGAAGTAGGTGAGCAGTATACTTATCGAGAGTTAATCTTTCCGCTTCTACTGGAATCCTCTAACGACGCCGCCGAATTTTTTTCTCGAGTCAGTGAGGGTTCTTTAATAGAAGAAATGAATCATCTGGCCGAAAAACTCAAACTAGTACAAACTAATTTTGCTGACAGTTCTGGTCTTTCAGATAAGAATGTTTCTTCAGTCAGTGACTTGCAACAGTTAATGCGCTACGTCTACGAGGAAACTCCTTTAGTACTAGATATCTCTCGTTTGCGTAAATACGTTGGTCCATACAAAGGTTGGGTAAACAATAGTCCAATTTGGCATGATGATTATCGGGGAGGGAAGCATGGCTTTACGGAAGCTGCCAATCGGACTGCTCTCGCACTATATGAAGAGGAGTTTGTTGGTGGTAAAAAATTATTAATCTACGTTATTTTAGGTAGTGATAATTTAGCTAAGGATATGGAAATCTTAAGGGATTTTATAAAAACCGGGGTGACTTATGAATAAATTCTGCCAGCTAGAGCGGAATTTACCATTGCAGGCCACTGCAGCTGGATTCTCCCTATGGGGTCGAATCACAGCTAAGTTTACAGCTCGCTACAGTTAGATTCTCCTTTCGGAGTCGAATCCAACTAAGCGCCTGCATAAGCAAAACATAATCGCCTACGGCTCATTGTTTCTGCTTATGCATAAGGAAAATATAGTCGCCTAGCGGCTCCTTATTTCTCCTTTCACAGCCCACATAGTCTGATTTCTCCCATGGAGCTCAAAATCATCCTTGTGTCTGCATAAGGAAAACATAGTCGTGCTTCGCACTCCTTGTTTCTCCTTATGCTATACTACTAAACCATGCCACCACACGCTGCTCTCTATCGTAAATATCGTCCGCAAACTTTTGCTGAAGTCCGTGACCAAGATCATATTATTGCAGTTCTTCAAGGGGCGCTCAAGAAAAAGGCTATTCCTCACGCCATCCTTTTTTCTGGTGGACGAGGGACTGGAAAGACCACACTGGCCCGTATTTTTGCTAAGGCACTAGATACAAGTGCGGTTGATCTCTACGAAATAGATGCTGCTAGTAACCGAGGAATCGATGACATCCGTGAACTGAAAGAAGCAGTTCATACACTGCCGTTTGAATCTACCTACAAGGTCTACATTATTGACGAGGTGCATATGCTCACCAAGGAAGCTTTTAATGCTTTACTGAAAACCCT
>DAOLBU010000008.1:14989-28878 GCA_035324355.1 Minisyncoccota bacterium
CCACCAGCCCACGTCATTTTTATTCTTGCTACCACTGAAGAGGAAAAGCTCTTGGAGACTATTTTGTCACGCTGCCAAGTGTTTCGTTTTCGCTCACCATCCCGAGCGGTGCTAGCAGAGATTGTGACTGATGTCGCTAAAAAAGAAGGTTTTACTCTCACTCTCGACGCTGCCGATTTAATTGCGATTGCTGCCGACGGTTCTTTCCGTGACGCTTTAGGGGTAACCCAAAAAGTTCTTTTAGCCTCCGGCGATAAAGTTGGTAGCGCTGACGAAGTGGCTACTATTATTGGTGCGCCCAAAAATGAAATCATGTTGAGCTTGATTAAAGCTTTACACAACAGTGATACCAAAGCTGTCTTGGAAGCGATAGCGCAAGCGGTAGCGTTACACGTTGATATGAAATTATTTACCCGCTTATTGCTAGATAACATCCGGGCGGTCATGTTGCTCCGACACCAGCCAGATCAGGCGGCCGATCTTTTAGTTAATTTTGGTGAAGCAGCCAAAGAAGTATTAGGTGACTTAGCCAAGCAAAAAACTTCACCTCTCAATTCACAGATGCTCCTCAAGCTCATAGAAGCGGCCCAGCAAGTAAATTACTGCTCAATTCCACAGTTACCGCTCGAAATCGTATTGATAGATTTAACGACCAAAAAATAGCCCTTATGGATGTTTATTTTATTCGTCACGGTCAAACAGACGGCAATGTTGCAAGGCGTCATCAGCACCAAAATTCTGAACTTAATGAGTTGGGTAAAGAACAAATTAAACGTATCACCCCTTTGATTATTGACTTAAATCCGACACACTTAATATCGAGTACACAGTTGCGAGCTTTGCAAACCGCTCAAATTATTATTGAAGGTGGCTTGGATTTAATTCCCAATACCTACCATGCTTTTGAGGAGCTTGCTCGTCCCGCTAATATAGTCGGTAACCGCTACTTTGGTTTAGGAACAATAGGGTACATGTGGCGCTGGTTTATTGACAAAGATCAAAGTGGTGGCGAAGACTATGGGATGTTTTTAGAACGTATTAAAAAGGCAAGAGCTTACCTTGAGTCTTTTGAGCCGGACTCCAGGGTGGTAGTGGTATCACACGCTATTTTTATAAATCTGTTTCTTAGGCATATTTGTAAGGATGAAAGAATGACCTTATGGCAAGCGGCGGTGGCTGTTTATACCGTCTTTTTTATGCGGAATGCTACTATTGTCCATCTGAAATATAATGGCCCTGGAAAAGGGAAGTGTTCTTGGCAAATCCTGTCAACCGATTTTAAGCAAAAATAATCTTGTTTCTTTTGTGGTTTATTGCAATATAGGACCACGACGCAAAAAAATTAGTACAATAAAGTGATGTTCGGTACTAAAGTGTTGTATAAAATTGCCGGATCATCTAATGGTAAGCAAAGCTTTCTCGACCGGCGTTCGGAGCTTGTGAAAAAGTAAACTATTTCATAACTCCTCACTTGGCCGAGTAGGACTACCGTCTCTCTCATTAGACTCAGCATTTAATATTGATATAATAAAAATACACTGCCGATTCGTCTAATGGTAGGACTCTGGTTTCTGGTACCAGCTATTGGGGTTCGAGTCCCTGATCGGCAGCCAACTTGAGATAGGTTCGGAGTCCGAACTGTATCTAAAGGTAAAACTTAACATACATAAATATGAGTGAAAGACCTGAAAAAATTTCTGATGAGAATGTACTTTCGGTTGATGTATCAGCTATCGCTCAAGATAGACGCTTTGATGAATTAACTTTTGATAATGCTAAGAAAAAGTTGCCAAAGATTCAAAAATGGCTAATAGAAGCACGGGACCTCGGAGCTCAGGATCTTCTAATCGAAGCAGATAGAAATCTTGTTTCAAGCTTAACGAAGGACTTGATTCAGCATCTTGATAATTTATTAACATTTGAAATTCGAACGACAAATACAACAGCGTTGAGTGAGCATGATGCACTTGAGAGCAGAATTGATAGTTTTTATAATTCCGTTTACCAACAACTTCCGATGCGTATCCTGCCATTTTTAAGGCAGGAAGCGTCTTTGAATAGTAAGGATGAGAAAGCATTGGCAGATGAACAGAAAGCAGCAACGCAAGCTCGCAAGCAAGCAGAGGACATACTCGACCAGTTAAATAAAGACTTAAATGAATTCTCAGAGAGAAAGAAGCAGCTCGAAAATACTGCGGGTGAAGTTGGTGCAAAGGCTTTGGCAATTTATTTCAAAAAAGAGACTGATGGATATCAAGATAAAGCAGATGTGTGGTTTAATGCAGCTTTAGGGCTATACGCTCTGTTTACATCGATTGTTATAGGAGTTGCCTACTATTACTCATTCAACAAAGAAGGTGGCTGGTCTTCTCTCACGTGGCAAGAAGGTGTTGGCAAACTAGCAATATTTGCATTGCTGTGGTATTCACTTTCTTTTGTAGTAAAGAACTACAATGTGAATTCGCACCTTGCTGCCATAAATAGACATCGTGCTGCTGTCGCGGGTACACTTGAGGACTTTCTAGTCTCAGGTCCATCGGCTACCGGTGAAATGCTACAGAATGGCACAGATGCAATGTTCAAACACTCACCAATTGGTTTTATCACTAAGGCTGAGAAGGAGAATGGTAATCCATTACTTGAGATCGTCAATAAAATAATTAGTCCCAAAGAGTAGATTCCGAGGAGCATCAGAACTGAATTAAAAAGTCAAAGAAAAGACCTAAAATGGCCACAATCTCAGTTTTCTTTAAAGTAAATAAGTAAATTAATTATGAAACCAGTTCAAGAAAATTAAATAACTAGAGAGTGTTTAATATGTGTCCTGATATTAATATATAAATATGGAAATCGTTCCTGATTTAAAAAGTCTTGATCACTTGAGAAATGATTATGAACGGGTCGAGTATTTTATGGAGTTACTTGTAACATATTCAACTGGAGGTGGCGGTGAAGATAAGGAGTATAAGTGTTTACGAAGTTATTTTCTACAAAAAAAAGATTATGAATCATTACTTCCAGATTTTATTAGACTTAAAAGAGATCTTGGACAGTTTTGGTCTTTTATTAAAAAATACGAAACATACGCAGAAAGAAGGATGTTTCTTTGGGATGTTTTCAGTGCGCTGTTAAATTATCTGGAAACAAAGAATTCAAGTGCAGTCTCCGTTTTTATTTCAAATAACCAGTTAATTAAGTTTACTGTTAATACAGTGCATTTTGAAATTCAAAAAGGTCTAGAAAGGGTGAAATCTGACCCAGAAGGTGCAATAACTTTAGCTAGAACAGTGCTTGAAAGTGTCTGTAAGTTCATCTCTGACGAGAGGGGTGTAGAATACAATGACAATACAGAGCTTTCTGTTTTATATAAAAATGTTGCTAAAGAGTTAAATCTGAGTCCAGATCAGCATCATGAAGAAATATTTAGACAAATATTAGGCGGATGTTCAGCTGTTGTAAACGGATTGGGTACACTAAGAAATAAATTGGGTGATGCTCACGGTAAAGGAGTATTTAAAGTAAAACCAAGTTCTCGACATGCTGAGTTAGCAGTCAATTTAGCTGGTTCGATGGCGGTTTTTCTAGTTGAAACACACGATATAAATTAAAATAATTTATATCCGTCACTACACAGTTAGCCAACTGATACTAGCAAGATTTATTCGGAAACGGAACACAAACTCGTTGTCAGGATTCCACGTGTTGTCGGGTTTCGCCCAATTGTTGTCGAGCCACAAACCGTCGTCGTTCCGGTTCAGGTTGAAGACGTTCGGGTTGCCATCGGAGTCCGTATTGTATGATATGCCAGCTAGTCCACTGTCCATCTGGTGTACAATAAATAAATATTGCACAAAAGATTAGGCTGTATTTTATATGTGATCGAAAATCACGGAGTATATCACACCAAGTATTTTCTTTATTTTAGACTCAGCACAAACCCTCCAGAGAAAACCATGGCCGTCTCTGCTCTCAGTCTATGTGAGTCGGAATGGTCTTGAAAAGCCGTAACCGTTCAATGAAACCAATCTGAAAATAGTATAGCGAAAACTGTTCATTTTTGCTAAAATCAGTGTATGGAAAAACATCCGCTTCATATCAAAAATCCCGAACTTCAAACATCTCCTGAAGTAAATAGGGCTGTGGAGCGAGAAGAAAGAAAGACTGAAGAAAAAATCCCGAACGATCCCTCAGAGCGCATCGACGCATATCTTAGACGTTTAGAGAATTTAATTCTTGATCCAAAGAAAGAACAAAAGAAAAAAGATGTTGGAGACATAGAGCATACTGGACGGCCTCGTGCCTTAGCTCTTTTGCGTGAAATGGTGCTTAACGAATATGTCCGTCCAAATAAAGAGCAGATGGCCCAAGGCGCTGCGCGAGTAGAACAACGAGCAGCACGCCAGATGGGGATTCAGGCTGAATATACCGACGAAGCGCTAGAACAACGTGGTGAAATAGCTGTCGGTGATCTTGAAAGTTCTCTTGACCAGTGGATTAACTACTTATCTGATCCAAATGAACCTTATCCAACATGGTTTCGTTACTATGCCTTCAGAAATATTTTGAACCTCGGCGAGTTTGATAAAGATAAACAAGAGTTTCCTAAGCGTTCTAAGGGAACATTTAAACTTTTCCCTGATGTGGATCGTGGAGCACTTGCCTATGTCGAAGAAATAATGACCGCAGCACAAGATGACACTGTTTTACAGCGTCTTCGTGAATCTCAAAAAGAATTTGAAACACCAGAGGCTGAAATGTGGACACCTCAGAAAGCGAAGGCGTTTAGCAAGCTCTCATTCGCGAAACAATACGCCGAGGGCATTAAATCTCAAGGAGAGATTACTCCAGAACTTCGTGCAGAAACTCGAGGCGAATGGGTGCATTATCATCAGAATGATGATCCAAAAGAGCTCTGGAAATCCCTACAAAACAAAGGAACTGCCTGGTGCACTAGAGGATACCCGACAGCAAAAACCCAACTTGAAGGTGGGGATTTTTATGTGTACTACACACTTGACGCCACAGGAAAACCTACTATTCCCCGTATTGCTATCCGTATGGAGGGTCAGGGCAAAATCGCCGAAGATCCCCGTGGCGTGTTCGATTCACAACAGAATCTCGAACCTAATATGGTTGATATTCTTGACGCAAAACTGCAAGACTTTGGAAGTGAAGCTGACGCATACCGCAAGAAAAGTGAGGACATGCGTATTCTCACTTTACTTGAAAAGAAAAAAGAGAATGACGAACCCTTCACCAAAGACGACCTCGCTTTCCTTTATGAAATCAACTCAAACATCGAAGGTTTCGGATACCAAAAAGACCCCCGTATCGCCGAGCTTCGACACGGGCGAAACACCGAAGAAGATATGCTTACAATCTTCGACTGCGCTAAAGAGGAAATCGCCCATGTACCGAGCCAAATTACCGAAAACACCAAAGCGTACGTCGGTCAGCTTGAGCCTGGTATTTTCCAAAAACTTCCTGAAAACCTTGAGCATGTGTACACTTCATTCCCCGAGAAGAAAATCAGGAGGGATAGTGTGGAAATCGGAGGAAAGTCAAAGGAACAACTTATTACCGAAATGGAATCGGCAGGAATCAACATCTCTGATTATGCAAAATCAATGATGAATAATCCCGATTTCATCGTCGGCACAAACAAGGAAGAAGCCAAGCTCGTCAGGCTGACGGTTGCAGACCTTGGTTTCAAAACAAGTGCGACTACGGATCAAGTTTTTGAGCGAGCACAAGCACTCGGTCTGGAACTCTGTCCCCCTGATACAGGACCAAATTACCGTCTCAAATACAAAGATCAACCACTAGGAGAATATTTCCCCATCGGCATGAAGCAAATTACGGACTCCGGTGGCCACCCGAGCGTCTTCGACCTGCATCGGCGTGGCGGCGGTTTGTGGCTCGACCGCCGTTGGGCTGAGCCTTCCAACGCGTGGTCTCCGTACAACGAGTTTGTGTTCCGTTTCCGCAAGGTTGAGGCTTAAGACTTTTGCTTCTTTTTGAATTTCTTTGATCCTTTGAATCTTAGATACTTTGACTCTTTGATTTTTACTCGCGAAGCGAGTTCGGGACGCTTTTGCTAAAAGCTATATTTTAAGCCATATTTAGTTCGAGACCGAGACGGTTCGAATCCTTTTGCGGCAGCAGTCATGTGAGACCTACCGAGTCTCTTAGAATCACTATATTTTGCAACGTATCTTTAGAACGAGTCATGGGCTCGAACTTTTGTGTTTCTTGCCAATAACAGCAAAGTGTTATTTTAAGACATATTTTTAGTTCGAGTCCTAGAAACGGTTTTTGAGATATTTTTTGCCGTAATAAACATTTTCTGCTTGCCTCATAATAAGTGATGTTTCAAAACGTTTTAACCTAAAATTACTAACATGTTTGATAACACGTGCAAAGTATATTTAAATTGTTGTATAATTCATCTATGAAAATTCATTGGGATTTTATTACAAATTAATTTTAATAATTTATGTTTTCAATAAAAAAAGTAAACCAGCTCAATACACGCAATTGGTCCTTTGTGCTTACAGTAATACTCGTTGTGTCATCTTTTTCACTTAATCTATCTACTGCATTAGCGGCAGCAACAGTACTTCACACATTCGGACCAGATTATGTGGATGGAGCATCTCCTTATGGAGACCTTTTGGAAGTATCAGGTAAATTTTATGGTTTGACGTATCAAGGTGGATACTATGGAAATGGCACACTATTTTCGGTAAACCCGGATGGAAGTGAGTACGAAACACTTCATAATTTCGGAGCGCAAAATGATGGAAAATATCCGCAAGGGTCACTTATTTACCATGAGGGTAAGTTGTTTGGTGTAACTTCAGGTGGAGGTTCTGATCATAATAACGGCACTATATTTTCTTTAGATCCTGATGGTAGTAACTATACAGTTGTTTATGATGGTTTTGATTATAACAACACGGGTTCGTACCTTACTGCATCTCTTGTTGTTTCCGATGGGAAATTATATGGCGTGACTTACAACGGAGGAACACATGAAGACGGTACAATTTTTTCGGTAAATACAAATGGTGCAGGGTTCACAACACTACATCATTTTAACGATAATGCAGACGGCAAGCACCCAAAGGGGGCAATGGCCGCATCGGACGGAGTTTTGTACGGAATGACTTCTGAAGGAGGGGGTGCGGGATCTTACGGGACACTTTTTTCCTTTGATACAAATGCAAATGATGGTGAAGGTGAGTTTGTAGTCCTAGATCGTTTTGATAGTGATGGTGAGTTTGGAGCTAATCCTGGATTTACCTCACTTCTTCTTATTGAAAATGTGTTGTACGGGGTTACAGAATATGGTGGAGAGAAGCTTGATGAAATCAACAGCCAAAATCAGGGAGTAATTTTTTCATTTGACTTAAATACTCCCGAAGATGGTCTCCAGAATCTTCACACTTTTCAGCATGGTGTAAATGGTGCGTATCCTGAAGGTTCGCTCATATTTTTTGGTGACAAGTTTTATGGGATGACAAGAGACGGAGGTCCTGCTGGTGGTGGAGTTGTGTTCTCAATTGATCCTGATGGTAATAATTTTTCTGTGCTCAGAAATTTTGGATCCGAAGGATTTGGAGATGAGGGCGAGTATGGTTCCTATCCTAGGGGTTCGTTGATTCTTTCTGGTGGAAAGTTTTATGGAATGACTGTTTATAATGGTTTATATGGTGATGGAACTATTTTTTCTCTTACTGCTGACGGAGAAAATATTGAGGTGTTACACAACTTCTCTGATGCCGTAGATGAAACAAATGGCAAAAATCCTATTGATTCTATAATTCGAGTAGGAAATGTTTTGTACGGCATGGTGCCACAAGGAGGTGAAAATGGTAGCGGAGTTATTTTCTCTATTAATGTTAATGGAACTGGCTACACAGTTTTGCATAGTTTTGAAAGTAATAAAGGAAATCCTTATGGTTCTTTGACTTCATTGGGGGGAAAACTGTATGGACTTACATATAGCGGTAGTGAAGATGGGGCTGGTTCAATTTTCTCGATTAATATTAATGGCACAGGTTTTCAATATTTGCACTATTTTAATTACGAAGATGATGGGGCTGATCCATCAAATTCTTTAGTTGCAGATGGCACAAAATTATATGGAGTGACGTCTTCTGGGGGTGAATATGGAAATGGGACAATCTTTTATTATGAAACTAGTGGGGATGTATTTAATGTATTACATCACTTAGATAATTCTGATCCTAATTATGAAGGTGGTTATGCTGTTGGGGATTTAGTAATCTCAGATGGAGTTATTTATGGCATGACTAGTGAGGGCGGCGAAGATGGAGCTGGAAATATTTTCAAGATTAATATTGATGGCACTAATTTTGAAACGCTTCATTATTTTGATTATGAGACTGATGGTGGATACCCATATGGTGGGCTTATCATCTCAGATGGAGTTCTTTACGGTATGACTATTGAGGGAGGGGAATATGAGTATGGAACAATATTCTCCTATGATCTAAATGCTAATGAGGGAGAACGATTTAATGTTCTTCATGATTTTGATTACGATAATGATGGAGGTGGCCCAGAAGGATCGTTAGTGTTGGTTGGAGGTAGGTTGTATGGCATGACACCCAGTGGAGGAAATAGCGATAGTGAAGAGGGGGTTTTGTTTGTGATTGATTCGAACGGAGAAAATTTCGAAGTTATTAATCTTTTTGATCCATACGTCGATGGTGAAAGTCCTTACGGATCACTAATATACTATAATGGAAATCTCTATGGAATGACAAATGACGGAGGTCCAAGAAATGGACAAGGGACAATCTTTAGATTTGCTATTGAGGGAGGAGGCGACGAGATTATATCTGCACCGTCACTAACTACACAAAACGCATCGTCGATAACACGAATAAGTGCGACCCTAAACGGGACGATTACTGCAACCAATGGAGCGAACGCTACCACTAGAGGATTTCATTACGGAACAACTGATTCATATGGACAAACTCTATCCACTTCGGGATCGTACGGTAATGGTGCGTACTCAATTGTTCTAACTGGCCTTACCTGTGGTACTAATTATTATTTCCGAGCATTTGCTACAAACAGTGGCGGAACAACGGCAACTTTAGGTAAAAGCTTCAATACATCCGCATGTACTTCAGGTGGTGGGGGTTCTAGTGGTTACCGAAGTGTAATGATTCCTGCTCCTGCAACTGTTGCACCAATTCCCACTACTCCAGTCACGAGCCCTACATTTACCCGCAACCTTGAGACCGGATCATCAGGAAACGACGTGAAAGAGCTTCAGAAATTCTTGAATGCAAACGGCTTCATTGTCGCTCCGACAGGCCCGGGTTCTATTGGAAACGAGACTAATCTCTTTGGAGTTATGACTCGCGCGGCACTTGCTCGCTTCCAAGCAGTAAACGGTATTGTTCCAGCGGCGGGATTCTTTGGTCCCGTGACTCGCGCGTTCATTGAGAACATGAATGGATCTCCTGTAACTACACCAGTTATTCCTGCAACTATTCCTCTCATCACAGAACCCCTTGGTGTCCGAGATCTCGACATGGGCATGACCGGCGCAGACGTTACAGCTCTCCAGAACCTGCTTATGGCTCAAGGATACACAATTCCAGCAGGTGTTACTGGATTCTTTGCAACGCAGACACGTGACGCACTGGCTAAATACCAAGCAGCAAACGTCATTACGCCTTCTGTGGGATACTTTGGAGTGAAGACACGAACTCAAATGAAATCCGCAGGATTGAGTGGGTTGTGGTGGCAATAAATCTTATATTCTAAGCCATATTTAATTCGAGACCGAGACGGTTCGAATCCTTTTACGGCAGCAGCCAAGTGAGAGCTATCGAGACTCTTAAAATCGCTATATTTTCCAAAGCATTTTAAGAACGAGTCATGGGCACGAACCCTCCAAAGGGGGTGTCCTAGACTCCTCAAGTTTCGGTAGAAATCAAAGGTAACTATTCCGCACATTGCATACCTGCTGAGAGCAGTATCCAGAACAGAAAGCCACCTGAGAAGGTGGTTTTCTGTTTGACTTGCACTATACCCCCTAGGGGGTATATAATGCTAAGTATGAAATATATGGAAGATAAAAGTAAAGGAAAGATTATCCGTCGCCTCAAGCTTATCGAGGGGCAGATTCGAGGCCTGCAAAAGATGATTGAAAGCGATACCTACTGTATTGACGTGATCACCCAAACCTCTGCGGTCAAGCAGGGACTTTCCAATGTGGAAGACTTACTGCTCGAAAATCATCTTGGTGGATGCATCCTGAATCAGGTGAAAGCTGGACAGACTGAAAAGGCAAAGCAGGAAATTTTAAAAGTTTATAAGCTAAAGAGAAAATAATTTTATGCACACACAGACATATAACGTAAAAGGAATGCATTGTGCCTCATGCTCATCTGTTATTGAAAAAACATTTAAGAAAGTCGAGGGGGTGCATTCTGCGGAAGTGAACTATGGTACAGAAAGGGCGAAGGTTTCCTTTGATCCTTCAAAAACCAGTCCTCATGACCTCTCTAAGCATATCGAACCTCTCGGGTATTCTCTTGAGGTTCCCGAGACAGCGAACGAGATGGGTATGTCCGAAAGCGAACATGCGGCACATCTAGGGCTCAACCAATCTAAGAAAGAAAAACTTGCTGAGGTTAGTGATATGCGAACGAAAGTTCTCTCTGCAATTCCGCTGGCAGTTTTTGCCGCTTTCGTTATGGGTTGGGATATTCTCGCTGAGTACAGCATCGTTCCTGCAATGAGTTATACGCTCAAGGAATTCTTTCATCATCTCCTTCCGATATTTGCCACTTATATCCTTTTCGTCGTAGGTAAGCCATATCTTCTCGGCTTTTATAGGTTTCTTCGATACGGTAAAGCGAACATGGATACGCTTATCGGTATCGGTACGGTAGCCGCCTTTTTATACAGCTTCACTGTCAGTGCACTTGAGGACGTTCTTAGTCCGTTTATTAATGTCGAGTACCAATACTACGACGTAACGATTGTTGTTATCACCTTTATTGCACTCGGTAAGTACCTTGAAGCAAAGTCTAAAATTAAGACAGGTGATGCAATCGAGAAGCTTCTCAACCTTCAGGCGAAGACCGCTCTTGTTGTTCGTGATGGGAAGGAAATCGAGATTTCAGTGAATGATGTTAAGCATGGCGATTTCATTATTGTTAAGCCAGGTGCAAAGATTCCTGTTGATGGCGTTATTACTGAAGGGGCATCTTTTGTTGACGAATCGATGGTTACAGGGGAACCGATGCCTGCCCAGAAAAAGATTGGTGACAATGTCGTATCGGGAACAATAAATACAAGCGGATCGTTCACTTTTAAAGCCACAAAGGTCGGATCAGAAACTCTTTTGGCTCAGATCATAAAGATGGTTGAGGACGCACAAGGAAGCAAGGCTCCCATACAGGCACTGGCAGACAAAATATCAGCAATTTTTGTGCCTATAGTTCTTGTAATTGCATTCCTTAGTCTCGGCACATGGCTTATTGTCGGGTCGCAATATCTCGGATTTTCTCAGGCACTTTCATTTGGTCTCGTATCTTTTGTAGGAATTCTAGTGATCGCCTGTCCGTGTGCACTCGGACTTGCTACTCCAACCGCAATCATTGTGGGAGTCGGCAAAGGTGCTAAGGAAGGTATTCTCATCAAAGATGCGGCTACTCTCGAAAAGCTTCATAAGGTAAACACTGTCGTCGTTGATAAAACAGGCACAATTACAAAAGGCAAGCCGACACTTGTCGACATACAAAACTTATCTAGCTTAAAAGATGATGAACTTGTTTCAATCCTTGCCTCACTTGAGAAGAAGTCAGAGCATCCGATCGCGCACGCAATCGTAAATTATGCACAGGAGAAAAATATCTCAATATCTGATGTTTTCAATTTTGAAGGAATACAAGGAAAGGGTCTCAAGGGTGAGATCGGTGACACTGAGTATTTTGCAGGAAACGCAAAACTTGTGAGTGACCTCAAGATTTCATTTGACGCTGGTAAGTTAGATAAGTTCACTTTGCAGGGAAAGACACCTGTGATTCTTGCAACCAAAGAGAAGGTTCTTGGTTTCGTAATGGTGGCAGATGAGATCAAAGAGGAGTCAGTAGATGCTATTAAAAACCTCCATGCACTCGGTATTAAAGTGGTTATGCTTACCGGTGATGATGAGAAAGCTGCAAAGTATATCGGATCACTCGTTGGTATCGACGATGTTGTAGCCCATGTATTGCCACAAGATAAGCTTGAGAAAATAAAGGAGTTACAATCGCAAGGTCGCATTGTTGCAATGGCGGGAGATGGCGTGAATGATGCCCCTGCACTTGCCCAAGCCGATGTGGGTATTGCCATGGGGACGGGTACTGACGTGGCGATCGAGTCAGCAGGCATTACCTTGCTTGGCGGTGATATTTCAAAGCTGGTTAAGGCCATTAAGCTTTCCAAGATAACCATGCGAGGAATCAAGCAAAATCTTTTTTGGGCATTCATCTACAATGTTGTCGGTATACCGCTTGCGGCAGGAGCTTTCTATCCAATCTTCGGTTGGCTTCTGAATCCCATCTTCGCTGGCTTTGCCATGGCGATGTCGTCGGTCTCCGTGGTATCAAATTCACTTCGAATTAAAGCTAAGAAATTATAAGCATGAAAACACACACATTACACGTATCGGGTACACATTGCGCATCTTGCAAAATCTTGATTGAGGATATTTTGAATGAGCAAGACTTCATACAAAACGTTCGGGTTGATTTAAAGAAGGAAATTGTAGAAGTAGAAACTAATAGTGACGAGTCTCCTCTAAGATTGGCGGAGATATTGACTGATAAAATAAAGTCCAACGGCTACGTGCTTTCAGTTGCAAAGACTGTCAAGGAAAAACAGGTAGATGATGTTATTTGGAAGGCGTTGCCAATCGGTCTAGGCATTCTCATCCTCTTTTTCTTGCTACAGAAATCAGGGATTCTTAATCTCGGAATCGGGGGACAGGTCACACCAATCACAAGTTTCATTATCGGTCTCATCGCTTCGGTTTCAAGTTGTCTCGCTATAGTTGGAGGATTGGTTTTGTCTCTTTCGGCAAAGATATCTCAAGACAATGTTAACGACACGAAAACATTCCTGTTATTTCACACAGGAAGAATTGTCAGTTTCGCGGTCTTAGGTGGTGTGCTTGGAGCTGTAGGAAGTGCTATTGGAATCAACTTTACGCTTACCGCAGTCTTGGGACTTTTAGCCGCACTCGTGATGTTGTTGCTAGGTCTGAATTTGGTCGGAGTTTTTGCGAAGAATAAAATCGCTTTGCCGTCTGGAATTTTCAACTTCTTTAGAAGGATTGAACACAAGACTTTTACACCTCTCATCCTCGGCTTCGCCACGTTTTTCCTACCATGTGGCTTTACGCAGTCGATGCAGGTTTCGGCGTTAGGTAGTGGGTCTTTTGGTTCAGGAATGCTAATTATGCTCGCTTTTGCCCTTGGTACATTGCCGATGCTTCTGCTCCTCTCATTTGGATCTGCATCATTTGCACATGGAAAAAACGCGCCTTTATTTTTCAAATCTGCCGGTATTGTAGTAATCGGTCTTGGACTGTTTGCACTACTTGCAGGCTTGGCTGGACTGGGAATTATCAATCCATTATTTAATATATAATTAAACTTTATGAATAAAATTGCCCTATCAATCATTACGGTCGCGCTTGTCATCGGTCTCGGCATCATCTTTTTTGGTGGGTCACAAAATAGTACCGAAACCTCGTCGGCTCAGTCTGGGCAGAATATTGAAATAAGGGATGGCGTTCAGTACATAACGATTGATGCAAAGGGTGGTTATTCCCCTCGAGTCTCTTC
>DAOLBU010000008.1:28888-36369 GCA_035324355.1 Minisyncoccota bacterium
GCGCAAGCAGACGTTCCAACTAAGCTGATTGTTAGAACCAATGGTACTTATGACTGCTCTTCTGCTTTAGTGATTCGTTCAATTGGATACCAAAAGATACTTCCTCAAACTGGCGAGGAAATAATCGATGTGGGAATACCAAAGGCAGGTACACCACTACAAGGAACATGTAGCATGGGTATGTATAATTTTGTTGTTAATTTTAGTTAGCGATTTCTACTAAGCTTAATTGTTTATTCTTCAGCACCAATTTGCTTCTCAAATGCTTCAGTAATTCTCGCTTCTCGTGCATCGGTCGCTTCCGTAGGATGTGCTTGGCGTAGTTCCTGATATCTATCTCTTTGATCTTTATCTTCTCCTTGATCTCTTTCCCAAGCACCGACTCTTGAAACTCATTGTGCGATTCGATCTCTGCCTTTATTCTGTCTTTCATCCCGATCTCGTCGAGCGATACCACATCGAGTACGCTAGCTAGCTGTTCTATCAAATCCTCCTCTCGTACATACCCGCACGGGCAGTTTTTGTCCTTAAACTTCGTGCATCCGTAGTAGACGTATCTGTTGGTAGTTCCATCCTTTAGCTTCTTGAACTTCTCATCCGCAGTCACTCCAGATCCGCACAGTCCGCAGGTGATCATTCTCGTGAAGGCAAACTCTTTGTTCTGATCCCGCACAACGTGGTCGCTCGTGATCCTGTCCTGCACTTGCAGATAGAGGTCTTTGGTGATGATTGGGTCATGCACGCCCTTGTACCACTGTCCGCCTCCTTTCGGGTATTCAAACTCTCCGTAGTAGAAGGTGCTTTTTAATATTATATAAATGTTGCTCAGGGTCAGTGGCTTGCCGTGCTTCGTCCTGAACCGTATGTCGTCCTTGAGCCAGTAGAAGAGCTTTCTGCCAGACCATCCGTCGTAAGCCACTTTCTCATACATCTGCTTGATCACGTCAGCTCGTTGCTCATCAATCACCACCTCACACTTTTTGTTTCGATCCGAGTGACTTAGATACCCAGTCGGCGGTACCGACGGCCAGAGTCCCATCTCGCACCTTGCTCTCAGCCCTCGCTTCACGTTCACCATTTTGTTGTCATTCTCAAGCTTTGCCTGTGACCCGAGGATCATGAGGAGAAACTTCTCATTTGGATTGTTCGTGAACTTCTGTCCGTAGGTACGTATCTCGTGTAGAAGCCCTTGGTCCATCAGGTCCACCACACTACCAAGGTCTCCAGCATTTCGACTTAGTCGATCGGGTGCCCATGTGAGTATTCCGTTGAACTTTCCTTGCCTGATCTCATTGATCAGCTCGTTGTACACGGGTCGCTGTCCAACCTCCTTGGAAGAGTGCGCTTCTCGTTTGATCTCCACAATCTCCAGTCCTTCACGCTCGGCGAGGGACTGCATTTCCTTAACCTGCGATTCGATTGATAATGCTTGTTTGTCCTCTTGTTCGGTACTTTTTCTCGCATACAGGCAGTATCTAATTCCTGACGGGGATACCTCTTGTGCCAGCCCCATTTCCGGCTTTTGTATTGTTGTATTTTCCATACAACACAATGAATGACGCAATACTCTTGATGAGTCTAGTGAGTCCGAGACTCCTGAAGTTGGTAACTAAATAGCGTCTGGGCGAGGACCGTTGAACACTCCCGATGTACCACACCTCGGGTTATTTTCGATTGCTTTCAGTACAAGCATAGCAAAGGCATCTGCAAGGTCGTCGTGTGACTCCTTCCCGAATCCAGTGAGTTGCATGAGAAGCTCGTCGCACCCCTTTTCTGGAAAGAGAATTCGACCCTCCTTTATGAATGATGTTGTGAGTCGAAGTCTAGCGGTCTTGTCGCTTCGTCCTGTAGGCACACCCTCGACATCGAGTCGCTGGCTTTCGAGAAGTTGGACAAGTGCTTTCTGGTACGCCACGTCCTCGACGTACGTCTTCACTCGCCAGTGTAACTGCTTCTGCGTTGCGATAAGTGACTTAATCAACTCCACCTGCACAGGAAACGGCACTCGCTCATTGATAGGGTTTGGCTGGATGTATATTTTCATATTCTTTCCGTACCCATAGATATGACCGACTACCATTGCGGTATAGTCGGCGGAATCTTTCTCGCTCACCGCCAAGTCTATGCCGATGGCGATACTGTGCCGTCCCTCATACGGCACCTTGTTGTAGAACTGAATCCACTCGGGACGCACGACTTGTTCCTCGGTCGAGATAATCTTCAGTAGGTATTCTCGATACCATGCCGTCTCGCTCATCGTCTTCTGTCGTTCAGCTTCGATGTCATCTGGTGTCGGATATTTTCCTTGCCAGAGAGGATTGCCTTGCTCGTCCATAATCGGATACTCACGGTACACCCCGTTCAGGTGAGTCATCTCATCATTGTTAATCTTCTTCTGCAATCGTTTCAGTACCGAATCCTCGTGGAGCAAGTTACCGACCACGATAATTCTTGTCCGTTTGTCTCCAGCGGGAACAACCTCGCTCGTGAGCCAGTTGAATGTCTTGTCTCGTCCCTCGCGAGTCTTTACGGAATTCGTATCCTCAATATCGTCTAGGATGATGAGGTCAGGACGATGCTCGCCGTGCCTCATACCACGGATACTCTGCTCGACTGAGCTGATCATGATCTTCACGTTGAGCTTCTTGATGATGATCGCCGTTGCATTACCGAGGTGATTAGTTTCCTCAGTGAATGGTCCGAGGTCTTTCTTGAGCAGGTCATTGTGCAGAAGTTCGTTCTTGATGTTGAGGAGGTACTGTCTCGACTTCTGTTCGGTCTGACCGCAGATGACGATGAACTTCCGCTGTTGGACGCCAAGAATAGACCACAGGACGTATGCGGTCGTGATGATGGTTGACTTGGCCGAACCTCGGAAGGCACAGATGACGGCGAGCTTTATGGCTACGTTCTCAAGGATCTCAAAGATTTCCTTTTGGAAGTCCGCAGTCTCGTACTGCATGTACCGATGGAAGTAGATCGGGAAGAAGTACTCCAACCGCTCACGCACGAGCACCTTTCTCGTTACCTTGTCCGTAACCAGCTTGTCGAAAAGTTGCTCCGACTTACTTTTCTTTTTTCTTGCCATAGTTGCGTAATGACGAAAGCTTCAGTGCTTCCCGAATGAGCTTCTTCTGCTCCTTGGTGAGAGGTTCGTCTTTTGAGATAGAACCAGACACCTCAAGTTTGTTGCTGTATCGAGCGTTGTGAGTCGACAGGTACAGTCTGATCGCTTCGATCTTCTTCTCCCCGATAAGTGAGAAGAGTTGGTTCTCGGCAATGTCGGACATGAAGGTGCGACCTTCGGCAAGGGCTTCGTCGACTTTTTTCTCGAAGCTCTTGTTTCCATTGATCCAGCGGTATACCGTTGCTCTCGAAACACTCACTTTCTGGCAAGCAGTCTCTATTGTCGGAGTGCGCTTAAGTTGCTCAAGGAATGCCTCCTTGAGTTTGTTTTGTCGAGCGGTAATCGTGTCTTTTCTACTCATACCGTTCTGCCTTAAGTCCTGTTAATTTCTCGAACCTGTCGATGATGGTTTGGCAGTACTCAGGATCAAGCTCGACTCCGACGCAAATTCGTTTTGTCTGTTCGCATGCAAGTAGCGTAGTGCCACTTCCAAGAAAACCGTCGTATACAATGTCGCCGATACGGGTACCGTTGAGGATCAGTCGACGTATGAGATCGAGAGGTTTTGTCGTCGGGTGCATCTTGCTCTTGTTCGGTTTCGGACACACTAGCACGCTCTTGTCTTTAGACTTCAGGAATTCATGCACTCCGTGCCAGCCGTAGGCAATAAGCTCGTGCTGGGGTGCGTAGTCCATTCGTCCCACAACGGCATGCGTTTTCACCCAGATAAGGAGTTGTCCGAACTTCAATCCTGCGTCGATCATGCCCTCACGCAAAGCGAAGACCATCTTGTCCGAGTTGAAGATGTAGAAGGAATTCTTGCGTTCGAGGAATGGTGTAATCGCTTCTATCCAGTCACGGGTGAACTTGCGGTACTCGGCATCGCTTTGCAGGTGATCGTTGACGATTGCCTTGTTCTTGGCGAGCGTCTGAAATCCTTCCTTACTCTCGGCAACAGCCACTCCGTAAGGAGGGTCAATAATTACTGACTTTATCTTCTTGTCTCCAAGAAGCTTGGCAACCATGTCCTTATTGCGTGAGTCCGCACACAAGAGCAGATGGTTACCGAGACGAAACACATCTCCGTACTTAATTGAGTTTGATGACTTGTTCATGTTGATTTAGTTGTTTAAAACGGTTAATGATTACTTGGCAGAACACTGGCTCTAACTCGTTGAGATACGCTGTTCGTTTTAACTGTTCGCATGCTGAGAGAATGCTTCCCGAGCCAGCCGTCAGATCGAGTACGATATCGCCGACACGTGTGCAACGTCGGAGAGCCTTTTCGTGCAATGTCGGGTTTTTCTGAGTCGGATGTTGATATTCGGAACTCGGCAGACGCTTCACAAGCCAGATGTTGAACATGTCGAGGATGTCATCAGTGAGACGATTGCCCGTGGTGACCTCCTTGTTCTGAATCTCGTTCAGGTTTTTGAGCTTGTCATTTAGGTACGGTTTTCCAATTGTTCCGTACACACAAAACTCGGTAACCTTATTGAAGGCAGTCTTGGGTGTTGGCGACTGGTTATCCTTGATCCAGATGCAGAGACGCTTTGAATCTATACCCAGCTCACGGTATGCGTTTTGAAAAAGCCACACATAACGTTCGTCGCACCAGAAGAAGACATGAGCGTCTTTCTTTGCGACCGACAGTGCGTTCTTCATCACAGTCATCACGAAGTTCTCGTACTCCGCATCAGACTTGCTGTCGTCGGTAGTGCCTCCGTAGCTGGCGTTGTTGCCGACACCCTTGTCATACGAAAGCCCTATGTTGAAAGGCAAATCATCATTGATGAAGTCGGCAGTTGCTCCCGCCATCAGTTTTTTCACATTCTCAGGATGGGTCGCGTCTGAACACAGTAATCGATGCCTGCCGAGGGCGAAGTAGTCTCCGGGCTTGATGTCCGTGTCCTTAGCCTTTTCGATTTCTTCCTCCTCGTTCCATTCGCCATCGTTCACATCAAGATTGTCATCAAAGATGTTTGATAAATCGAACGAATCGAAACCTGCGGTAAGGAGTTCCTCAAGAGAGAAGTCTTGGCAGAGCTTCTCGAAATCCCAAGACGCACCTGACCTATTCGAAGTGAGCAGGTAGTCTCGGAACTCCGCCTCCGTGAGCGGACGGTTTGGTACACGCACCTCTATTTCTTCCTCACCTCGACCAAGGAGCGAAAGTGCTAAGACACGTTGATTTCCTGCTACCAAGGTCCCATCGGTATTAATGCATGGAAGTTCGGCGACGTTGAACTTTTTGAGACTACGTTTGAGTCCATCAAGCTGTGTTGCTGATAATTTGCGAGGATTCTTTTCATAACGAATGAGATCCTTCACTTTGCGACGCTCAGTGCGCCACTCTAACTTTTGTTTAGCCATATGATTTGTATGGTTAGTTGCTAATGCGAGCAACGAAAAACACCAAACCCTCATTTGAGAATTTGGTGCTAGAAATCAAAAAAGGGGTACAAATTTCCAACAACAAAATACTCCTAAATGAATAGGTTACTTATTGTTCGAAATTTATATCCCTTTGACGTGCCGTTTTCTGTGCCGTGAGTACCGTGGTCTGTTTGCCTTGATACTAAGCTCGTCCAGTTTTTATATAAACTCATTTCGGATCACCCTCGCGAAGTTGTTTGTCTGTGACTTACTAAGTCTGTTGACCTCCGTTTGGATGAACCTTAATAGGTGTTTCAAGTTGCTCTACCAATTATTATAGACCTCTAAAACCAGCTGGCAAGTGTTGGTAACTTAGGGCTTCGCAAACGGCTTAATTTAAGATATTATTAGTATACAACTGAATAAGCAGACCTAACCCCTTTGGCTCGCCAAAGGATATGGTCGAAAGTCCTATCAAGCATAAAAAACCCGTCATGGGGTTGCTTGATAGGCCGTATCGGGAAACTGGTACGAGAGGGTTCGCCCTCTACCCGTGGCGGGCTTTTTGTATCCCGCCATATAAAGACCTATCAAGTTATGGCGATAATAATTTCCAATCAAGGCAGAAATGCCGTTAAAGTAGACAAATCATCTTTCGATAAGGAGGATCACTTACAGCGGTACATCTACGATAATCCTGAGAGCATTCCGCTCTACGATATCAAGGAAGATATCCGTCTTTTAATACTTGCACGAGAGTTTCCAACAAATAGCGGTCCGATAGACGCAATCGGTATCGACCAGTACGGAGAGTTATATATCGTCGAGACCAAACTATATAAAAACCCAGACAAGCGAACCGTCATCTCACAAGCTCTCGACTACGGAGCGGCACTCTGGAAGCATTCTAATGATTTCAACGAGTTCCTCGGCGTTCTCGACGAGCACACGCAACGAGTCTTCAAACTACGCACTACAGAGAAGATAAAAGATTTCTTTCAGCTCTCCGACGAAGAAGTAGAATCAACCATCGACAAGGCACGCATCAATTTAAATAACGGAGTATTCCACTTTGTCGTCCTGATGGACAAACTCGATGACCGACTAAAGGATCTCATTTTATACGTGAACCAGAACAGCCAGTTTGATGTCTATGCTGTCGAACTCGAATACTACAAGCATGATACCTACGAAATCATTATCCCGAAGATATTTGGAGCAGAAGTGAAGAAGGATATTACTGTCTCATCTTCAAGTAGTGCTCGCAGGAAGTGGACAGAAGAAGCATTACTCGAGGATGCTCGTCAGAAGCTTGCTCTCGATGAATTTCGTGGCTTCGAGCAGATATATAATTTCTCAAAACAGCATGCGACCGAGATGCGACTCGGTACAGGTTCATATGGGTCATTCAGTCCCATTTTCGGCAATATCTCAGACCGCTCACTCTTTACGCTTTCAACCGACAAACGTCTGGCATTCAATTTCGAATGGACTGCAAAAGCGAATGAGTCATTAGCGGAAGAGTTCAAGAACAAGCTTGAATCCATCGGCTTCTCATTCCCTGAGAACTATAAGGAACTAAGACCTAGTGTTATGACAGAGGAGTGGTTACCAAAAGTCAACCATATTCTACAAACATTGCAGAATATGGTTGGAAAAGCATAGTACACTATATGATACTGTTGTGTTAAACTATAACAGAGCGTATAGTGAGATTATGAAAAGCGAGTCAGAAAAATTAGGCAATAACCTTAAGCGTATCCGAATAGCAAAGAATATCTCTCAGGGTGATATTGCTCGGGAACTTAAGGTCAGTCGGAGCTTCATAAGCAATATCGAGAATGGTAAGACAAATCCAACTCTTGCAACCATTGCTAAATTAGCTAAGGCGGTCGGTGTATCTGCAGACCAACTGATAAAATAGTATGGCTAGATATCGCCGAAAATTTGATGCAGAAAGATATTGGGCAATGAAGCC
>DAOLBU010000009.1:0-35525 GCA_035324355.1 Minisyncoccota bacterium
TTCAGTCATTGGTGGCTTCGGTGTTCTGTCCTTCCTCCAGGGGATGTCGATCTCCAACAACATCTACTACTCCATCGGCATCGCCGCCGCTATCATGGCAGGAGTCTTCATTTTCTTCTTCAGCAACATCTGGTACAACGCACTGGACGAGGCCGAAGAAGCTATCGAAGGTGACCAGGCCGTTGCCTTCGTCTAACGTACCTAAGATCACAGCTCACAGCTCCGCGACTTGTTCGCGGAGCTTTTTCTTTGTCTGTGTTTTTTATACAATAAATTCTTAACTATTTAGAAAATGTAGTGCTAAAATATAAGAAAGTATTTTACTGTGAACTCACTTAGGTTTTTATATCTTGCTCTTCTTGGAATTATCGCTGGTCTTTTGGGCGGCGAAGGATTATACGACCTGTCTGGTTTTCTCTTGCCAAGTATTTTTATGGGTATTGGTGTCGGAATTGATGTCTTTATTGCCACCATTGTCAAATATCGTGATCGGTCACTATCTTGGAAATCTTGGACCATTCCCGTGGTTATCACCCACATTTCCTTTCCCGCTTTTGGTTACTTTTTATTTTGGTCTCTCTCGACTAGTTTACCTATAGCTAAAATCGTTTTAGGAATTACTGGTTTTGTTCTGGTCTCTCTCTTTACCTATGAAGTACTATGCGAATCAACTGGCATCAAACCAAAGTTTGGCATTTCAGCTTGGATTAGTGGTTTATTAAATTTAAAAGAAAAAGATTCACGAACTTTTATTACTGTCTTAGTTGTCTCTTGGGATGCTCTGTGGAGTGGTCCAGCCAAAGCAGCTCAAGCAAGTGTCGGAGGTTGGAGTAATACTGAGGTAGTACTATCATTTTTAGTCGCTGGTGCTGTAGTGGCTATCGTCGCTGAACTGGCACTCTTTTTAGCTTTCTTCTTACGTAAACGAGAATTCAAAAACCCAATTTCTCTTAGTCGCTACAACATCATTGGTAAGTATTTAGAACTTTCGGTTATTGGTGGTTTTGGGGTACTTTCACTGTGGCAAAGTTTTTCTGATAATGCCAATCTTTATTTATCAATGATAGTTTCAGGAACCATCATAGCCATCATCTTCTTTAAACTTCACACCTCACTCTGGAAAAGCCAGTTGAAAGAATCACGCACAGCGGTAAGTCAAAAATGTTAAGTCGATGAGTGTTTCCAAGGTATTGAACCAAGTTGCGTTTGACTATCTATCTATCTATAATATCGTACTGTTTAATTAACGAGCAAACAACGGGCTCGTCGTTCATTCACATTGGAGACGTCCATGAAAGTTCAACTTACAACAGCAAGTCAACTGGCTGCGGCCAGCATGGAGATGAGCTGGAAAGAAAATCTCCAGCTCTTCATCACAGTCGCTATAGCACCTGCAATATTCGTCCTGGGAATCACGATCGTAAGTTTTCTGGCGTTGGTACTTTTGTTTGTCGTCCTAGTCTGCATAGCCATCACTACCAGCACGGTGATGTTTTATGCAGACTACATCACCTACCCCGGTGTCTGGATCGTCAGTCTGGCTGCAGCTATACTCCTGGTCTATGCTCGTGAACAGAAACCGCGGCGCTTCTTCGACTGGCTGGCGCAAGGTGGAGTATGGTTCTTTGGGATTATCACTGCAATACTAGCCATTTGGATGATTGCGTACTTGTTCAAGTACTACACTATTACCTCAGTAATCAGCCTGATGTCCCTGTTTTTACTGAACGGACTGCTGGGGTGGAGAAACAACCGCAATCTCCGCAGGCAGCTGCAGAAAGAAAGCGCCGCCAAGAACGAGGTCTGACCTGCAACCACCCCGCCACATGGCGAGCCCTTGGAGAAATCCTGGGGCTTTTACTTTGTCTGTGTTTTTATATCAAAGACCTTTCAATCGATTGAAAGGTCTACATTTATCGCTTCTTAGCCAAATCTAGTGTCTCATCAATGCGGATTTGTTCCACAAACTCAGGAACGTGGGAAACTAGAATCATGGCCCCTTTGTATTCATGGAGAGCTTTAGCAATGACCGGAATGTGACGGAAGTTAATGTGGTTAGTTGGCTCGTCTAAGATTAGTAGACCAGGTTTTTCCATCGTTAGTTTAGCAAAAGCCACTAAACCTTTTTGTCCCTCAGAAAGGTTGCCAACTTTGGTTTTCATCACATCACCAAATAGCAAAAAGCCAGCGGCGATGGAACGCATTTCTTCTTCCACTTTACGTTGCATTGAGTCCATCAAAGTTTCAAAAACAGTTTTATCAAAGTCGAGGTTGGAGAAGTCTTGGCGGTAGTAACCAATTTTTACCCCGGGAGCAACATGCTCCCCTTTGGCATGTCCAGAAGCTAGTCTTTCAAGTAAGGTCGTTTTACCAATTCCATTTGGTCCGATAATCCGCAGATGTGTTCCTCGCTTTAACACCAGATCACATTCCACTTCTTTTGGTTCGTGGTTTTTAATGACGCTATAAGAAGTCAGCTTTACCACCTCAAGCGGAATATCACCATGTGGTTCAATCGTAAATGGTCGGATGGTTTTATCCTCCCGACGAACATCAATTTTGTTTTCTTCCGCTTCCTCCACTTCGTCACGCATCCGCTTGGCAACCAAGCGCATCTTACCTCCTTTATTTGAGAAATAGTTAATCTTATCTTTGTTAGCTTGAATCTCTTTGGCGAGACGAGCATTTTCACGTTGCTCTTTTTCTACCTGAGCTGCAATATCTTTAACTACAGCATGATAGTTACCATTGTACTGCTCTACTTGACGTCTTTGGGTATTTAAATACAATACGCCGTGAGTAAAGGAATTGAGAAAGTCCGCATCATGAGAAATCACCAATACTGTTTTCGGGTATTCTTTAAGAAACAGGGTCAGATGTTCAATACCGGCCACATCTAGGTTGTTGGTTGGTTCGTCTAGCAAAAGAACGTCAGGATTCTGAATTAAGGCTTGTGCCAAAAGTAGTCGAGCCTGTTGTCCTCCAGAAAAACTACCAACAATTCGATCTTTAAAAGTTTCTCTTTGCTTTTCAGTTGGAGTAAGGTTCACTACTTCCAAAACCGCCTCAATTTTTGGATCAATATCATAGACTTTTTCCGAAAAACACTGTTCGAAAAAAGCACGGACCGTTAAGGTCAGTTCTGCTCGTGGAATAATCTGCCGTGAAATCGCGATACTAGTGCGTGGTTCAATATTAATATCACCTTCGTCGGGATGTCGGTCTCGGTTAATCAAAGAAAAGATAGTACTTTTACCAGCCCCGTTTTGACCCATCAAAGTTAGTTTCGCTCCCCGGCGCACTACAAAATTGGCCTCCTTTAAGATAGGGCGAGTGGCGTCATACTCATATGACACGTTTTTGAAAACAATAATTCCATCACCGCGGGACATAAGTCAGTACCATACACTATTTTTGGCTTTGATGTAAGGGTAGTTTTATAGTAGGCCTAAAATAAAAGAAGCGGTCAAAATTGACCGCTTCTTTTATTTTTTGTCGCTCTTATCTTTCTTTGGTTTCTTCTTCTCTTTGCGCATGTCTGTTCCTTTGGCCATGTATCTTGTCTTAATTTGTAATTTTATTTTTCTTTCCAACATCCCTTACTCACTCATTTGAATTATAGCAAGAACTAAAAATTACTGTGCAAAATAGATGGGTATTTCTAAAGCGTCGTCATTTTCTGGAAGACCAGAAGGATTATCTTTCTTCAGAATAAGAAAACCTCGCTTCATAAAGTCGGGCTCTCCTGCTTTATAGGGATTTTCATATTCTAGATTGGCACTAAAGGGTACAAACTCTTCGGTCATCCATTCTCCCTCCGCAGTGGCGATCCCATCAGCAATAATCAAACCGTTCCAGTTGGTCAGAGTAACCGGAAAACTGGCTTCAAAAAACCAATTGCCGCGTGCTTCACCTTGCAAGATCATCGGGTTTGGTACCACGGTGTTTGGAGCTGGTGTAGTAAGAGTAATCAAATCAGCTTTTGCGTCAATCTGAGCCTGAACATCATCTGGCACTTCAGGTAGTGGCGGACAAACAAATTCGCAGTTAGGACCACTACGACCAGCATAAGAACCGTCGGGACACATCATAGCGTCCATGGTACACGCCACCATTTCTTCTTCAGGCACTACTGTCTCTTCAACTACCACTTCTGGTTTTGTAAAAAACTGCACCAAACCGATAACCACTATAATTGCGACGATAGTATATATAAATTTTAACATCTTTATATTATACCAAAAATAAATGAAGAAAGTCTGAAGTAGGTATAGTTGCGCCTGCTGCATGGGTATGCCCGCCTCCATCTCGGAACAATGAAGCTACTTCTTGTGCATTTGGTCGGCAGCCTTCAACTGAGCGAATACTCATTCTTGTTTGTTCGCCCATGATTCCATACAAGATGACCGCACTCTGGTATTTGAGAGCTAAAATATTACCTGCTTTAGATTGATGATTGGTGATATTAAAGGCCGGCACCCTAAAGTCTCCCGCTTGGAGGTAACAAGGGTCAAGTTGGGTAGTATGTACTATTTCCAAATCAACATACTCTGTTAAAGTTTTTCCAATACTTAAATAGTTTCCTAAATCGGCTCCAGACTCAAGAAGCGATAACAGGGTTTCTGGTTGATTACGCTTAGTCGATAGAAATTGATGGAGCCACTCAGACTCTGGAGTTAATTCCTTTTTCCATAAATCAATATCCCGCACGTAGGCTAAAAAGGTCGGGAGGATTTCGTCTGGAAAGAAGTATTTAAAAGCGAGAGTGGCACCCGACTCTTCGTTGTCAAAAATATAGGTAAGTTTCTGGTTTACTTTTACTAATTCTTCAACTTTTTCTTTCTCGGAAATGTGATGGTCAATCACCAAAACCTCCTTACCAAAGCCAACAAGTTCTTCCAAGCCTAAAGTAGTGTCAACAAAAATGACGGTGGTGGACGGAGAAATGGCCGCTTTGGCAATTTCTAAATCAGCTTCTTTTTCACTGAAGCTAAGCGGGATAGCTTTTGCTTCAGGGTACTTACGCAAGCAAACAGCAGCAGAAGCTGTACCGTCGACACAGTGTTTATGATAAAAAATCACTACTTCTTTCGCTGACATAATTTAATGCTTAACTAATACCATACAGTGAAGTGAAAGACAAAAGTTCTCCTTGACAAAAAGGCTCTTTGGGGGTTAGATAGCCGAGGAATAACGTACTTCATAACTCTAAAACCGGGGAGATGACCGATGCACAAGCATCATATTTATGAGCTGAATATTTTGGCGGCAATGAAAGCAAGTGCAGCGCTTACATTCATTGCCGTCCTGACTCTGCCAATGATCCTGTACAACCTGTTCTCGGGATACTGGTTAAATAGCCTTGCTATGTTACTTATGGGCATAGCTAGCCTCTACGCCAAAGTGTTACTGCGTAAGCAGGTAAAGCACGACAAGATATGCTTTGAACAGAAGAATACGTCCGAGAACATGTTGATGAGGTTGATAACGACCCTCAAGTACCGTAGACCGAAAGTATACAAAATTGTTCTTCGCATCCACGCAGAAGATTTACTCAGCCGCCCATCCGCCCTGATTCATCCGTATTTAAACCTCCATACTGAAACCAAGGCAGATCTCCTCCTGGCCTTCAAGGAATTAGTAGCAGATATATATAAAGACGTATTTGAGATATATCAAGACGATGTTTTTCCTCACTGTCAAAATGCAGATGAGCAAACAGAGGAGGTGCGTCAGCGCCTAACCTACATACTGCAAGTTCTGGACCTGGAACCTATTGAACTGTAGGCAAATCCTAAGCGGGCGGCCTTGGGCCGCCCGCTACCCCCCGCCACCTTCATCGGTGGTTTTTTGAGCTACTTTAATTCTTTCACTTTCTTTAAAGCCACAATGTACATACTTTCAGACCAGCCTAGTGGGGTGTTTTGATTCGGTTGATTAGTGTGGGAGTAATATAATTCTGGTACTAAACCTTCTTTGGTGACCGCCATCTTTGCTCGCCGGAGATAATAATAAGCTTTGTCTCGGTCACCGCGCTCGGCATAAATTATCGCTAACCATGATAAGCCAAAACACCATTCCGCTTCTTCACTATAACCATCGGGATTTTGATTGTAGTAACGATCAAGCTTGTAGCGAATCACCCCTTTGTCCCGTGTGAGATGATACTCAACGTTTTGGAGGATTTTAACCGTTTCGTCTTCGGTCGTTACTGCAAAGGGATAGATAAGTGTCAGTAGCGCTAAGTCTGCAAACTTAGACAGTGACTCTCTCGGTAATAATTCTCGCAGCGCCTGCTCCCCCAAAGTAATTGCCTTGTCTGGGACCTTGAGCCACTCTAGTTTTTTAGCTTTTTTAAGAGCAGCAACACATGAGCCAATTGATGAAGCATGGACTTCCATGTTTTCTTCCCATATCCCATTATCATCATCCTGCCAATACTCAATAGCGACTAAATAATCAATAATTTTTTGCACCATCTCTCGTTCGTAATCTGACTCAATCACGCTAGCTCCTTGCAGCTCTAATTCCACTAAAAGATTTAACACTTCCCCAACAGCGTCATTTTGACTATTACCCCACTCCTCCCAATATTCTTCAAAAGTTTCTGGATGAAAACGAGCATGGATATATTGCCAAGCTTCTTTTGGTTTGTTTTCAATCGCCCAATTGATCTTATCCTTATGCTTCACAAAAACTGATAGCAGTGCCTTGGCGGCTTTTTAGGCCACAGGTAAATCGCCAGTTTCCATAAAAGCTAAAGTCATAAAATATATATCCCGAAGCCAAGCCTTGTCGTAGCCAGTTGCTACATCGTGAGCGGAGGCAGTGAAAACCCCTGAAGGTTTTTGGAGAGCCAGAAGAACCTTGAGGTGAGATGAGATTTCGGCGTCAAAATCAAAAGATGACATAAAAGAACAAAGGAACAATTAACTAAATAAACTAAGCTGCTTTTTTTAACTCTGATTTTCTTTTTTCATGTCTCTCATCTTCAATTAGGCCTGAAAGTTGGACTGCCACAGCCTGTGCCAAGTAACGATTCTTATTATCTTCAGCCAATTCATGGAGTAAAAAATGAACTGCGGAAATTTTTTCTGCAGGAGTCATATATTCGTAACCCAATATACCGTCGATCATATCTTTTGCTTTAGCTGTCGATTCAGCACGGAGTGTTTCCCAAGAAATATTTTCCTGTTGTTCAATAGACTTACTTATTCCTTCCATAATATAGTCATTATGATAATAAGTTCTATTATATCATGGTCAAAAAATTGGTATGGAGTCGCACTTAACTTATTTGCTAAACGAGACAAAGCAAAAGGTCCAAAAATTTGTGAGGCGTTGGTAATCGCCATTTTTGAGTACAATACACGAAAGAAGCCCAGAAAATTCTGGAGCCGTACTAAACGTACGGTGAGAGAATTTTCTGGGCTTCTGACAAAGTAGTGTGCCAAAAATGGCGACTACCAGGCGAAGTGTGCGTACCCGCAGGGGGCATCACCGCATTTGCAGCTGGAATTTAGTTCGCTTCGCTCCTAAATTACCAGGCAAAATGCGCGAAAGCTCGGTTCGCCTCCGCCATCTTGTGGGTATCCTCCTTCTTCTTCACTGCGTTTCCTTCTTCCTTAGCTGCTAGCTTAAGTTCTTGAGCTAGTGCTTTGTGCATTGGGACACCTTTTTGATTACGAGCTCCGGCAATAATCCAACGAAGAGCAAGAGCCATTCGTCGTTCCGGTCGTACTTCACGAGGTACTTGATAGTTTGCACCACCAACTCGACGTGAACGTACTTCCATCATTGGTCCAGCATTTCGGACAGCTGCGTTAAAGATTTCGAGTGGTTCACCACCATCTTTAGCCTCTTTGATTTCTGCAAAAGCTGCGTAAACAATCTTGCGCGCAGTCTCTTTTTGACCACGAAGCATGATGTAATTGATCAAGCGCTCAACGTCAACTGACTTGTGAATGATGTCAGGATTGACGACTGGTCGCTTCTTAATTGGACGTCGCATAAATTTATTGTTAATTCTTAATAATTCTTTGAATTAGATTAAGAATGAGGAGTGTATATGACATTCTTCATTCTTCGCATAATCTGATTCCGAAGTCCGGAGACTTGAATCGCGTACCTATATCTGTAGCGAATATAAACTATTCCGTTTCGTTCAAATGTACCTAATCTGCTTTGTCGTAACTTCAATTTTGTCAGTCACGGTAGTCTTCTACCGCTCCTTCCAAAATTTTGTTACTTCGCGCATCTTAGGCACCTTGAACAAAACGTACTTTCTTTTTTAAGAATTAAGAGAGTGTGCGAGCGGCGCGGCGGGCGAGAAAAAATAAATCGAGGTGAACTTAAGCGTTCAGTGAGATTTATTTTTCTCAAGCCCAACAAAGCCGATCGTGCGCTATCTTAATCTTAGTTCTTTGGTTTCTTCGCGCCGTAGCGTGATCTACCCATCCGTCGCTCAGCAACTCCAGTCGCATCGTACTTACCTCGAACAATAGTGTATTGCACACCAATGTCCTTCACGCGTCCACCACGAACCAAAACCACAGAGTGCTCTTGCAAGGTGTGTTTAATACCAGGAATGTAAGCAGTGATTTCTTGACCGTTACTTAACCGAACACGAGCAATCTTTCGAATCGCTGAGTTAGGCTTTCGCGGTGTTTTAGTGGTAACACGAGTACAGACGCCACGTTTAAATGGAGAATTATAAGAGTTGGGATGATTCTCGATTTTGTTAAATCCAGTATGCAAAGCCCCAGTCTTACTCTTTCTCACTGGATCGCGTCGCTTTCGTTTTGTTAATTGTTGTATTGTTGCCATAAAGCCCGCATACAATACTATAACTAGCTTTTTTTGCAACTAGAATGTTGGTTCGTCTATATACCAAGGAAGACTTTAGTTAAGCTGGTAGTTAGAGAATAAAGTGGGGGTCCTAAGAAAAGGATAAAAGCGATAATAACGACCCCAAAAGATATAGCCATGTTTTGTTCCATTACCTGACGTAAATGCCCGTATTTAATAGCTAATCCATAAGTGAGAAACTTCGGTAAAATCTTTGATCCATCAAGTGGCGGGATAGGTACTAGGTTAAATAAAGCCAAGAAAATATTGAGAACGATGATACCGGTAGCCAAATCAACAAACGTCGCTGACAACTGCAAAACATCAGCACTTCGCACTAGAATCGCAAAAACCAATGCAATGAAGATATTAGCAGCTGGCCCGGCAGCAGCCACAATCGCCTCCCCCCATCTTTGGTTGGTGAAATTGTACGGATTGTAAGGTACTGGCTTTGCGGCCCCAAAAAGAATCGGTGAACCACTTAAAACAAGTAACCCCGGTAATATAACTGACATTAAAGGATCAATATGCACTAGAGGGTTAGCTGAAAGTCGGCCTTGCAAACGGGCGGTCGGATCGCCTAACCAATTAGCAGCATAACCATGTGCCATTTCATGAAGCACAACGGAAAGAATAAGGGCGATAATCATGGCGATGTCTAATGGGTCCATATGTGCATCATATTACGTATTAAAGCTTGCAATATCAAGTATGCATGCTAGTATAGCGGGACTTAAATCAAAGATATGGCAAAACAATGCGACATCACTGGCAAGAAGACCCAAATTGGGGGACGTTATAGTAATCGCACTCGTGCGACACAGTTTAATCCTTGCGGAAAAACCCGTCGAGCACCGAACCTACAAAAGAAGCGCGTTTATGTCGCTGAATTAGGCAAGAGTGTTACTATTACTGTTTCTACAAAGGGTCTACGAACTATTGCTAAGAACGGGGCATACAAAACCCTAAGAGAAGCTAAACTAGTTTAGCTAGAAAAAGACCGGCGCCTCTGGCGCCGGTCTTTTTTATTATTCTACCCACACTCTCTCTCCATCACTTTTAAAAACAATGGTGCCCAGATCTGCAGTTGATAAAAGACTAATACCACGCTTAGTTAACTTATTTACTACCTCAGCATGGGGATGTCCGTAACTGTTATCCTTCCCGGCGGAGGCGACTGCGTAAATGGGAGTAACCATATCCAGAAACAATTCAGCTGTTGAAGTCCGAGAACCATGATGTCCAAGCTTCAAAACCTCACTCTTTAATGCAGGACCATAGCTTCCTACCAGATACTCTTCGATATTAATTGACGCATCTCCAGTCAACATAAACTCTGTTTCACCATATTTTAACTGCGCCACAATTGAAGCCGAATTACTTTCCCAAGTTGCTGGATTTGTGGCTGGGGAATAAATCACTAAAGTGGTTGAGGCTCCTAGGATAATCTCTTGGCCGGCTCGCGCTAGTAAAATTGGAGCACCCTCTGCTGCTACGGCCGCCGCGAAAGCGCGCGCAACAGCTGTATCGTTAGTATTTTCTGTCAAAATAAGTTGATCAATCTCATAACGAGCCAACACCTCCACCAAACCTCCTATATGATCTTTATCAGAATGCGTCGCCAAAACAACATCAAGCGAACGATCCAATAGAGGCATATTCTCACCCAGCTCACTTAACACACTATTGCTAGCCCCACCATCAATCAAAACCTGGACACCATCAAACGTTTCAATATAAATAGCATCACCTTGTCCCACATCTAAAAAAGCCACCGTGAGTTCATTATTTTGTTTGGCTGCGAGTAGTGCGGCACTCTGCTCTCCGGTAACTGCCGGGGAAAAAAGAATCAACACAAACACCAGAAGTATGGTGAGAGTAATAATCCGTATCCTGAAAATCAGTTCAGCCATAAAACTATTATAAACCCTCCTCATTAATTTTAGAGAATGAAAGTGCTCGGCTATCTGCTATACTAAAAACTACTAATAAAATAATTCTTATATGCACTACAATCCTCAAACCTTTAATGTGCCGGAACTAGACGGCATAAGTCGTGAGACCATTGATGAGCATATTGGTCTTTATAATGGCTACGTCAAACACGCCAACCTAATCCGAGAAAAAATTGATGCCTATAGCAGTGATCCTGATAACAATGCGTACGCAATGGGTGAAATGCAGCGACGTTTTGGATTTGAATTTGGTGGTATGCGTAACCATGAATATTATTTCACTCAATTTGAAGACGGAGCTAAGGCGTTACCTGATGGGAAACTAAAAACCATGATTGAATCACAGTGGGGTAACTTTGATAATTGGTATCAAAGATTTATGAAAATTGCGATGACCAGAGGTGTAGGCTGGGCGATGCTGTATATCGACAGACAAACCGATCAGTTAATTGAAACCTGGGTTGATGAGCAGCACTTAGGACAATTGGCTGACCTCGACATAGTCTTGGCCCTGGATATGTGGGAACACTCATACATGCGCGACTATCCTGCTAGTAAAAAGAAGGAGTATGTAGATGCTTTTTTCCGTAACCTCAATTGGGAAGTAGTCGCTAGTCGTGTAGCTTAACGAAAAAATATTGGTAACGTAGCTGAATCAGAATCCTTCAGGGATTCTGATTTTTGTTTACCTGATAATTTCTTCTCTACTGTTTGATCTGTCTCTTCTACTATCTCCCAATCACTTAGGTCAGTGTGGCTGTTTAAATCTTTGTCAGGATGAAGTAATTTTTCTCCGAGATCCCCGTAGCCAGTAGCTAAATTTGGATCATAAAAGCGCCACAGTAAAAAAGCCAACACTAAATAACCAATCGGTACAAAATAAAATGGAAACGGGGGCACCAAAAAAGCGGCGAAGGGCAAGGCGGAAAACCAGAGAGCAATTTCATTAATATATTGTAGTGACATATAAGCTGGCAGTGCTACAAGCGAAGCAAGGGTGGAAGAGAAAAAAGCAAAAACTCCCGTTAAAAAAGTGAGGAGCATCGCCACTGCTACCATCGGTAAAACTAAAACGTTCACGATTACGGCCACTGCTGAGAATTCTCCAATCTGGTAAAGCAATAGCGGCAAAACGGCTATTTGCGTCGAGATAGTGGCCACGATAAAGGACCGTATCCCTAGGAAATTTGTCACCTTACTAAGCCAATTATTTATATGAGGAGAAATTAAGATGAGACCGGCTGTCGCCAGAAACGATAACTGAAAACCCACATCATAAAAAAGAATATGGGGATTAATTAAGACCATGATGGTGGCTGCCACCATCAATCCCCGTAAAACATCATAGACTCTTCCTGTAGCCTGAATGAGCAGTAGGAGACTAGCCATAATACTGGCTCTTAAGACTGAAGCCGAAAACCCAACCAGGAGGGCAAAAGTAGCGATGGCTAAAACACCAAAAATTACTCTAGGTTTTGGTGGTAAAAAATACCCTAAAACAAACATCACAAAAAACACCACCAGCATGACGTTGTAACCAGACAAAACCACAATGTGAATAATGCCTGTTCGCCTGAAAGAATTTTCTAACTCCGCTCCTAATGATTGTTTAATACCTAAGAGAAGCCCACCACCAAGAGCGGCGGCCGGGTCAGGAATATGCTCGGTCACATTTACCATAAATGCTTCCTTAAAATTAAAGAGGGCTGTAGGAAACCAATGTCCGTTTCTAGACTCTAATACTTCAATCTGTGCAAACGAAACACGATACTCAATACCTTTCGCTTTTAGATAACCTGGATAATTAAAGGTCCGTCCCAAGTCAGTAGTAAAACTTTCCGGTCGAGTTAACTCGCCTTTAACCATAACGACGTCACCATAAGTCACCGCTTCATAACGATCAACAGAAACTAAGATTTTATCAGTCTCTATCTGCACTTCAAGTAATTTAGTTTTCTCGCGCTCTTCAGGTAAAGAGATTACTTGTCCGGTCAAGGTGACAGTTTGCCCTACCTGCGACTCTAAGGGAGACTGGCCAAAAGACCAATTAGCTATTTCCAAACGAAGGACTCCGAGGGCAAAAGCCATGATAGCTAAACTAAAAAACAAAAGACCGCTCATGAGCGGTCTTTTGTTTGTCTTTTGATTAATTAAAGTAAGGCAGAAACCGATAAATAACAACCAGGTAATCAAAGCCAATGAAAAACTATAAAAAGTTGCCGCCAGTACTCCGAGAAAAAAACTTAGTATTGCTAAATAAAAATAGCTAATCTGCATACTATATGTTTTTATTATAAAACAAAGACGCCACGGTGTATTGTGACGTCCCAAGTATTAGCGTCCCAGAGTCCGCTAAAAGTGTAACTTTGCACTCCTGATTCTGATTACTCAATTCTTCTAACTATGTGTCCTCGAAGAAACGGCGGTACATAAAATACAAATCTGTACAAACAAAAATGCCGCACAAGCGGCACCTACTTTAAGGAACTGTTGCAGCGGTCGGACGTAAGCCGACTGCTGCAGGCCATCAGCGCCTCTTTGTCTTGGGGCGCCGATTTTTCGTGGCTTCCTTCCGACGAGCCCTTCGGCTCATATCCTCAACCCCGGGTTTTGTTTCTGACTTACCTTCGTGGCTTTTTTTCACAGACAACTCCCGAACACAGTGCGACGCACTGTTTCGTCCAGAACTATAACAAAAAACTAAAGAAATTCAATCTAACTATTACCCAACACTTCATTCACCAACCTATCAGCTTCTTTATTTTTGGCACGATTAATGTGAACAAAACTGATATAAGGAAAACTGGCGACTTTCATATTATGAATTTCAATAAACATTGGTACCAGACCGGGTTCTTTAATCGGCTCTAGGGCACTTAGTTGTTTTTGGACTAACTCACTAGATAGACGAATTTCAAACTGTATCTTTTTAGACTTTTTGTTATAAATTTCTTGGAGCGTTTGGAGGACTAACATCACTCCGTAATACTCAGCAAAATCAGAGGTTGCGTTTCCAAGTGACTGCTTGACCTCACGCACCACTTTCCCCTTAGCGTCAGTAATATAAACCCCAGCAGCCGCTGGTCCAGGATTACCTTTAGCTCCACCGGCAGTATAAGCAATAATTGTTTCCATTTTCCCTACTATAGCAAAAATATGGCTTAAAAACGAATTTAAATAATATCAATAATTCGTAGCCTGGTTTGAAGTCGGTTCATAAAAAAACTCTCCTCTAGCTGCACCAAAAGCGAGACCGGAGTCTCCGTGCTCGGAATCTTTGAAAACTGATCAATACTTTTAAAGAAGGCAATGGCTTCTTTAGCCAAGCCGGCAGTAGCAAAGGTTAGCTTTAGGTGTTCTTTCGCTTTACCAAAAACCACTACTTCTTTCGGTGTTACATTTCTAATTAAATAAACAGGTTTGGGATTGTCGGCACCAAAAGGAGCACATTGCTTTTGTATTTTTAGTAGGTCACGAGTAATTTCGTCCAAGGTTAATTCTAAATCTACTTGAATCGGTTGATTGATTTTCGCTTTGGCACCAAGACTCTCATAGGCTTGTCCCAAACTAGCAGCTAGATCATGAATACGTTCATCGCGGACGGAAAAACCCCCCGACATATGATGTCCCCCAAACTCATGGAAAATTTCCGGCACCGCCTCCATCAGAGTGACCACACTAACGCCTCCACCCGAACGACACGACCCCTTTAGAACTCCATTACCATCCCGACCCCACAAAAAAGCTGGTCGATTATTTTCTTCAGCCAACTTACTCGCAGCCAGACCGACTAATGACGGACGCCAATCAGGATTTCCAAGTACAATCACGGAAGGCAATTCGCTGAGTGCCTTAAGCCTAGTATGGACTTCGCGAGTCATTAGGGCCACGGCAGTTTTACGCTCCTGATTTAATTTCTCCAAATGCTTCAAATGCATTCCCGCCTCTCCTTCGTCCTTGGTCGCCAAAAGTTGAAACGCGTCTTCAGGTGTGTCCATCCTTGAAGCAGCATTGATTCTAGGTCCAATGGTAAAGCCTATATCATCTTCGGTTAAGTATTGTTGACTCGTTTTTTGTTGACGCAAAAGTTGCTGTAATCCCGGGCGACGTGACTTGCGTAATACCGCCAGACCATAGTGGGATAAAACTCGATTTTCGCCGGTTAAAGGCACCATATCAGCAATAGTGGCAATACCCACCATATCCAACCACCACTTTTCTTGACCAGGTAAAATGGAAAAATTACCTCGTGCTATTAGAGCTTGAACTAACTTAAAAATAACCGCTGCCCCACAAAGACCAGGAAATGGGTAGGTATCACCTACTTTAGGATTTACTACCGCTACGGCCTCAGGTAACTTTTCTTTGGGCTCATGATGATCAGTCACAATGACATCAATACCATTTGCTTGCGCTAGTGCTACCGCAGTCAAATCACTGGTACCACAATCAATCGTAATTAGTAAAGTTGGATTCTGTTCTGTCTTCAATTTTAGTACAGCACTTTCACTTAAACCAAAGCCGTCAAAATGGCGATGAGGGATATAGTTATAAAAATTAGTAAATCCAACTGCGGTAAAAAAATCATGAAGAACTACTGCTCCTGGAATTCCATCACAATCATAGTCGCTATAAATTATTACTCTTTCGTTTTTGCCAATCGCCGTCAAAATCCTGGCCATTGCCTTGTCCATATCATGTAGCAGGAAAGGATCATGAAGTCCCGTGTCATACTCCGGATTAAGGTACGTTTTCGCTTCAATCACAGTAGTAATGCCACGATTATGAAGTAAGGTAATCAACTTACTATCATACTCAACTAGTTTAGTGGCAATCTCATTTGGAGGTGGTGGCAAAACCACAAATTTTGTCATATTGAGCATGTTAACACGTGCCTGGTTTAGGGTATACTATCAATCATGTCAGACACCATTTTTACCAAAATAATTAATCGAGAAATACCGGCCCATATCGTTTATGAGGATGATGTGGTTTTGGCTTTTCTGGATATTGCTCCAATAAATCATGGTCATACTTTGATTGTTCCCAAAAACCCTTTCGTTAATCTCTTTGATGGTGACAGTGAGGTCTTAGCCCAAATGATGCGGGTTGGTCAAAAAATTGCCACAGCTTTAAAAGCCAGTGGATTAGCCGAAGGAGCCAACCTCATCATGAACAATGGCGAGGCCGCTGGACAAGAAGTCTTTCATGCCCACCTGCATGTGGTACCAAGAAACCTAAACGATCAATCCTTTCTTAAGCCAAATCATGTGCCCAATCCAAAGGAACAATTTTCTGACGTTCAGAAAAAAATTCAAACAGCCCTAAGTGCTCAGGTTAATTCTTTAAACAATCGAGTACAGGAGTAGAACCATGCTCGAGCAAAGTGAGCATTGATCCGCCACCAATAGAGACAAAACCAAATTGGTCATTTAAACCTAGTTTTTCTACCGCAGCGACAGTATCGCCGCCACCTAAGACACTAAAGCCCTCGGCTTTGGCAATCAATTTCGCCACTGCCTCAGTACTTTCCGTAAAGCCTGCTTCGTAGTTACCAAATGGCCCGTTCCATAAAATGGTTTTAGCTTCAGCAATATATGACTCAAGTAGTTTTACACTTTTTGGCCCCATATCAAAAATCTTCTCTTCATTAGTGACCTCACTTGGTAATTTGACTACTACACCATCCGGACTATCTACCATGACATCAATCGGCACCACTAACTTATCACTGGTCAAAAATGGAGCATCCACTAAAGAAACCTCCGACACCAAAGATTGGCCGACATTGAAACCTCGCGCCTTAAAAACATCATTCGCTAAAGCACCGCCAACAAAAACATGATCGTAAATTTGCAAATACTTCTCTACCAAAGGCATTTTGGTTTCAAATTTTGCCCCGCCAATCAAAAATAAAGATGGGTGCTCTGGCTGCATTACTTTCTTTACACCCTCAATTTCATCCACCAAAGCCACTCCAGCATAAGCTGGTAGCACTTTGGCTAAGCCAAGAGTCGAAGCGTGATTGCGATGTACTTCCGCAAAAGCATCGTTTACATAAAGATCTACCCCTTCGGCTAAGAGACCCACAAAAGCTGGGTCGTTCTCCTCTTCTCGAATATCCTGACGCAAATTTTCACAAAAAATTACCTCTCCATCAATCATAGAACTGCGGGCAGCAGCAAATTCAGGAGCAGTGACTGCTCCAGCCCATTTCATACTTAAAGTCAGATTCATTTCTTCATATACTGGCCGCAGTGTTTCATGGGGTTCTCTACCTAAATGAGAAATCACAATCGTCTTAGCGCCCTTGGCACTTAAATACTGTAGGGTTGGTAGAGCTCTGCGTAACCGAAAAGAATTACGCACTCTTCCCTCTACCAAAGGTACATTACACGAAGACCGTACCATTACTACCAATCCTTTCAAATCTGCAACTTCAGTAATTTTTTTCAAATCCATGTTTAAGTGAGATGTTATTTGTTAGTAGATTTAATGATTTCGACGAACTCAGCTGGAAGTAAGCTGGCTCCCCCAACCAAAAACCCGTTCATTCCGCCTTCTTGATGAAGTTCCTTAGCGTTACTAGCTTTCACTGAACCACCGTAAAGTAGAGTTACTTTATCAGCTACTTTACGCTCATAAAGTTTGGTTAAAGTGCTTTTTATAAAAATCTGCATTTCTTTTACATTGTCCACGGTAGCCGTCTCTCCAGTACCTATCGCCCAAATCGGTTCGTAGGCAATTACTACTCTGGTTAATTCCACAACTGTGAGACCCACAGCTAGAGCTTTGATTTGATTAGCCACATCATTAAAAAACAGTCCTTGAACATCTCGCTTGCGCTCACCCACACATACTACCGGTGTTAATTTACGTTTCAACAAAGCTTTGATTTTTTTGTTTACCTGGATATCAGTCTCCCCGAGCGCTCGACGCTCTGAGTGTCCCACAATCACATAACTAACTCCGTAGTTAGCCAACATACCTGGACCAATCTCGCCAGTGACAGCACCTCTTTCTTCAAAGTGCGCATCTTGAGCCCCTAATATCATTTTGTCATTTCCCAATTTAGACAATTCTGGAATAAACAAAAAAGGCGGAGCAATCACCACTTCGGCCATCTTTTCTTTGGGTAACCTTTTTTTGATATCAGAATATAAAGTTTTGGCTTCAAGGGCAGTGCTCGGGTTTAATTTCCAATTACCAATTACCAATGGAAGCTTATGTGTCATACCTAGTGATTGTAGCATGACACCCGTAATGATTTACTATTGGTGGTCACGCCACTCAGTAATAACAAAGACGTCTGAGGTCTTAGGTACAAGTGGTGGTGGACTATTGACGAGATTACGGTCGTAGCTATTTACCCGATTATTGAAACCCGAAATCCAAGTACCCCCACTAGTCCACTTGGTGCCTTCGCGGCCATTTGAAACAATGGTACCATTTACTGTCAAAGAGTTTCTAAACACATAAGGATCTAAAGAGTTTGGCAAGCCGCGATTAATACCTCCAGAGCTACAATTTTCACAGTACCGATTAATTCCGAACCTTCCATTTTGGGCGACAAATATACCGTTTAGAGTCATATCCGTAGGAACCACCAAGCCTACTAGCACGTCTTGTTCAGCGATAGCTAAGAGCCCGGAAGTGGTCGCAGAAGTATAAGTAATATTACCATTAAGAATAATCTGCGGGTTAATTGCCGTCGAACCAACATCAGCCGCCGCGATAGTGACCTTTTGATTCACCACTCCATCAAGCCAGACTTTATCTTGAACAAAAATAATCGGACACGACGCAGGAATAGTATAAGTATTATTAGTATTAGTACTACTAATAACATGTCTTTCTTGCACCCAACCAGCCTCTGAAGTAAGGCCCCAATACTCTGTAGTGCCATTTACTCTTCTCACAGTAATGGTACCGTTACTATTGAAAGTTACCCGATAACCATAAGCACCTGATGGACCTATATAAATACCACCAGCAAACTGAGCTCGATTTTGCATTTGTGCCAAATCAATTGTTAAACCAGCAAAATTAATCGGGGCTGACGGAAAAGAAAACAAGGCTGGATTAGCATTGGCAGTAGTGGTAAACACACCATCTCTAATTTCGGCTGGTGAACAAAAATCACAATTCCAACTTTCTTGCCCACTCGTTACTGTTGAATTATTCTGTCCATCCATACGAATTCCACCATTAGAGTGATAAGGTCCCACAATAATTCGGTCGGCGCCGGCCCAAACATTTGAATTAATGATATATGAATATTCAGCCACGCTGGGTCTAGCGTAGCGAGCACTGACTGTCCGATAAACACTAGGGTCATCATAAGTATGACCAGTTGAAGATACATCTATAGAAGCGACATCCCCGCAGTAAGTACTACTAGCTATTTCCAAGGAAAACTCACCAATAGCATCTCCTTCAGGATCATAATAAGTATGTACATATGGTCCAGGCATACCGGTACCATTCGTGACATCATTAGGATAATGGGCTAAAAACCACTTATAGTAATTTAAACCCGCTTCTGCAATGTCTAAAGATCTTTGTAATTCTACTCTTTGATTAATAGCGTTACCTTGCGTGACAATATAAGCAAAAAAGGAACTTATTATCACAAAAAGAATAGAACCAAAAACCAAGACCATGACTAACAAGTATCCCTGACTTAAATTTTTCTGTTGGCAATTGGTGTTTGTTTTCATATTAAAGATTATCTTTCAGATTCCTTGGTGTCACACCACTACGCAAAAGAAATTCACCAGGTGATCGTAGCGGATCGATGTTTACTATGGCCTGTGCTTCAATATACCTAACATCAGTCAGCAGTCCTGATGGAGTCACAAGTTCGGTGCCGCTATTGTCATAGTATTTAAATGTAGAAGTAGCCTGCAATAAGTTTTGTACATACTCTGATAAAATCTCTGTCTTTGCCGGTATCACTAAATTATACACTGGCGGATGCCCCGTCGGTTCAAATGTCCGCTTAAAAAGAGTCGTCGTGGACAACACATATTCAACATACTCAACTGTGTTGTCTTTATCAACATCACTATAGAAACCCAAACGATGCGGCTCCATAACGGCTACCGGGAAAGTGCCATCATCGGCATAGGTCATTTCACGAACATCATTTAGCCAGGTCTGTAGACCGCGCCTGGCCTGATCAACTTCATGGGACTGTTCAATCGTATAACTATTAGTTCGATATAAATTGAAAATACTAGTGTAAATTACTAGAGTCATTATCGTATAAATACCGACGACAACAATAGTTTCTACTAGAGTAAATCCTTGTTGATTGTAAGAAAGCTTCATCATATCTATGGAACTAAAATAATGCGCTGCACTACAGCTCCAGCAATATTGATATCATTAACTATTGTCGAAGCAACTCCAGGAGCCGAAACTTCCAAATCATAAACATCAGATACTAAACCACCAAAATATGCCTGACCACACCAACTAGTCTCCGACAAATAATCACTTGGTCCACTTAAGTCTACCGTAGCGCCGATAACTGGCTGTCCTGTCGTATCGACCACCTCTACCCTTAGATTATTTGCTGAAGCAGGTACTGTTCTAACAGATAGCGTCACCTCATTATTAGGCGCGAGGGCGTAAGGATTACTTAAACAGGCTTCACGAACCGTGAGCGAACCTCCAGGAGTGATTGTATATGAATCCCATTCAATGTTGTCTATATTAATCACTCCGGAAACATCAGTAGTATGGTCCTGTTGATACTTGTAGACTGGAGCCGCCAAATCGTTAGTACCAATGACTTTATTACCTCGTAAATTTAAAGTATGTCCGGTTAACATACTACGGGACTCTATATAACCAAGTGTGATACTACCTACTTCAGCGGTCAAGGAGGTGTTACTAGTACTTAAATGAACGCCTACCACTAAAGTTGGATAAGTTGTACGGTTCAGACCACTAATATCAATGAACCTAGAGACAAAACCGGCCGCATTTCCTGGTAAATCAGTATCAGAAATGATGTCGGCGGTGTTAGTGCTAGTATAAAAACGAAGGCGGGCATCTGTCTGGAGTGGTCTAGCTACATCAAATTCCACTACACCCCAAGCTACAATTGGACTCGGTGTAACAGGACGGAGAAGCGCCGTACCGCTTAATTCATAAACAAAACCAGTATGCGCCAAAGTTAGATTTCCCATATCTACTAAAACACTACTAGAGGCCGCTACATTCAAACTATTATCAAACAATTCTACCACTTCACCAATTACTTCATTGTTATAGACTTCAATAGTTAGATCACTAAGGCGATCCACTTGAAAATTCATCGTCGAGATGTCGCTCTCTAAGACGGCCACTGGTAAGGTGTTTGGGTTTTCTAATCCGGGTTCAGCTTGTCTAGTCTGATCAGAGGAATAGCCTGCGGCTGATACAAAAATCTCATAATTAGCGGCGGCTGGAGCGCCGGTAAAATAAGCAATGCCAGTAGCATCGGTCTGTCTAGTGACATCGATATTAGGTGCAATAGATGTATTTAATAAACGAACATTAATGCCCGGTAATGGCGCAACTGAGGCATCAAAAACATTAACCCTAAGCGTCCCACCTCCAGCTGTAGTTTCAATAGAACGTGGAATAACCGTAGAAATCAAACTAAAAGTTTGGGGCAAGTTATAAATCTCCCATTCATATTCAATTTTAACTTTTTTGTAATCAGATAAAATGCCGTTACTATCAAGTGCCCCTAGACCGTCAGCTGGATCATCCACGAATTCAATAAGTACTCGTTCGGAAAATTCAATGCCATTAAGTGATACGGTCCGATTTTGCGGTATATTGCCACTAGGAATTCCCAAGACTGTACCAACATCATTGTAGGGCAATGAACGTATATACTCCAGACGATCTGTAGCCAATGACAGAGCGCTCATTTTAGCACGTGACTGAGCAATCAATTTTAATGAATATTCAAACGAAGCGAACAGACCACCGAAGACTAAGACAGTAATGCCAATCACCACTAAGACTTCAATGAGTGAGAAGCCTGATATTTTTTTTGCAGAACCTAAATTAAACATGTTTTAAGACAACCCGTCTGAAATTGAGTAGATTGGTGAAATCATCGCTAAGGCAAAAAATCCCACCACAACACCAATCACCACCATCAAAATCGGTTCAATAATGGTGGATAGATCTTTGGTTTTACGTTCCACTTCTGTTTCGTAAAAAATAGCCAACTCACTTAACATTCCAGAAATTTGACCAGTTTCTTCTCCTACCATAATCATTTCGCCCACCAGAATTGGGTAGAGATCAATTCTTTCAATAAAAATCTCAGATAAGGCAGTACCTTTCTCGACCCGTTTCCCAGCTTCAGCGAGAATTTTCTTGTAGAAAACATTTTGGACCACTTCTTCGGTAATATTTATTGCTTGAATAACATCAACCCCCGAATTTAATAATGATGATAATGTTCTGGCTGTTCGAGCGGAGTTTGTCTCCTTAGCCATCGTGCCAATAACCGGCAAGCGCACCACTAGCCATGAAGTGGCGATTTTTCCCACTCGTGAGCGTAAAAAATAGATAACACCAATAATAAAACCAAATATCGAAGCTAAAGCCACGATAGTATTTTCTGCAAAAAAATCACTAGTGTTTATCAGGAAAATAGTAGTGGCAGGCAAATCCATCTTCATATCTTTAAAAACGCCAGTAATCTGTGGCATGACAAAAATCATCATCAGAACTCCAATTATAGCCATGACTGTCATGACTATCCCGGGATAAATCATCGCTCCTTTAATCTTCTTAGTTAGATTACTCGCTCGCTCCATTTGAACTGCTAGCGTTTGGAGTGACTCTGCCAAGCTACCGCTTTCTTCTCCTGCCTTTATCATCGCCACATATAAGTCTGAAAACACCTCCGGAAATTCTTTTAAGGTTTCGTAAAATTGTTCTCCGTTATTGATACGCTCAGTGATTCGCTTTAAAACCCATTTAGTTTTTAGATTAGAACTTTGTCTCTCAATTACTGAAAGGGCTCGCGTCACTGTGAGACCAGCTTTAAGCATCGATCCGAGATTGCGTGTCATCATCACCAACTCATCGGCCGAAACCCGGCTCATCATCCGGTTAATTTTTTCGAGATTAAAAAATTTACCAAAAGATTTATCACCACTGTCTTCGATACTAGTCACCTTGTGTCCATCACGCCTAGCAATATCATAGACCGAATACCGATCATCTGCCTCGACGGTTTTTGTTACCTTATTCCCCTCTTGATCTTCACCACTGTAAGTAAATTTAGACATATCAAGGAATAACTATTCATTAATAACTCGGAGCACTTCCTCGATACTAGTGAGTCCCTTTGCTGCTTTGTAGATACCATCTTCAAGCATGGTAAGCATTCCCTCTTTTCTCGCTTGAGCCTCTATCTCATCACCGGTTTTTTGTGACATTACCATGTCTTTAATAGTGGGCGATACTTGCAGTACTTCGTGAATTCCCATACGCCCTTTATATCCATCTTCAGTCTCCCCCTTCTCTTTTGGATGATAAAAAGAAATGTCATTCCAGGTAGCGTCATCTTTGACTATTTTTTCTTCCTTAAGAGTATGTAAGACGGAATCCAAATCAACATGTGAAGCTAATTCATCTCTTTCAGCTTTCGATAAAAAGTAGGGTAATTTGTCATCAGCCAATTTACGCACCAAACGCTGACCAATAGCCACTCTTAAGGTAGAGACTAACAAAAATGATTCAACTCCCATATCTACCAGACGCGCAATGGTTCCCGAAGCTGAGTTGGTGTGAACGGTCGCTAGTACTAAGTGTCCGGTCAAAGCGGCGTTGATAGCCAAACTAGCAGTTTCTTGATCACGTACCTCCCCAACCATAATAATATCTGGGTCTTGACGCATCAAAGAACGTAAACCAGCCGCAAAAGTAAAGCCAATTTCGGGCTTAACCTGACTTTGATTAACCCGGGCCATCTGATATTCAATCGGATCTTCGATGGTGGAAATATTTACTTCCGGTGAATTTAGTAAATCAAGAATAGTATATAAAGTCGTGGATTTTCCTGAACCAGTTGGTCCGGTCACTAAAATAATCCCAGTTGTTGCCCTAGTAGCCTTATGAATTCTTTCCAAAGTTGAACCATGAAAACCAATTCCCTCAAGTGAGAAGCCGCTACGACTTTCTCGTAGCAAACGCATCACAATTTTTTCGCCGAAGAACACTGGCAACATCGAGACGCGGAAAGCGACTTTCTGACCATCCATTTCCATCTTAAAGCGGCCGTCTTGAGGAAGACGTTTTTGATCGAGTTTAAGATTTGAAAGTACCTTTATTCTAGCCACTAAAGTTCCGGACGCATGTTTCGGTAGTTTCATTGCATCATTTAAAATTCCGTCGATACGATAACGGACAACTACCTCTTCCTCCATGGGTTCGATATGAATGTCTGAAGCCCCTTGAATGATGGCATGGCGGAGTAATGTGTCCACAATGCGCACCACAGGCAAATCTTCCGCCATTTTCTTTAGATCTTTTTCAGACATCTCCTCGCCACTCTCTTCCGCTATGACCTTCAAGGCCGATGCATCCTTCATAATAATCTCTCCAAACTCATCTTTTAGGGTTTTTTGATACTGCCGTAGAGCAGTGCGCATTGATTCCGTGTCAGTCAATCGGGGCAAGATCTTTAATCCCACTTTTTTCTTCACAAAGTCGATAGCCGGAAGGTCGGCAGTATCGAGCATTGCTACCTCTAACTCCTTATCGTTTTTCTTAAAAGCAATAATATTGTGGGTTCGTGCAACCGGCTCTGGGATTAACGTCAATACTTCAAACTCAATTTTCAAATTTTTGAGCGAAACGAAAGGTATGCCGAGAACGTAGGATTCAACCCGACGCATATCATCCTCAGTCATATGACCTTGAGCAATAAGCGCTTCGGCTAAGGTGCGGCGTTCATCTTTAGCGACCTTTTCGACAGCAATAATATCCGCCTTCTTAACCAAGCCGGCATCAAGAATAAAACGCTTTAATTGTTCATCTTGTATTCGCACAACGATATGAAAATGAGCTAATAAGAGCTACTTAAAGTTAATTATAACACCTACTGAAAATTATTTGTGGGCTAATTCCCATAACTTCTTTCTCTAACTCGAATTAAAACCATTTTTTATTCTGAGCTTGCATGCGAGAGAAATAAATACTATGATAGTTGTTACTGTATGACTGCTCGGCTTGCGCCGGGCTTTCTTTATAGCACAGTGATATTTGAGAAAATTATTAAATTTATTAAGTAGATTATTATGTTCGATTTAAAGGTAATTAATGCCGTTTTGGCAGAAATGGAAGAAGAACGAGGAATTTCTCGAGAAAAGATGATGGATGCTATTGAGCAATCTCTAGCTACAGCTTATAAGAAAGAATTTGGTAAACGAGGCCAAATTATTACCGCTAAATTTGATCTTAACAGTGGAACCACAAACTTTAACCAGATCAAAATTGTGGTTGATGAAAGTATGCTTAAAGCGGAGTCTAGTGAAGAGACCGAAGAAGAAACAGCTGAAGAGGCACCGACAGAAAACGACCAAAAAGTGCGCTTTGATGAGGAAAAACACATCATGGTGAACAATGCCCGAATGATTAAAAAGGACGTTCAGGTTGGAGAAGAATTGGTTTTCCCTTTGGAACCAAAAGATGATTTTGGTCGAATCGCGGCTCAAACAGCTAAGCAGGTCATTGTCCAGAAGATTCGTGAAGCTGAAAAAGAAGCAGCGCTAACTGAGTTTGGTCAAAAAGCTGGTGACATTGTCGTTGGTTATGTCCAACGTTTTGAACGTGGAAATTTGTATGTTGACTTAGGAAGGGTGACTGCGATTATGCCTTACGATGAACAAATCCCAGGCGAACGCTACAAACCAGGGGAACGTATCCGAGCTATTCTTCTGGCTGTCGAAGAAACTTCTCGGGGAATTTTTCTCAAACTATCACGTGCCCATGCAAATTTTCTCTCGGAATTATTTGCTATAGAAGCTCCAGAGGTGCAAAGTGGTGCCGTGGTGATTAAAGCTGTCGCCCGTGAAGCTGGCGCACGCTCAAAAATCGCCGTCTACGCTAATGACCAGCACATTGACCCAGTTGGATCACTAGTGGGACAACGAGGCGTACGTGTATCCACCGTCATGAGTGAGCTTGGAGGTGAAAAAATCGACATTATTGAATGGTCTGCTGATCCAGCTGAATTTATCGAAGATTCACTTTCCCCCGCACAAGTAATGAATGTAAAAATAGTCTCACAGCCAAATGAAGAAAGTAACGAACGCGGACACGCTATCGCGGAGGTAGCCGGAGACCAACAATCCTTAGCCATTGGACGAGGTGGACAAAACGTGCGGTTGGCCGCCAAACTAACAGGCTGGAAGATAGATATTGTCTCCGCTCAAACAGGCGAAGCATTAGCTGTAGCAGACGCTGCCGGCACCGCTGACATAGTGGCGCCAGTTGAAACTCCAGTTGGGAGTGACATTGATGTCTTAGAAAATGAAGACGCTACTACCACAAATCCTGACTTACCTAGCGAAGACGAGCCTACCAATGATCGGGATACCAATCCTGATAGTGAGGAGTTTAATGAAATTGACACTCCTGAAGAAGCAGAAGCTCTAGTAGCGGCAGAAACCGAAGCTGGCGAAAAGAGTAATTAAAAATCCTTAATTAAAAATTATGAACCTACTTCATGACATTGCTCCAGGAACACCTGATCAAATGAATGTGATTGTGGAGATTCCCAAATTCTCAAAAAACAAATATGAGATTGATAAAGAAACCGGTCTTATTGCCCTAGATCGAGTAATGCATTCTGCTCAAGATTATCCATTTGATTATGGTTTTGTACCACAAACGCTTTTTGACGACGGGGATGCACTTGATGTGGTTTTATTGACTACCTACCCCCTCGCACCAGGAATCCTAGTAAAAGCACGTCCAGTAGCGATTATGGAAATGACTGACGGAGGTGACCGTGATGACAAAATAGTGGCCGTGCCGGTAGATGACCCGCGCTTTAATGAAGTGAAGGATTTAGCTGATCTAAACAAACACTTTATTAAAGAGATGACACACTTCTTTGAAACTTATAAAAAGATCCAGAACAAAGAAGTAAAAATTGGTGAATGGCATGGTGCCTTTCAAGCAAAGGAAGCCTTCGATAAAAGTTGCGCCCTTTACCGGACAAATAAAACTAAATAAAGAATAATTGATTAGTTGCGTATAACCCCCGACTCCTTTAGTGGAGCGGGGGTTATACTATATTTAGCTTATTGGCTAATGTAATTTAAAGTATGCAATCTGTAAAAATAATTAGAGTATTTGGTATTAATAGTTTAATCTTAATGGGATTTTTTGGTTTCTTCTTAGTGGCGGGAGCACAAGAAAATACCGCCACCAATGGCGCACCGCCAAATGAAACGGTGCGGTCAGAACAGCGGTCAAACATAGAAGTTCAACAAGGGACTAGAGTCGAAGCGCAGGAAACGCGACAAGAGACTAGAGTTGAATCCCAAGAAACAAGACAAGAAAATCGAACAGAGGCTGCTGAGTTAAGACAAGAAACAAGGGCAGAAAATATTGAAACCAGGCAAGTGTTGCGCGAAGAAAGAATGGGGGCTTTAGCAGAAGTAAGACAAAAGCGAATTTTGAACCTGTCTGCTAACATTAGTAATCGCTTAGAAGCAGCTATTGCTAGACTGTTTATCATCAGCGATCGGATAGCGGCTAGAATTGAAAAACTGGCTGCTGCTGGGATCGCGACTAGCGCTGCTAGCAGTAAACTACGTGAAGCCAATGATTACCTAGCACAAGCTAGAGCCAATCTAGCCAATATTGATGAGCAGGTTTACAACGCCACTACTTCACCAGAACCAAGGGCAAACTGGGAAAACGTCAGAGCGACCTACGCCGAAACTAGTCGCCTAATCCGCAGTGCGCACCAGGCCTTACGCGAAACGATTAGCCTCCTAAAAGCAGCAGTCACGGAACGTAACCAAAATCCAAGTGCCGCGGTCGAGAACTCAAACGCTGCTGCGACTGAAGCGGAATAAAGTTGATTAAATTTAACCACATATACCATGTCACAAGAACCAAATTTTGAAGGAGAAGAAATGAAGCTTCCAGAAAATGAAGCGCCCTACCAAGCTGCCGAAGATAATCAACCTAAAGGAGGTGGTTGGTTATTAATGGTACTTTTTATCTTACTGTCACTAGTCCTAGCTGGCTTAATCTACTGGTACTTTTTAGCCACACAAATTCCTGAGTCAACACCAACGCCACAGAGACCATCGGCTGAAATGAACCAAGAACCTGAGACCACGAATGCTGTGGCTGAAGTAGAAAGTTTTGGAGCGATGAGTACGTCAGATGAAATCACCGCGATTGAAGCTGACTTAGAAAGTACTGGCCTCGATAATCTTGATGCTGAACTATTGCAAATCGAAGCTGAGCTCGAAGCTAACAATTAATAAACCCGCCTAAGGTGGCGGGGAGGTCTAGCCGGCGCCCAAAGGGCGCCGGCTTTGCAATTTCAAGCATCACTGAAGAGAAACTGCTCTAGGCGAGCAGCGTGAGCCGGCACATAATACAACATGAAATCAGGTGCTGGGCCGCAATACACCTCGGCGGAAGCAGGAATTATCGGGAATTCCTCCTGAAGTGCTTGCTTGAAAGCTACAGACAAGAATTTGCTTCTACCTTGAAGCAGATCCACCGCTTGGCCAACCTCATATGAATAGCGGTCGGAGTTGGCCTGAGCTCTCATAGCCTCATTGGCGAGAACAGCAGCCTGTCTGGAAAGGAAGAGTAAGCCACGTAGACTCTCACTCATTCTGCCCACTTCCACTATCCCATCAGTGCGCTCGTCGACAAGATTAACCACCGACACTGCTTGCTCAGGCGTCACCCGAGCAAGCTCTTCCTTGAGATGACGAAACAAAGTCAAGTCGAACAGATTCATAAAATTCTCCAGGAACTATCATCCCGACTGACGCACTGTGCGTAGCCTTGGTAACAGCAATATACTCACTACAAATAACCTGTCAATCATGAGTGACACTCCAGAAACTAACGTTATAGTTGCATTTCCGTAAGATATCCGTAAACTAGCGCGTACATATGTCTACACATTCACATCATCATAATATTGATTTTAAAAAAGCTTTTACCGTCACAGTAGAACCAAAATCACAAGTAAAGATTAGTGGCGAAATTCCTTATGAGGAATTAGCTGTTGAGCGAGAGCGAGCTATTAAATCACTTGGTCAAAATGTGAACCTGGATGGCTTTAGAAAAGGTCATGTACCGGCTGCCGTCCTTGAGAAGCACATAGGAGAAATGGCCATTTTAACTGAGATGGCCGAGCGAGCAATTTCTCATATGTATCCGCATATCTTAGAAGCACATGCTATTGATGCCATTGGTTATCCTAAGATTGAAATCACCAAAATTGCGCCAAATAATCCCCTTGGTTTCACCGCCACAGTGGCAGTCATACCTGAAATTGGCCTACCGGATTATCAAGCAATCGCTAAAAAGACCAACAAGGGTAAGGCGAGCGTAGAAGTGAGCGAGGGAGAACTTGAAGACAAGATTAAGGATATCTTGCGTCAAAAGGCAGCTTACGAAAAAATACAACAGAAAGCTGCAGTTTCAACCGAAGGGGCTGATCTGCTCACTCCAGAAACTGTTATTAAATCTGACGAAGCCGTTCCTGAGCTGACAAACGAAACCGTAAAAGCACTCGGTCAACCAGGACAATTTGAAACCGTTGAACAATTTAAAACCATGCTCCGGGAACACTTGGAGATTGAGAAAAAACGAGATGTTGATGCCAACCACCGAGCGACTATTACAGATGAGATTATTGCGGAAAGTAAGATTGAACTACCAGAAATCTTGATTGATTCTGAACTTAGTCAAATGTTCGCTCAAATGGAAGAAGACTTAAAACGTTCCAATTTAAAAATGGACGACTATCTTTCTCACATTAAGAAGACTAAAGATGATCTGCGAAAAGAATGGTCACCGGCAGCGGAAAAACGCGCCAAATTACAATTAATTCTAAATGAGATTGCTAAGAAGGAAAAAATTGTCGCTGATGAAAAACTCGTAAATGATCAAGTAAAAGAACTACTCAACCACTACAAAGATGCTGACGAAGCCCGGGTCCGTACATATGTGTCCTCAATTCTCCAAAACGAAGCGGTGTTGAAAAATTTGGAAGAGCTTAAGTAGTGGAACTCATACAAAATTGACCGGTAGCCTGCGGGCTACCGGTCAATTTTTGTTTTTAGGTTAAATCTACTACCATTCACGCATACCGTTACGAAAAACTTCATTTTAAATTTTATGCAATATAATTCACAAAAAGAAACTTTACCGACTAGCAACTATCTGGTCCCGATGGTGATTGAAAAAACCCTGGGTGGCGAACGGGCTTTTGACATCTTCTCTCGTCTACTCAAAGAAAGAATCATCTTTATTACCGGCCCTATAGAAGACCATATGGCCAATTTAGTAGTGGCTCAGCTGTTATTCCTGGAAGCCGAAGATCCGAAGAAAGACATCTTCATTTACGTCAACTCACCAGGAGGCAGTGTGACAGCAGGATTAGCGATTATCGACACCATGCACCACATCAAGCCAGATGTTGCTACCCTTTGCGTCGGTATTGCCGCCTCCATGGGATCACTTATCCTGTCTCAAGGAGCCAAAGGTAAAAGGGCTATACTGCCAAACGCCGAAGTGATGATTCATCAACCAATGGGTGGAGCCTACGGGCAAGCGACTGACATCGACATCACTGCCAGACACATCTTAAAGACGCGAGCAAAATTGAATAGTCTGTTAGCAAAGGCGACTGGCCAAAAGCTAAGTAAAATCGAAACTGATGTGGAACGCGACTTCTTTATGGACGCTGAAGAATCAAAGGCTTACGGAATTGTCGACAAAATCTACAAATAAAACCGCTTTCCCTTCACCAAACCGACCACTTCAGTTTGAGGTGGTCGGTTTTGTTAGTTTTGTTATATGTCCGCTCGTCCCCTTTATGAAGTGGCTTATCGGTTTGTCAACCTGCTATACTTCTGGTATGGTACGCACAGAAAAGTTACCGTTACGCTTGAAGAATTAATTTATTGGATTATTGAAGATTTATGGCCATTACACTAGCCGTTGCCATCGCAATGCTTGTGCTTGGTGCAGCTACTGGATACTATTTTAGATATCTACACGCCCTCTCAAAGAATCGTTCGCTTGAACTTGATATTAAAGAACGAGAGGTTGCCGCAGAGAAAAAAATTATCGAGCTAATTGAAAAAGCGGAAGCTAAAGCCACCGCTACCTTGCACGAAGCCAAACAAGAGAGAAAGGCCCAGGAAGAAAAATTATCCCAAAAAGAAACTCACCTCTTGAAACGAGAAGAGTTGCTTGATGGTCGACAAATTGATTTGGATTCACAAAAAGAAATGATCCAAGGCAAAATCACTGAAGTTAAGGAGATTAAAAATCAACTTGATGAACGTAAAAATCAAATTGATAAAAAACTAGAGGAAATTAGTGGACTCACTGCCGAAGAGGCGTTAGCTCGCCTCACTGCCAAAGTAGAGGTGCAGTACGAAAGTGATCTTCGGGGTCGTCTGGAGAAACTTGAACGCCAAGGTACAGAAGCTTTTGAGGCCCAGGCCCAAAATATTCTCCTGGCTGCTATTCACCGTGTAGGTAATAACATTCCCCCAAATACCATGACGACACATGTGGAGATTCCAAGTGACGACCTGAAGGGTAAAGTCATTGGAAAAGAGGGTCGCAATGTTCGGGCTTTTGAACGAGCTACCGGCGTAGACGTCATGATTGATGAAACACCCGGTTTTATTGTCCTATCATCATTTGATCCAATTCGTCGTGAAATTGCCAGAGTAGCCCTAGAAGCTCTGTTAAAAGACGGTCGCATCCAGCCAGCCAAGATTGAAGAGACGGTTGAGAGTGCTCGTAAAGAAGTGGCTGCTATGGTGCGTAAAATGGGTGAGAAGGCAGCCTATGAAGCCGGCGTGCCTAACCTTCATCCAGACCTTATTAGTATTCTCGGGAGACTGCATTTCCGCACTAGTTATGGACAGAATGTTTTGTGGCACTCTGTAGAAATGGCTCACATGGCAGCAATTATTGCTGAGGAAGTAGGAGCTGATGTGGCTATTGCTCGCGCTGGAGCTCTACTACATGACATTGGTAAGTGTGTCAGTCATGAAGTGGCCGGTACACACGTTGAGATTGGTATTCGTATTCTAGAAAAATATGGAGTTGATCAGAAAGTGATTTTAGCCATGCGCGCTCACCATGAAGAATATCCATACGAAACACCTGAATCAATTATCGTTCAAGTAGCTGACGCGATTTCTGGCGGACGCCCAGGAGCCAGACGCGATTCAATTGAAAACTACATTAAGCGTCTTTCAGACCTAGAAGCCATTGCTACCACTATTAAAGGAGTTGACCGAGCCTTCGCTATTGCCGCTGGTCGAGAAATCCGAGTGTTAGTAAATCCTGAGACTCTAAGTGACTTAGAAAGTCATACGCTTGCTCGTACCATCGCTACTACTATCGAAGCTAAGATTCGCTATCCCGGTGAAATTAAAGTACACGTTATTCGCGAAACTAGAGTAGTGAGTTACGCACGTTAATCTGACTAATTAGAGAAAATAAATCCTCGACACTCAAATGTGTCGAGGATTTATTTTTAGGCTAAATTTATTACAACACAAATAATTATGAAGTGTAAGACGTTGCAGCGCATCTAGCTTGCTATATAATGTTGTTAAGCCATTTTAAACGGCACTGTGCTTGAGTCATCAACTCACCACATTTTAATCACTCTTAGACATAAGTTTCAAATCTATGAATAAAGCAGATATCATCAGTAAAGTGCACGAAGTACTAGGATCAACAAAAGCTGACGCTGAACGAGCAGTAGAAGCAGTCTTCGGTAGCATCGAAGCAGCTATGAAAGACGGTACCCAAGTATCAGTTGCTGGTTTCGGAATCTTCGAAGCGAAGATGCGAGCAAAGCGAGAAGCGCGAAACCCACGAACTGGTGAGACTGTGAGTGTGCCAGCGATGCGAGTACCAAAATTCCGCGCTGCAAAAGCATTGAAGGACTCTGTAAAATAGTACTAGAATCTATTTAGAAAAGGCGCTGATTTATTTTCATAAATCAGCGCCTTTTCACTTCCTCACTTTATCCACCTCCATCCTAAAAGTAAGTATGTTATTATATAAAGGTAGCGGAGGTAATACGCTATGTGGAGATATACAGAGTATTCCTCGCTATTTCCCATCACAATTTAAACAAAAGCCTCGTACAGCCATGAGGCTTTTGTTTTGTCTCAATAATTCTGAACTGAACCGTCTTTATACTGAGCAATAAAATCATTTATCTCCTGCTCTGATTCAAAAAATTGGCTTCCTTGTGGATGATTAGTCAGAAACTGTTTCATCGCTTCAAAATCATCAGTCGTTAGTTCTCCGTTATTGACTCTCTCTATAAAAGACTTGTCGTCAGCCCTTTGATTGCAGAAATCAGTGAAGCCATTTAAAGCCTCGTTTACATACTTATTCATGTACCGTAAGGTCAGGGCTTCTAACAGTCGTCCGCTTTCATCCTCATGGATCAATTCAAGTATAGGTGGTGGTGTTAAATACCAGATTAAGTCTTCTTGTGTTGCCAACGCTTTTTCTACCGGAATAGCCTCTCTACCCCTTAGTTCTTCATTTTCTACGGGAATGTCATTAAACCCAACGAATCCTGTTTCCTTACTTTTCATATCGATATTATAACTTAAAGTAATTCGATTAAAAAAGAAAAGAAAAAGCCGTCATCCAGGCGACTTTTCCTGAATAACGACTACTTTTGAACTAACATCACATCCATGCCGTCTGGATCCTTCACATAGACCATGTATCCTTCACGCACAGTGATGTGCACGTTGATACCCTGCCGCTTTAAAAGTAAAATGGTTGCTGCAAGGTCATTCACTCTTACCATTAAAGCATCCCTGGGGTAACGATGACTTTCTTGGTAGATCTCAATCACAAAATCTGGATGGACTGGACCTACACCAAAGTGTAGCGGTCCGACACCGTGTTGATGTCTAAACAAATCGAGACCTAAGAGCTTATAGAACGATACGGTTTTATCTCGATTGCTAACTCGCCGCACCAGACCGAGTAAGGTACTCATACTTTTTTCTCCTGGTATAGAGCCGACCATTAATCTGCCAAAGATTAAGAATAATTGCAACGGCCTCAATAAATTTGTATCGAAGCCAGCCGATTAGTGAGTCTTATGGGACAACATTAAAACTTTTACAAGTCTAATTCCAATCTTTTGTATCCGAATTTGTCCAAATGACTCTTCAAGCTCTCGTAGCTTTTGCCTGCAATCATTCCTCCGGCAATAAAATCCTCCTGAGTGATGTCTGCTAAACAAAATTCAGGCATAGTAAATAATTGTTTTTCTCGTTCCTCATCAAATTCAAAATCTATTACTACTAATCCTGCTAAATCGCCTTCAAACACATCGAACTCAGCTGTTCTTCCTTCATGGTCAAAGAAGTATCTAGTCTTCTCAACTTTATGTGATTTTGTATCACTAAGGCTTTCAAACTCAGTTTGATTCAGAGCAATAGTCGTCTCTATCTGTTTAGATGCATCACTAGCTTCAACTGGAATTTTTCTTGTGAGTTCGTAGCTGTCACCATTTTGCCTAATTCTTAAATCTGCATGGTCAGTACCATTATTAACATAAAGATCCACTATTCTTTTTGAAGGGAAATCCTGCAAATTAGGAGGTAAGGTCTTAGCGAGATAAGTTAGTTCTAACTCAACCATAAAATTTATTTTTATTTTTTTAATAGTTGCCAAGACGCGTTGTCTCCAGCTCAGGATTTAGAAAAAATACACCGAAGTTCGATAGTCGTCAATTTTTGATTACGCATTAACAAAATCAGCCCTATTAATAGGCCTGATTTTGGCTGTGCGGGTGAGAAGATCAGTCACCAGTCACTAACTATAGTTGTTCGCTTCGCTCCAATTCTAGCAAGTGCTGTCGACCCCGACTCGACCGTCGCTACGCGACATGTCTCCGTCTTTCGATTCTTCACGTAAGTGCCGCAGGGCACTTACTTCACCCGCACACTATGTTTCAAATGAAAAAGCCCCTTAGCGGGCTTTTTCAGAAACATATGTGTGCGGGTGAGAAGAATCGAACTCCCGACTACTGCTTGGAAGGCAGTCGTTTTACCACTAAACTACACCCGCATATTTAAATTTTAAATCAAACTATGTGTACCTAAACAACTTATCTCGACGACTGCCTTCTACCGGCAGTTTTTCGGAAGTGTCCCACACTTCCTCAATACCCCTAAACTACACCCGCAAATGAGGGACTGAAGGAAAGCTCGCTTTCCTTTATGTTCCGAATGCAGCGGGCGAAAGCTTTGCTTACAACCGCCACTGCACTACACTCAGCTCACTGACTCTTATCAAATCAGTATCGCCGATTCTACCACCATTAGACTAAAAATTCCACCAAGGCTTGCTATCAAAAAACCCGTCAACCCACCTTATCCACCTTCGTATAATAGAAGATGATACACTAAT
>DAOLBU010000010.1:0-3991 GCA_035324355.1 Minisyncoccota bacterium
TGCCACCTGCCTCCTGATTATCTGCTTTACGTAGATTAAGAAGCTTAAGGGGTTGAAGGAATTTCGAGTGAGGAAGCGAATTAAAGAGCTTCCTCAAGACTCATTGAGGGATTTCGAAGAAATACACAATAAGTGGACAGTTCCTGTAAGGAAGACCAAATAAAGTAAGTCGAGTCGTACTGATAGTACAGTGAGAATTATTTTATGTAGTGCAACAAAAAAATTTGCCGAAGCTATTTGTTTTATTTATTCGACTTTGAGAACTTTATATTTTTGTTTTCCCCCCGGCGTCTCAAAAGTAAACTCATCTCCCTTACTCTTTCCCATTAAAGCTTCGCCTAGTGGTGAAAGATAGGAAAGTTTCTTATCGTGAATATTTGCTTCATCAGAGCCAACAATTGTGTACGTGCGACTATCTTTGTCTTTATCCTTTTGGATAGATACTACTGAACCAAGTCCAATGACTCCCCCTTTCTTTTCGTGAGCCACAATCTTGGCTTCTTTGATGGTTTTTTCTAAGTAACTAATTCGTTCTTCAATCGCTGCTTGCATGTCTCGTGCTTCTTGGTACTCAGCATTTTCAGACAGGTCCCCTAGACTGCGGGCATACTCTAGTGACTCAGCCACTTCTTTTCGTCTGACCGTTTTTAAATGATCTAGTTCCTTCTTTAACTCATCAAATTTTTCAGCGGTCAAAAATGCTTGTATATCATTCATAATTCAATAAAATTTACCCAATTATACCCACTTAGACTATTAGGTCAACTTTTTCTAAAATTATAATTATTTTGGAAATAAGATAGCGGTTAAAACATTACTCAATTTCAGTTTCTAAATACTCTGGTCGATTTTTTGACATCCACTCTACTACGTCACCCATAATTCGCGTCGCCCCAAGAGCATTGCTTCGTGGCGCTTTATCCATCATCAAAATGAAAGCGTAACGGGGTTTTTCATACGGGAAAAAGCCCGCAGCCCAGGAGTTCACATAGGCATTCCCAGCACCAACTTCCGCTGTACCAGACTTGGCTGCAATAGCCACATCTTTCCGATCAAAAGCCCGTGCTGTACCGCCGTCGAAGTTTACTGTTTTACGCATTCCTTCATGGACTATTTTTAAGTAAGCAGGGATAAGTGTTATATTTTTGATTGACCCCTGTTTACCTTTAATTACATGAGGCTCAACCAACATGCCGCCATTAGCCAGTGCCGCATAGGCGCGAAGCATCTGAATTGGTGTGGTCAAAAAACCGAACTGTCCAATAGAGGTAAAGTAAGTATCGCCAAGTCGCCAATCATCATTGAACACTTCTTGTTTCCAAGCGGGGTCTGGCACCACCCCAGCTTGCTCAGGAGCGATAGTAATACCTGTAGTAGAACCCAAACCAAACAAGCGATAATACTCTACCATCTTGGTAACACCCAGACCTGACATCGAGCGTCCAAGACCAGCTTGTGGGACAGCAATTTCGGGCAAGCCGCCGCCAAGAATATAAAAGAAAACATTGGAGGAAAAAGCAATCGCTTCACGTACAGTCATCACGCCTTGCGAACGCCAGTCATTAAACTTTGAAGGCTGACTAGGATTATAGGGGTTAGGAATGGTGAGGCTACCATAACTTTCAATTACCGTATTCTCTGTAATAATTCCCTCTTTCAATGCAGCATAAGCCACAAAAGGCTTAACGACCGAGCCGGGAGTATAAACTCCACTAATCATTTTATTCAAAAATGGCAAGCGTTTATCATTATTATATTCATCAATTTTGGCAATATCATAACCATTAGCCATTACTTCGGGGTCATAAGTCGGAAAGCTTGTCATGGCAATTAACTCACCAGTATATATATCCATAATAGCTCCTGCTCCACTACGAAAGTCTGCTTGTCTAGTAGAGGTAGAAATAATTTGATACATGGCTTCGGAGAGTTCCGCGTCAAGCGAAAGATGAATGGCCTGACCACTAATACTACTAGAAATAGCGTGTTCCCCCACCACCTTTGACAAGGCATCCACTACTACAATCTGACTTCCATTACTGCCTCGCAAGACCTCATCATAGGCTAACTCTACTCCGCTCCGTCCCAGATACTCGGTTCGGAAATAAAAACCGCGATTATCTTTTCTTGGATAACTAACATAACCTAGGACCTGTCCTAAGCCTAAGCGATCAGTGTAAGCTCGAATCGGAAAATCATGAATCGCTCGCCCGTCAACCTCATTCCAAACAACTAATTCACCGTTGCGATCATAAATTACCCCTCTCTCAGCAATAATTAAGGCTTGATTTACACTATTGTTCTCAGCCACAGCCTTAAACTCGGCGCCCTGAATAACCTGCAAATCAAATATTTTAGAAAAGAAGAAAATACTAATAAGAGCTGCAGTCAGCCCGACCAAACTAATGGTCCGAGTTTGAATGGGTAATTCACGTTTTCCCTCCAGACGAGCTTGATTAAAAGATGGGATATTTGATGAATCAAGTAAGACATCTTCGACATCAACTGTTTGCCGTTTTTGTTTCCTAAACCATCTCATTGTTGACATTATACATCAGTAGATGCGGTTTGATTAAATTAGCCAATATCACGATACTTAACATACTTAAACTAAAAAGAGGCCATTCATAGAAATACTGATAATAGCCATCTATTAAGATACCGACAACAACGAGTTCATAGCCACGAAAATAATAAAGGTAGAGCAAGAGAAAGGCTGAAGCTATAATAAATAATCCCCCAACTAAGAGCCAAGTAATTAAAAGTAAGGTAGTGATGCGCCAAGAAATTTTCATAACTATTCACTTAACTCTACTGCCTCACCAAGAGTAGAACTAGAGGTGGTGGAAAAATTACTTAAATTTATAGTTGTGGCTTGGCGAATTTTTTCTCTCATCTCCGCCTCAAAAATGGCTGACTCTCTATTTAAAATACTTTCAACCCCAACCGTAACATAAAGCAAGTTGTTAATTCCTTGAGATGGAGCTAAATAACCATATTGTTCTGGCTGAGTCGGTTCATTTTGGATACTGACAATCTCCCCGTAGATGGCACTAGAGACACCGGGCAAAATAACTAATTGTCCAACCCTGATTGGTACTCCTTGGGGTAATTTTACTCTAGCAATGCCCCCGCCAACACCTTCAATAGGAGCAAAAACATTTGGCCCAATGATGTAGGCGGTAGAAAGAAATCCCGGGGAGGTAAACAAATCAACAAAAGAATAAGTTTCCGTCACATAAATAACCAACCCAACCACCCCATCTATACCGTTATACACTGGTGCACCAACTACTACCCCATGGTCTGAACCTTGATCAATTTGCAGTAAGTCATTAGGCAAACTATTTGGTCGGTCGAGCACTCGAGCAACTAATCTTTCACTAACTTGGCTGGATTTTGTCAGGGCGCGCAACTGCATATTTTCTTCTAGTAAGCGTTGAATTGACAACTGGGTACCCGATTGACTAGCCTGCTCTTTCCGGACGGCTTCAACCTCTTTAACTAAAGCTTCTCTACTCCGCAAGTACAGCGGAATCATCCCATCACTTGATTTCACCCAGGTTGAAGTGGTATGAAAGGGATAAAGTACAAAAGCAGATATTCTAGAAATTAACCAAGGAAAAATTAACCCAAGGATAATAACTCCAATGGCTACAATCAACCAGAAAAGTTTAGTCTTAAGTAAGCTGTTGCGAGAGCTCGCCTTCGTTATCGATGAATACGTCTTCATATAATTCCAGATTTTCTATTACTATACCAGCTCCTCGAATAACAGCTCGCAACGGATCAGGAACGACTATGACCGGTACCTGAAGCGCTTCCTCCAAAAAGCTCGCTAAACCAGGAATAAGTGCCCCACCCCCCGAAAGATGAATCCCTCGTTGCATAATATCTGCCAACACTTCTGGTGGTGTCTTTTCTAAGACTACTCTGGTTGCCTCAACGATAATGTCGACCTGATTACCAATAGCATCGTGAATATCTCTGG
>DAOLBU010000010.1:4001-21394 GCA_035324355.1 Minisyncoccota bacterium
GACCACGGACAATCATCTCATTATTATTTCTGGTGTCCATAACACTAGCCAAAGCAATTTTTGCTTCTTCGGCGGTTTTCTCTCCAACATAAATTTTGAATTGGTCACGAATATAAGATGAAATGGAGACACTTAAATGATCACCGGCTACTCGGAGATTTTTTGAGACCACAATTCCGTTTAGTGAGATAACAGCAATATCGGTAGTACCGCCACCAATATCAATAATCATGCTCCCTATAGGCTTCCCAACCGGTAACTTAGCCCCAATAGCAGCTGCCATTGGTTCTTCGATCAACAAAACCTCTCTGGCTCCAGCATTTTTGGCCGCATCCCGTGCTGCGCGCATTTCAACGTTAGTAATACCGGAAGGTACACCAATTAAAATTCTTGGCGCTACAAAGGTACGCATATCACTATGCACTTTGTTAATCAAGTAACTTAACATCTCTTCGGTAACTTCAAAATCAGAAATAACCCCATCAACGAGCGGTCGCACCACTTCGATATGTTGCGGGGTTCGTCCTTGCATTGTCTTGGCTTCTTGACCAACAGCCACTAGCTGTCCAGTTTTCTTATTAATAGCCACAATGGTTGGCTCATTAAGCACAATCCCCTTACCCTTTACATAAACTAAGGTATTAGCTGTACCTAAATCAATAGCAATATCCGTCGAAACAGCAGACAACAATTTATTCAAATATTTAGTAACCCGACTCATTAGTGACCCATTGTACTACGTCTCAGGATTACTATCAAAATCAGCCCAAATCTCCTCTTCTGTCAGTCGTCTGGTCTCTCCCGTCGCTCGTGTCACAACTTCAAATTTACCTTCTTCTTTAGCTTTTTTACTCACCACTAGACGATAAGGAATACCGATCAAATCACTATCTGCAAATTTTTCGCCGGCTCTGGCGTCGCGATCATCATAAAGTACCTCAATGCCCTTATCTTTGAAAGAGGCATAAATACCATCCGCATAGTCTACTAGCTCTTGGTTATCAGTATTCAAGGCCACCAGGTGCACCTTAAATGGCGCGACACTTTCTGGCCACACAATTCCCTTTTCATCAGCCAACACCTCAACTAAAGTTCCCATTAAACGAGTAGGGCCTAAACCATATGACCCCATATAGACCGGAATCGTTTCTCCCTCTTCATTACTATAACTTAAGCCTAATGGCTCCGAAAATTTTGTGCCTAAATGGAAAATATTTCCAGACTCAATTGATTTTTTTTCAACTAAACTTTCTTTCTTCAAACCTAATTTAGCAATGACTTCATCATTAAGAACTTCTTTGTTGAGAGCAACACCTGAGGCTTCATCAACATATATCAAATCTTCACCAGCTTCCGAAACAGTCTGAAATTCTTCTGAAAACTCGCTAAAAATACCTCCTGAAGCAAAGGTGACATAGGTTAAGTGTCCTATCCCAACTCTTTCAAAGACACGACGATAGGCTTCACGAATACGATTATAAAATTCATTATGTTCTGCCTCGTTACGAGAAAAATCATAGAGGTCCTTCATCATAAACTCTCGACCACGCATAATTCCACTCTTGGCACGAGTTTCGTTACGAAATTTATTTTGAAACTGATATGCATAAAGAGGCAAGTCACGATATGACGATATGTATGAGGCCATTATTCGCGTTAGAGGTTCTTCGTGAGTAATACTAAGTCCAACCTCTGTACCATTCTTAAGTTTAGTTTTAAACCAATTATCAACTTTTGTATCATCCCAACGATCTGTCTCTTCCCATACGGCACTGTCTTGCAGCGCCGTCATAACCATTTCTTGAGCGCCTTCATGGTTCATTTCTTCTCGAATGATTTGGATAATTTTATTAAGCACTCGAAGACCTAAAGGTAGATAACTATATACCCCTGCCATTTCTTTATAGACATAACCGGCTCTAATTAAGAGCTGAGCATTTTTAGAAGTTTCATCTGCTGGAACTTCTTTTCTAGTTTTAGTAAATAATTTAGATTGACGCATGATAAGTCAGAGTTAGTAAATAATTAGGTGAATAGTCGCACGATATCATTATAGGTCACCGCAATCATGAGTAACATCAAAAAGACAAAGCCGATTAAGTTAAGTCTTCCAGACCATACTGGGTTTACTGCCTTGCCGGTAACTGCTTCATAAGCAACAAAGAGCAATCGTCCTCCATCTAATGCGGGAATTGGGAGCATATTTATCACTGCTAAGTTTAGAGAAATTATGGCAGTAAATGTCAACAGCGCAGTTAAACCAAAGTTAGCTGCTTCACCAACCATACCAACGATACCAATCGGACCCGCTACTTGTGAGAAATCGGCTGTACCTTTAAAAGTTTCGACCAGCAATCCTGTAAGCCCAACTGTAATATTTATCAGACCATTATAAGTAGCAAAAGTTGCTTCCTTAAGAGAGGCGCCAAAAGATAAAGACTCAGACTCAACTAAGGCCAGAGAAACACCGACAGCAGCACGAGTCGGCTGATCTGGAATAAGCCCAGCTTCTGGCGTGACGGTAACCGTATTTTCAGCTTCCTTTTGACGATAAGTAATTTCGATTTCAGACGCTGGATAGCTTTGAACAAACTCACTAAAGCTTGTCGGGCTAGGATCCACTAATAATACTTCCCCACTTCTTAAAGATACAATTTCTGAACCCACTGGCAACTTATCAGCCAAGGGTCCTCCAGGCAATAAGCCCGAAACATAAAGTACAGCATCTGGTGACGCCACACTTTCCTCGACGGCGGTTGGAACGCCAATCATAAAAGTGAACACAAACAGAAACCAAGCTAACACCACATTCATTGTCACTCCCGCAATCAAAACGACTGCCTGCGCCCAAAGGGGCCTGGCAGTAAAGGCTCGCGCTTTATCAGAGTCACTAGCATCAACTCCTTCTAAGCTTTCGCCAAATATTCGCACAAAGCCACCTATAGGTAAGGCGTTAAAACTATATTCCGTCTCCCCCTTTTTGACACTAAAAAGTTTTGGGGGAAAACCAATCGCAAATTCATCAACTCTCATCCCTGTCTTTTTGGCAGCAATGTAGTGACCCCATTCATGGACGAGAATTAAGACAAAGAGAACAAGGAGAAAGATAAGGATTGACATAATTATTGATTTAACTCTCGTTCTTTATTATTAAATAGTGATTCCAACTTATTGTTGGTCTCTTCTACATGTTTTTGGATTTGTTCTTTCCGGGTAAACTTTTCATCCTCGCCAAATTCTGTCGCTTTAAAAGCTCTTTCCAATTCTTTCATTTCTTCATCCCGTACCCCTCTTACTGAAATCCTGGCATCCTCAAGTCTACTTTTAGCTAATTTTAATAACTGAACTCGTCTTTCACTGGTTAGCTCAGGGAAAATCACCCGCAAACCTGAGGAGTCACCTACTACTGATACTCCAAGATCTGCTTCGCGAATTGCTTTTTCGACGGCTGATACTTGACTAGCGTCCCAAATGGAAACGCGGAGAGTCCTAGCGTCTTCGATCCCCACAGAACCAAGTTGCTGGATTGGCATATAAGTGCCATACGATTCAACTTTTACAGAATCTAATAACCCCGGGTTGGCCTGACCGGTTCTAATAGTAACGTATTCTTTTTGTAACCACACCACAACCTCCTCCAGACGTTTTTTTATTTCTAAACTCATAAATTCATAATTTTAAGATTAATTATAGTGTACCATCTTATTACTTTTCTGCAGCTATAGGCAAGGAAAGCGCAATCTCTTCAAGCAAATATTTGTTAGCTGAGCCTCTGGTCTGAAGCAGCTCAGCGGACCAAAGTAAAATCTGGCTTAATTCGGGTTTTAGTTTCAATAGATCTTGATGACTCAACCATGCCAAAAGGCCAACTTTAATACTGGTTACCCATTCTTGATCCTTAGCTTTTATCCTTTCGGCTATTTCAGTTAGACGCTGATTATAATGTGCGCTTAAGAAAGAATGAAATTGATCGTTGTCTTTGAGCTTAGGTAAATCGCTCTCACCAGGACTGAGCACCTGAAAGCGAGACATTAACGTCGGGAGCAAGTGTAGTGTTGTCGGCAGACAAAACAAAAAAATGGTTGCGGCTGGCGGTTCTTCAAGAATTTTTAAAAGAGCTTGCTGCGCTTCCACTGTAATCTGTTTAAAACTAATCACCAACAATTGTACTTGTCCCACAACTGGTCGAACAAAAGCCTTTTCTATCAGTAAACGGGAATCAGCAATCCCAAAATTAGTAAATTGCAGATATTCAACATCATCTACTTTAATTAAAGAGACGAATTTTTTTATTACCTCAGGTTCTAGATTATCTAGACGCAAAAGTTTAGCGTGATGGTCTGGCATTACTCTATTATGACGACAGACGCTTTTTTTGCAAATCGAGTATCTGTTTAATCACTCTTCTTAGATAACGCTCAAAGGTTTCCCCTTTTTCATAAATAATTCCTTGCTCATAACGCCATCCATTCATATAGTCAGTGATACTTTGTTTGATTTCTTGAGTTGAACCCTCAAAACGACCCGTTAACAATAGTGGGATTTGTAAGTCAGCTATTTGTTTATACAGTGGGTGATCTATACCTTTTGGCCCGGTACCAAACAGTCCACTCTTTTTAAAGAGACTCCAATCAGAAAGGAGCTGACGCAGTCCAGACTCAATTTCTGGAGTAAATAGTGGATCGCCCGTTTGCGCTCGTGAGGCCGCCGAAGACATCGCTGGCAAATCCATCGGTGTTAAACTCTTTTTTTCTTCTAGAACTGAGGTGGCTTTATAGGCAGGAGTTAAAGGTGAAGCTGGCGTTTGAGCCGGAGCTGATGGAATTGGTTGTGCGGGACGAGGAACAAGCTCCGAAGCTGCTGGTTCATTTTTTACCGATACGGCTGGTGCCGCAAAATCAGCGGGAGTACTCCACGGACTACTAGCGAGATTAGTCGGTGTAGGAACAACTGACTCTACCGCAGCCGGAGCTTGTTGTGGAGGTGGAGGAACTGGCCTAGGTACTACCGGGGCGGAAGGTGGCGGGGCAGTTGGTCTAGGAGCAACTGGCACTGGCCGTGGTTGCGGTGGTGGAGTAGTAGGAGGAATCTCTTCAACTACTGGAACTACTGGCGGCGGAGTTATTGTTTCTGGCTTTGACGAAGGCTCTGGCTTTGTCTTTTGTTGATAGTTAATAACCGCTTTCTCAACGGCACTATACGCAGTCTCGAGACGACTCATCGCCACTTCCATTCCTCCCGGTTGACCACCACTTAATCTTTTCATCGCCTCAAGCAAAGCACTCATGTATTCTCGACCCACTTGATTATCAATATCTACTAGATTGACTGGATTACCAACTTTGCTATTCACTGCGCTTTTTATTTCTCTAATTCTATCCAAATAAACGTTAGTAGATGATGCTGGAGGCGTCGGCACTGACTTAATTTCTGGTACTGGATTAGGCTTTGGTATTTCAGTCCTAACGGGTTGTGATTGTGCCGGTGACGGAACTGGAGCTGGTGCAGATGCGGGACTAACTGGCCTAACTACTTCACTCGTCTTAATTGGTGCAACAAAAACTGGATTGGATTTAGCTTCAGCAGTTGGAGGTTTTGGAATGGCCTTGGAAATAGTTGGTGCGGTAAAAACCGGAGCTGGTCTTGAGCTACCAAACGGCAGTGGTGGTCGTGAGGGTTCAGGTTTAACCTCAACCTCTTTCATCACTGGTGGCAGCGAGGTAATTTGATGAGTTTTTAATTTTTGCTCTAAGGCTATTTTTACTGAAACGTCTCCCCCGCCATTAGTGTATAAAAAAACTAAATCCCGTATGTCATTTTTTTCAGCATTACTTAAGCTACTTTGACGCACAGCTGCCAACAAAGACATGACGCCCTTTTGGGTATGCAAATCAAAAGTATGGGAAAAAGAACTTTTTGGATCCATAACAACTACATCATAACACTGCTGTGATAACTAAGCAGTAATTTTTTTACTCACAGCTGTGTATTAACTTAATTCTTTTTGGAAGGCCTCAATTTCTTCATCTAATAAAATTTTAAATTCCGGATAATGTGCTGAAAGTTTATCTATAAAATCCCCTGATTCTGAGTGCACCTCAACAAAAGCTTCAAACACCAAAGCGTCATCGTCTGAAATTGTTGCTAAGTACCGCAGTACCGTAATCTTAAAAATTAAGGTTCCCACTTCATCCAAAAAAGCTTCTTGCTCCGCATCAGTTAAATCACCCGCCACTGCTACACTTGGGTCATCACTTGATTCATTTTGGAGATTAAAATCTTTTAACATGCCTAGGTAGTTACGCGATTAATATTTGGTGCTTTTACATCGGCTACATAGCGCTTAAATAAATCTGACAAGGTAGTATCTCCAACATGTCGGTAATTTACTGATAACTCGGTAATTTTATTTTGCCAATCTAAATAGGTCTCATACTTTAGGTTCTTTTCCTGGCAGTATGCCCTAACATCAAAATCTGGATGCTCTCTCAAGGCGTTAATTTCATTCATCGTCATATTACTCATTAGTCGGTAAGGACTCTCATAATCTTCCCCACCCAGAAAACGACTAAACCAATCAGACTGCAGATTATCGATCTTAGCAATTTCGGCTGTTAGCACCCGATTAAAAGCCGCTTCACTCCCGAAATGCTGATTGACATACTCGCTCCAGGCTGGTTGGTTAAAATACTGACCCTCTACTGGAGCAATCTTTAAGGGAGCTAATATTTCTGACTGACCGCCAGCCCCAACCTGCTGTTCTGGTATTGGCTCATATGGACGCCAATTTGGATCTTTAGCGTCTGCGCTGAAGGATGGTGCTTCGACCACACTCTCACTAGCGATCAGCGACTCTGGAGTAGCTACCTCACTAAGATCAGGTCCATCAACAATTGCTTGTCTTTCCGTTAAAACTTTTTTTAACTCTTCACCCACAGCGGTCAGATCCAACTTTTCATTTGGATAAATCAAGTCAATATCATTACTTTTCATCCCCAGTGATTCTCTTAACTCCCTATTCTTCTCTATATTATCTAAGACTTGATAAAGTACTTGATTATATTGCCCTGGAGGAGCTTGCCTTAATTCCTCGGCAAAGTGCGTATTTATAATGTCGGATAAGGTATCGCCTCTTTGGACAGTATAAATATTTTCATTCACTGGTTCTGGAGTAGTATTTAATTCAGTATCATTGATCACGTCATTGGCATTACCTCCACTCATTTCCATACTTCCGGCGGTAACATCTACTGGGACAGACACTGTTTCAGGCACTCCCATTTTTGCTAATTGTTCAACCTGCAGATCAACCTTGATTCCACCTTCTGGCCACCAGGACTCTCCGCCAAACCTTTCTGCAAGCCTAGCGGGTAAATTGTTTTCTAGTGTATCGACGTTAAAGTGGGCACTGTCGGCATATGCATTATTTACCTGTACCTTAATATAACTATGTACTCTTTCTAGATTTTGATCAGAAATATTTTCACCACTAAAACTAATATTATTTACTATATTAATTTCAGCACCATCGGCCCGAAAACATACATATGGTGAACTTTCCTTAGAAATCTCTGGACTACTTACACCCGCCTCCAAATCAGATACTTTGTCTTCAAAATTATCCTGAAAAAGAGCATCGGATTCTTGTGTAGGAACTGAAGCCGCTACTTTACTTCCACCGTCTTCAAAAACTGCTGCCACTCCTGATGGAGGTGTAACTTCAGTGCCACCAAAACCAAGCGCATTTGCTGCTTCTGTGCCAGCCGCAAAGCCAAAGCCCCCTACAATACCCGCCCCTACTGTGGCAGCCGCCTGCCTTCTTTTAGCACTAGTAAGTCCCTTATCAGCCTTAATCAACTCGTCTTCCACAGAATTGATGTTGTCCAAAGTGAATTTCTTTACTGTCTGCTTTAGAGTATCCTCGGACTGAGTGACCCATTTATTTGTGGCGACATTAGCAAATGCAGCTGCTGCCAATCCTGCTTTACCCATTTTAAATGCCTTAAAGCCCAAAGCTGTGGCTACACCGCCTGTTCCCATAGCAACAGCTCCTCCAAGAAGAACAGTACCAATTCTTAATGGCCAGCGATTCTTTTTTAAGAATGCCAAAACACTTTCAGCCAGTCTCTGTTTTTCAGGCGACTGCGACTCTTCCAATAATTTTACATTTTTTATTTTATCCGTTATTTTCAGCTTATTTAGAAAGTGTAATTTTACTTTATCATCTGCTATAGTCTCGTATTTAAATTTCGGTTTTGTAAAAATACTTTCATCGTCGGTTTCCTCGGTCCCGATTACTTTACCATCCACATCACGGACTGATTTGGTTCTTTTTTTGTCACTCTTTGCCTGTAGAGCAGTATCTAGTGCCTTGGCGTACGCAGTGCGCAAATCATCGCTTTCAACCTTTAAAGCTTGTAGAGCTTCATCTTCAACACCTCTGATTTTAGATATAAATCCTCTTGCTTCTAGAGCTTTTTGGTATTCTTCTTCTTTCGCAATTAATTTGTTCTTTGCTTCAAATAAATTTTTCCTTGCTGCTCTATACCCATCTAAACTAATATCCTTCACCCCACTATCAGGGGCGGGATCCGTTTTTTCAATTTTATCCAAGCCATACTCTTGCTTAACCAGTCTTTTAACCTGCTCTCTGAGACCTCCGGTACTAGTGATTCTATTTCCTTGGGCCGTAAATACAACCTCTATCAATGTATTTATATCTCCACCTGGATGACTTTTGATTAATTTTATGACCTCACCTCTAATAGTTTCGATCTCTGTTTTTAATTGACCAAAAGAATAAGGGACGTCGCTCGAACCTGTAATTTGGCCTAATTTGTCTAAAAGTGCGTACAGCTCATCAAAAGTAGTACACGACTTAATAAACTGCTCAAGCTTTTCTTTACCTGGCTCTTTATCAGGGTTGGGAGCCTTGGAATCCACTCCTGCTTTAGATTCGGCCTCCTCTATCATCTCTTTAACTTTTTTTATTAATTCTTTGTATATTTTACTTACTTTCTCTTGGGCTTCCGCCTTGAGAGCAGGTAAATCAGCTGCAAATTGCGCCTTTGATTTTCCGTCTTTTTTAATCTTTAACGCAAGAGTGATTTCCCCATGGTAATAACCCGTGACTTTCTTGTCTTCAAATTGATCTATTTCTTCCTCATCAACACCAGCACGTTCCAGCACATCGCGAATGTCTTTACGAATATCTGGAAATGGCTTAAAGGAACTGTTTGGGTCACTAGGATTTTGCTTAAAAACACTCTCATCAGCATTTTTGTATAGATTATATAAACGATCAACTCTTTCATTTTCTAAGCACTGTTCATCCTCCTCTTGTTTTGTATGCCATTCTTTTTCTGTCATAGGCCACCCTCTTCGTTCATCGTCAGATTCTTCAGGACCGGATCCCCCTGCCAAAGCCATCTGTAATTCGGTCGGCGATAGTTCACCAGAGAATAGTCTTGCCGTTACAATGTCACTGACCTCAGGTGGATTCGGAAGCCCAAAATTCTGTGAAGTATCAGGCCCAGAAAGTTCTTTATCCGCTACACCAATATCCATAATTGGTAAATTATCGGGAACGGTAGAGTTAGCTACAGAAACCTGTCGATCTTTATTGAGAATATTTGAAACTGCTGTAAGTAAAGAGTGATACTCTGCTTGTATCTTTTGATTTAATTCAGCTTTCACTTCTTTTGCTTCTTCTTTACCCTTAGCTACATTTAGAGCAACGATTTGGTTTATAATCTTATTGACCACATCATTAATAAAAATTTTAATTTGATCGCCATCGAATCCTGAACACTCTAAGACATAAGTTATATCACTTTTTATCGTCGGAATATCTTTAAATTTCCTACCTAAACCAGGCGCAGCATTGAAAACTGTACTATCTAGATCTATATAACGCTTAATTAAGTTGTCTTTGGTTGTTTTAATATTTTTAGTCTCTTGACTGTGAGGCGTATTTCTAACTTCCACTGTCTGATCAGCTTCAACACGATTTAAATCATTAAATAGTCGTATATTTTTTGATTTATAAAAATCTTTTATTTCTTGAATTGTCTTAACTAAATTTTTAGCATAAAGCCGATTTTTAGAAACTCGCACTTTCGGATCAACTTCATGGTTTTGTTTAATTTTACTTAGAGCATTTTTTACACGCCTAAAAGGGTTTTCACGATATGGATCTCGATTAAAATTCTTTCTAAAAAGTTCTGCCAAGACCTCAATCTCGTCTTCTACCTCTTTAATCGGAAAGTTCAGTAAATTTTCATCTACAGGCGTTGAATCTGAGCTATTCACTTCAGCCCCTATTGTCTCTTTGACAGAAGGAATATTCTTAGCAACTGCTTCTACTACAGATACATCTATATCCTTTGTACCACAAATTTTTGACATTTCTGTCACAACATCCTCTAATTTTTTCAAATTCAGTGCTACCTCTAATTGCGATCTGATGGAAGAAACGTCTACTCTTTCATTTAAATTTTTTACAAGTTTTTCAGCTATCTCCATCAGACTACCTCGCCCGGTATTTATGCCTCGTTCTTCAAATATATGTTTTATTAAAAGGCTTTGCTGAGTCAAACTGAGCAAATCCTTTTGGTTTTGGCTTAATCGCGGAATTTTTTCTGAGGGTTTCATACTTTACTATTACATCATAGCACTAGGAAATGGGGACACTACCGGCTTCTTGACATAACGCTCAGCGATCTCTGCTTCAACTTCTTCCCTTGGTCTACCGTAACGTAAGGTACTGGCTTCAATAATCGCTGCTAAGCGACTCGGATCGGATACAATCGGCGGCAGGGTTTTGATACTAAAAGGTTTGGTCGGAGTACCGTTGGCCAACATTCTGATTAACGCATTGTAATTTGGGACATTCATCAAATCCTTAGCTTCAAACACTGGCGAGAATTGCTGTTCCAAAAACTGAGCGTCTTCCGAACCAATTCTAAAGGCAGCCATTGAACCCACGTTTCCAAAGACAGCATCTTTTATTTCTTCATCAAGCTGGGCGATGAATTGATGAGCCATCGTTAAGCTAAGTTTATATTTTCGAGCTTCTGACAAAATTGAGGCGATCGCAGGAGTGGACACATTTTGAAACTCATCAATATGTAAATAAAATGGTGGAAAACTTTTAGTCGCATCATCCACTCGAGACAAAGCGGCCATTAAAATCTTACCAACAAAGATCATGCCGATCAGATTGGCGTTGATCTCACCTAAGCGTCCTTTGGACAGATTGACTAAAAGAATTTTCTTTTCATCCATCACCTGACGAAAATTAAAGGCGGACTTTTGCTGGCCAATAATGGGACGCATGTAGTCATTGGCAGTAAACACATCAAACTTAGAAACAATGTACGGCACAATATTTTCAAGGGACGCCTCCCCTCCAGCTTTAGTAGCAATCTCTCGCCAGAACTGGACCACTACCGGATTCTTAGCTTTCTCTAACTTCATTTTGCGAAAAGCAGCGTCTGCCATCACGCGAGAAATATCCATCAAAGTACTTCCGCTATCAGGATCTTCCATTACGAGCAAAGTGGCGTTTCTAAAGTACTGCTCGAACATCGGCCCCATACTTTCTGGATTGGCTCCATAGAGTTTTTGGAAAATAGAAAATAACTCATTGACCACGAAGGTTTTCTGCTCCGGTTTATTAATATCGTACTCGAGCATATTTAATCCAACAGCCCGATCAAGATTTGACGGATCAAAATAAATCACATCATCAATTCTAGATTCCGGTATAGCTCCAAGAACATCTTCTATATCGGTACCGTGTGGATCAATCATACAAACACCATTGCCCGCCTGAATATCCTGTATGATAATATTAGTCAAAAATTTTGATTTACCGGTACCAGTTTGCCCAATGACATATAAGTGTCTCATTCGGTCTAATTCGGTCATGTAGATTTCTTTCTCTGTATTTCGATGTTTATTTACACCTAATAACGTACCGCTAGTAGGTAGATCATTTGGCGCTGCGCCCGTGTTGGATTGAGACTGTTTAAACTGAGGTGAACTGAGAATACCGTTGCTGGGAAAGTGAATCATCGTCGAAATTTCTGCTAAAGAGAGCGGAATAAGGGAGCTGCTACTAAACTCGCGAAAAACAAAAGCTTTTTGACCTCGTTTTAAAGCACTACCACTTAAGCGTTTAAAGGTAATGGCATTACCATCAACAATATCAAATTGATTAAACGTTGATTCAATTTCAGTAATAATCTGCTCTACTCTATCAGGACTCGTCGCGGAAACCGCAATCCGGATATTTGTCTCGATAATATCGGTTTTGATTTTTCTTGAAAAAACCTCGACTTTCTCTGAATCAGACGAACTCGGACTAGTATCCGTTTTGCTTTTTTTATCAAAGAATAAATCGGAAATTGAACCTAAAATTTCTCCGCCTAGTGTACTGCGAGAGATAGCGTCACTGGCCTTCATCCCTTTCTGAACATTCTTAATTACTTCTTCATAATTCTTACGGTACTGCTTTTGCGGGTGACGCATCACAAATTGCACCGCTGCCCCACCACCTTCACGTTCGATTTTGGAAAAAGCATTTAAAATAACGGAGAGAGGATCAGAAGAAAAACCATCAGCTGTTCGCAAAGGATATATTGGATGTTTTTTTAACTTTGCTTCAGCGACAACAGTCACTCCCTGATCAACGAAAATATTATAGTCATGGACCTTAACCATCAACTCAGCGTGCGGGAAAAGTGACAAGGTTTGTTTTTCAAATAGTGAAGTAAACTTGCTCGGGACCGCCACATAAAAAACAATGTCGTCACTATTATCGGCCACGGCAATTTCAAAAGCGAAGTGGTTTTCTGATTGTTTAGCACCGATAGTCCGTAATCCAGCAAACAGCTGCTCCATCATACCTACCAATTCAGCTAACTGATATTCGTGACCATCTTTCCCTTTTACTTCAGGTAAAGTCACTTCGTATAATGTCAGGCTTAGTAATTGCCAGGGTGGTACGTTTTCACGCAAATCCTGCATGACTGCCCCGCCTCTAATAGCTTCTATTAGTTGACGATGTACTTCATCGACTACATAAGCGTTATCAATTTTTTCTAAAACTGAAAGAGCATTGCGAATTCCCTTTTCCTGTGCGAGCTCAATAATTTCCCGAACGGGATCACGAGCGATAATAGCTTGTTCTATTGATGCTGCGAGCGCTGGCTCATCTAAGGCGTGTTCCCGATCTAAAATCATCTTCGGTGTAAAGCTGGCATATTCTTTCAGCTCCTGCCTGACAATCGTTTCGGTATCAGCATGGTCCACTTCAGCATTACGAGCCATCAGCTCACGCTCCCGCAGCACGACTTTTTCTCGCAAATATTTTAGCTCCTCTTCAGGAGAGGAAAATTGTTTTGGTAGTCCTTCAGTCATTTACTACTAGTGTATATTACTCGTCACTAAAATGACGACTAGAAATCCCCTAGTTAGTACTATCTCTTGGCCAAGACTGTCCTTTTATAAGTATCTAAGTGCTCAAGGGCAATACCTGTACCCGTAGCGACACAAAATAGAGCATGGTCCGCCAATTGGGCTTTTACTCCAGAGCGTCGTCTGACTAGCTCAGGAAAGTTTCGTAACTGTGATGTGCCACCAGTCATAATGATGCCACCATCAATAATGTCGGCGGCCAATTCTGGAGGTGTGTCTTGAAAAACATCTTTAATTGCTTTGATCATTTCTCTTAATTCGCGACTGATAGCTCGAACTACTTCATTGGTCCTAATCTCAGTGGTTCGAGGCAAGCCTGAAAGTACATCCCGTCCTTTTATGTCCATTACCAACTCTTCCTCCAGCGGCAAAGCCGAGCCAATCGTAATTTTAATTTCCTCGGCAGTTTTTTCACCAATGGATAGATTTCTAGTCTTTTTAACATAATCAATAATAGAAGCATCGATACGATTGCCAGCGCACTTCACCGAATTAGCGGCTACAATGCCTCCAAGAGAAATCACTGCCACGTCAATAGTCCCGCCCCCAATATCAACGATCATATGACCTTGCGGCTCATAGATAGGCACTCCAGCGCCAATAGCAGCCAAGATGGGTTCTTTAACCACATATGCATTACGCGCTCCAGCTTTGATAGCCGCTTCGACTACCGCTCTTCTTTCAGTTGAGGTAACCCCTGCCGGCACCGAGACCATAACATCGGGCTTAAATAGATTGTAGCGACTAAGAGCTTTACGAAGAAAATACCGCAACATTACTTCAGTCACGCGATAGTCAGCAATTACCCCATCCTTCATGGGTCTATAAGCTCGAATACTATCGGGAGTCCGTCCAATCATCCGCTTCGCTTCAATCCCGACAGCTAATACCTGGTTATCGTCTGAGACAGCGACCACTGATGGTTCATTTAAAATAATGCCGCGACCAGGCACAAAGACTAGGATACTAGTAGTACCCAAATCAATCCCAATTTTCGGAGTTAAGTTATTCCAGAACATTATTTATCATATTACTAAGTCCTATACTATACTATGTTTTTCCCCAAACAAATAAGATTACTTAGTATAGCATATATGCTATACTAAGAATTATGAAAAATATTGGACAGCGTATCACTGAAGTGAGAGAAGCTCGTGGCATTACTCAAACAGCCTTGGCTAAAAAACTTAAAACCACGCAAAGTGCGGTGGCGCGGATTGAATCTGGTCGGCAAAACGTCAGTACTGATACGCTGAGTAAGATTGGACAGGCCCTTGGCCAAAACATTATTAGTCTCTCTCCTGGCAGCATCAACATCCAAATTGATGGCGGACATAAGCTGTCAGGCATTATTGAGACTAATACCTCTAAAAATGGCGCTGTTGGCTTGCTGTGCGCTAGCCTTCTCAATCGACAAACCACTACCCTGCACCATATGCCTCGCATTGAAGAAGTGCATCGCATTATTGAAGTACTAGAAAGCATTGGTGTCAAAGTGGAATGGGATAACACCACCATTAAAATCACCCCACCTAAAAAATTTGACCTCAAAAAAATAAATATTGAAGCGGCGAAAAAAACACGAAGTATTGTGATGTTTATAGGACCCTTAATTCACTTACTTGAAAAATTTAGCCTGCCACAATCCGGAGGTTGCAAACTTGGTAGTCGGACAGTGAGACCACATTTTTATGCGCTCGAAAATTTTGGCGTTAATATCGAAACTACCTCAGACTCATATCAAGTCACAAAAGTACCCGCCAAACCTAGCGAAATTATTTTGTATGAATCTGGTGACACCGTCACTGAAAACGCTCTCTTTGCGGCTGCTAAAACGACTAGCACGACAGTAATTAAATACGCCTCGGCTAACTACATGGTGCAAGAAATTTGTATTTTCTTGCAAAAGCTGGGAGTGAAGATAGAAGGCGTTGGTACCACCACCCTAACCGTGACGGGCGTCGCTGATATTAATACTCCGATTGAATACACCTTAGCTGAAGATCCTACAGACAGTATGTTTTTTATTGCGAGTGCCATTATTACTAAATCTAACCTCACCATTACCCGCTGCCCGATAGAATTTCTCGAACTCGAACTGTTAGTTCTAGAAAAAATGGGACTAGAATATACCAAATCTAAAACCTATTTTTCCCACAATGGTATTACTAAGCTAGTGGATTTAAAAATTAAAGCTAGTAAATTAACCGCTTCTCCGGACAAGATTCATCCTCGTCCTTACCCTGGCCTAAATGCAGATAACCTACCTTTTTTTGCAGTTATTGCTACCCAAGCAGACGGACAGACCCTGATCCACGACTGGATGTACGAAAAGCGAGCTATCTATTTTACTGAACTAGAAAAACTTGGGGCGGATGCTGCATTAGCTGACCCTCACCGAATTTTTATAACCGGACCAACAAAACTAAAAGCGGCTGAACTTATTTGTCCACCTGCTCTAAGACCAGCCACTATCCTCTTGGTAGCTATGCTCGGAGCCCAAGGACACAGTGTTCTACGCAATATTTACAGCATTAAACGTGGCTACGAGAATCTAGTCGAGCGTCTTACTTCAATTGGAGCCAAACTGTCATATCTTGACGTTATCTAGTAAAGACTACTTTGAATTGGTCGAAAGAATCCTTGATTATAAATCACTCTCAGAACCAGTTAATTTATATCTGATTATCGTACCAACAATACCAATTATAAATCCAAATATAAGCAGTGCAGAGAACCTGGTAATAATTAAAGTAATAATTCCGCCTAAACTCTCAGGCTCAACTGTAGAAAGTCCTCCCACTAAAATTTTAAAGACCCAAAACATTCCCATTGGTATGTTTTCCGCTTCAGGTTGACTAGATTCAAAAAGATAAAACATCGCTCCAAGCATCGTCACCAACATAAAGAGAGCCAAGAAGTAGATTTCGACGTTAATTCCTAAAACAGCTCTTTTACCACTTTTTTCATCTTTGAATCTAGTTAATTTTGCTAATCGAGCGATTCGCAAAAGCCTAATTGTTCTAATGCTTCTCACTGACTTCAAGAAAGTAAAGTTGCCCAGACCAAGGTAGGTTGGAATAATTGCCAAGGCATCTACTATCCCATAAAAACTAAATATATATTTAAGCTTATTGTCTGAACTAAGTAATCGTACTAAATATTCTAAAGAAAAAATTATTACTGCCAACCACTCAACTATATTTATCCAAACTTGAAACGGAGTAAATACGCTAACAGTCTCTAATACAACTGCCAACACCGCAACTAAGGTAACTAAACCGAGAGAACGATTAACTATCTGAAAGTAGGGATTCCGACCATTTTCAAGAATTTGATAACATCGAAGATACCAATTAAGTTTTTTCTTCATATAAAAAATTAAGACATCTGAGACCGTGGTCTATTTTGACTATTTAATTTCAATATAGCCATCGCACCATACAATCCCCCATCATCACCCAACTTTGCGTCAACAATTTGTGGACATGGTACAAAACCCTTAACAATTCCTTCGGTGTAGTGACGAATATCCTCTAACTTAATTCGGGGGTTACCAACAATCATCGAGCCTCCGAGCACAATTATGTCAGGTGACCAGTATAAAATAGTATTTCGGAGTCCGGCAGCTAATCGCATAGCCAGCTCTGACCATACGCCATCATCTTGACTAATTTCATAAGGCTTCACTCCACGAGCTCTTTCTAAGGCTAAACCAGACACCAAATTTTCTAGAGTGGGCATCTCATCATTTTTTAAAAAACTTTTATCAAAATCTAAAATTTGATGTCCCGGCTCAAAACCAACTCGGGCAATATCCATTCTTCCATCAACAAATCTAGCGCCGCCTACACCCGTACTGATAGTATGGTACGCGACAATCTGATGGCCAATACCCGCACCGTAATGCA
>DAOLBU010000010.1:21404-31060 GCA_035324355.1 Minisyncoccota bacterium
CCTAAACCAACGATTGCAGTATCGTTTTCCAGATAAGCTGGTGCATTAAATATTTTAGACAAATCCTCTGTAATATTTTTTCCTACCCAGTCAGTTAGTACCACTTCACTGATAATCCCTGTTTTTTCTGAGTTTAATGGACCGCGGATACCCCCAGCCAAACCCAGTACTCCCACACCATTACTAATAGATATAACTGTATCTTTTATCTTATTTAAACCTTCTTCGTAATGTAGCGGAGTTTTAAATTTTACTACGTTCTTAAAAGAGACCAAATCTTCCGAAAGAGCAATTCTCGTGTTGGTGCCGCCGATATCAAATAAAATGAACATATTATTAAGTTTAGCATCGTTTTTAAAAAGTCTTCATGATTCTGCACACCTAGCATGACGTAATGTGACTTAAGAAGTTTTTGTCGACAATTTCTACTATTTCCATCACATCTGTTACAATACCGCCACATGTTTGTGATTCAAGTAATTCCGCTCATTCGGGCTACTAAAATAGATACTTTGTCCTATTATAGTAGTGTCGAATACCCCTTAGGTACTTTCTTGAATATTCCCATCCGCAACAAAGAACACCCCGCCATTGTCATGGAGGTCAAGCCTGTCACTGAAAGCAAAAGTGCGCTTAAAAATGCTAGTTTTACTCTCAAAAAACTACCAGAACAAAAACCCCTTTCGGTGGTACCAAACAATGTCCGCTTAACTGCCGAACGCTTGGCCGAAATATACCCAACCTCAGTCGGTGCACTCCTGTACCAATTATTACCTCCAGGAGTTCGTAGTGGTGACTATCAGTACCCCTTAGTTTCGTCTTTAATTCATAACGAAGACCCAGCACCACAAGTACTAACAGCCGCTAGTAAAGAGCGCTTTGTGGCTTATCGCAGCCATATCCGTAGTATCTTAGCCCGACGTGGCTCGGTAACTTTTGTAGTACCCACTTACGCACACCTTGAACAAGCGCGAAAAAATTTATCGCAGGGCATCGAAGATCGCGTAGTGATTTTTTCACCCATTGATCACAAAGAAGAACAGAGGAAAGCCTACAGTGCCTATGAGGATACGAGCTTAGCTAAACTAATCATTACCACCCCCACTCATGCCTATCTAGATAGGGTTGATCTTTTATCAATTATCATTGACCGTTCTGCCAGCGATGCTTACCGCAGCAATCTACGACCCTACCTAGACCATCGTACTGCTCTCATGACATTTGCCAAGACTACTGGTCGCAGCATTATTTTGGGCGATATTTTACCGCGCACTGAAGACGAATATAAGCGCCGACAAGAATTTTTTAATACTTATGAAAGTGAGACCAAACGTATTGCTTTCACTTCCCCACTTACAATCATCGAGCAAAAAGATAAATCAACCCCTGAAGCTCCTTTCTCATTATTTTCTAAAGAACTACAAACCCGAGTCGATAATGTTTTAGCCGGTAAAGGTCGGGTCTTTCTCTATGGAGCCAGACGTGGAATTGCTCCCGTAGTTACCTGTATAGACTGTGGCTATATCTTCCGTTGTCCCGAATCGCACACTCCGTACTCTTTGATAAAAACCATATCTAAAACCGGTAATGAAGAGCGGTGGTTCATTTCTGGCACTTCTGGTAAAAAGCTCAGGGCTTCCGACACTTGTCCGGACTGTGGTTCATGGCGCTTACGTTCACGCGGAATTGGTATTCAGCAAGTCTATGATGAAGCGCAAGAAAAATTCCCTAGGAGTAAGATTTTTCTATTAGACCATTTGGCCGGATCAACGAGAAAAAGAGCTGAGAAAATTATTTCTGATTTTTATGAATGTCGCAGCGCCATCCTTGTAGCCACTCAGATGGCCTTACCTTATCTCAGTGAAAGTGGAATCAATCTTAGCGCCATTGTCTCGCTTGATGCTGCCCGCTCTAATCCCACCTGGCGGGCTGATGAAAATATTTTTCGTCTATTGCTTGAGCTAAGAGAAATGTCGAGCCAAGAAGTAATAGTGCAAACTAGAACAGAGCCAGACTCGGTACTTGACTGCGCTAAACACGGCAGCATAGAAGTTTTTTATGATGAAGAAATTAAGTTGCGCGAAGTACTAAATTACCCCCCCTTCTTTACTTTTATTTTACTCACCTGGACAGGAGACAAAGTCACAGTGACAGAAACTGAGACAGTGATTAAAACCATCACGCAAGGCTTTGAAGGCAATTTTTATAATAACCCAAATTCGACTAAGGCTAAAATTCTGCGCCATGCGCTCTTCCGAGTAAATACTCAAAGTAAAGACAAACCCAGCTTGATGGCTAAATTAAAACATCTACCACCATACATCAAAATTGAAATTGATCCGGGAAGAATTGTCTAATTTGACCACTCATGCTAATTTACATATATAATCGTCAAACATACTATGGCTAAATTAGTCCCCGAAAATCACCCTGCACTGCACACCATTGCCTCTGAAATAACAAAAGCAGAGCTGGAAGCTGGAGTGGTGAAAAAATTACTAAAAGATTTAAGACAAGCAATTAAATCCTACAAGATTGATGGTTACACCGCTGTGGCCATTGCAGCGCCACAAATCGGTGTTAGTAAAAGACTTTTTCTGATTGAGGATCAAAGTGGTGAAAAAGATCGCCTCCCAACCATAATTGCGGTTAATCCTCGCATTATCAAGTTTTCCAAAAAAACACACCTCGTCGGCGAAGGCTGTCTTTCTATTCCTGATCGTTACGGCCAAGTCCGTCGTTCGACTAATGTCACTCTCGAAGCTCAAGATGAAAACGGCAAACCTTTTACCAGAGGAGCTGGTGGCCTACTCGCCCAAATCATTCAACATGAGACCGATCACTTAGACGGTATTCTTTTTACCGATAGAGCTGAAAAAATTTGGACCAAGGAAGATAAACCAAAAGGACAAGCGGAGGCTTCACGAACATGAGAATTGCTTTTTTCGGCACTCCAGACTTAGCTGTAAGTACGCTCCAGGAGTTGCAGATCTTTGGAATCATCCCCGAACTTATAGTCACCACTCCCGATGCTTCAGTTGGACGAAAACAAGTCATCACTCCCCCCCCGGTTAAAATTTGGGCTGAAGCATTAGGGATACCAACTTTCCAACCCACCACTCTTAAGGACCCAAACCAACTAACTTCACTCACAGACCAAACATGGGACCTTTTTGTCGTCTTTGCCTATGGAAAAATTATCCCTGAGTGGCTGCTTCAATTACCAAAATACGGCACCATCAATGCTCACCCTTCATTATTACCTAAGCTACGAGGAGCCAGCCCAATTCGTAGCACCCTACTCACTGACCTAAGCGCAGCCGGTGTGACTATTATCCAAATGGACAAAGAATTGGACCATGGACCAATTTTGTGCCAGCAATCAGTGAATCTCCCTACCCCCATCTTAGGGAGGGATTTAGATAAAACCCTCAGTCTGATTTGTGGTGACCTGTTAGCACATGTGATTCAAGAACTCCCCAAAGGTACTATCCATCCTACTCCTCAAGACCATAGCCAAGCAACATTCTGTACTAAAATAAACAAAGAAATGGCGGAGCTAAATCTTGATCCACACAATCTACCAACTGGAGAAGCGGCCTTAGAAGCCTACTGCAAGATTTGTGCTTTTGACCTTTGGCCCGAAGCCTACTTCATCCATAATGGTAAACGAATTAAAATTAAAGCCGCTCACTTAGATGAATCGGGAAAACTGCAAATTACTAAAATCGTTCCGGAAGGAAAAAAAGAAATGGAATTTTCAGCCTATTTTTCTTAATTCTAAACAAACAAAAGCCGCAACTAGATAAACTAGTCGCGGCTTTTGTTTAACTTAACCCCAACGCATCATTTCTTTAATCTTTCGACTGCCTCGGCGCAAAAGACTATGTCGCTTACTCTGCGCCCTTCTCATTTCTTGATCAAGATCATTTCGCACTACATCAATAGCCGCTTCAAAAGTTTCTTCTGTACTCTCTGCTCTATATAATGTGCCATCTACCCAAACATTGATTTCAATGCGACAAATTGGTCCTGAGCGGTGTGAGGGAATTTTTTCAAACTCAACCTCGGTTTTCACTTCTGTATTAGCATCAATATGTTTCTCTAATGATACTAGTTTTTGCTCTACCAGATTATCCAACCTCTCATCGGTAGCGATATTCGTGTGTTTGAAGGTGATGTTTGTGAAGATCATAATTATTGATTAGCTATTATGTCGTTCTGGTAAGGAACATATTTTTCGACTAGAGTGATGTCCGGAAATTAGTTTTATCGTCTTTGGCGTCACAAAAAATTTTTGACTCAGCAATTCCTTAATTCTTTGATTTGCCAAATTTCTTTCCGCAGGCTCTTTTACTCTAATCTCATAAATATTTTCTTTTTTCTTCGTCACGATTTCCTTTTTTGCGCTAGGATAGGCCACTACTTTTAAGTACATTGATTATCCCTCACAAGCCACACAGACATTATCAGCAATGTGGATGCGGGGTTTAACTGTCGCTGTACTTACGCCTCCATAACTATTTTGCAGATGGCTGACGATGGCGTCAGATTCGTAGATTTCAATTCCCGCTTTCGTATCAATTAGGAATGGTACTTGAGATTTGCCACCCACTTTCAATAGTTGGTCCGCAATTTCCGTATCAGTAACATCTAGGAGCTCAACATCAAGCGCCAAGCGATCAATTACTGCTAAAACACGCCGGCAAAATGGACAAGTCGGGCGATAGTAAAGTGTAAGCATGAAAAACAATTAACCTTTTAATAACCTTATTATACTACTTGCTACGCACAAAAGCAGCTTCGTATTTCACAGCTAGTTGAATATTCAATTATTTTCTGTACAATGTGTCCACTAACCAGTATTTTCGGCAACGTAACTACTGTTTAGTACAAAAAAGCCCTTCCTCGGTAGCTCAGCGGTAGAGCAGTTGACTGTTAATCAATTGGTCGCAGGTTCGAATCCTGCCCGGGGAGCAAAGCAGAACAAGAGGACCGTAATGGGTCCTTTTGTCGTTTACTGGAGCCATCTTTTAGTAGTTCGAAAATCTGAATTGGAGATACTATTGGTTTTTCTATTTCCGAACTATTGAGTTGTAATGCTAACTCCTTCAACATTCTAAATTCCTCGGTAAATTTAAGGTGTAACTTTCCATTTTCAACGTAATTTTCTTGGCAAATGAGTGACAACAGACGTTTTTGTCTATCTGGTTTAGCTGTAGCGAATATATCACTGGCACGTTGCGACAATTCAAGTATTGTCTCCGCAAGTTCGTAGTAAGAACGCTCACCGCGCTGCTGCGCCGCCATAGCACTCTCGATACTCTTTAAGTCAGAGTCAGTTTGTGCAACGCGCGTATCGTATTCTTCAGCTGAAATGCGTTCGGCTAATCTATCGTCGTAAAGCATTGATTTTGCCTGCCTGAGCCGATTCTGGCGGTTTCTGAGACCTTCTATAACACTATCTTGTTTACCTACTTCATCAGCATGGACGTACTTCAATGCTTTGCACACCCATTTTGCTAGCCGCGGCTGAACTATCTTTAAAGTATCGAGTTGTTCTTGTACAGCAGTAATGAACGTCTCTTCTTTATACCAGGAACGCTTCACACACTCTCTGTAAACGCTACAGTGACCGTACACGATATTCTTTTGCTTTTCCCATGTCACAGTACCCCCGCAGTCATGGCATTTAATAAGACCTTTAAACAGATAATTGTGCTTAAAGTTTTTACCAGTATTTCGATTATGTAGAGTGTCCTGCACCTTATCGAAAATTTCTTTTGTTACCAACGGTTGATGTTGACCTTTATAAATGCTTTCTTTCCACCGAAAATCCCCATGATAAAAAGGGTCCTGTAAGAGTTTGTGGACACGACTACGCGCCACTTTGTATCCACCTCGCGTACGTAGTCCCTTGTTAAAAATAAACCTGGCAATGCTTGATATTGTATGATTACCCGTAGCAAATTCGGTATACATATCTTTCAACAAAGGCGCCACAGATTCGTCTGGTACATGAATTTTCTTACCCTTGTCTCCTATAGTTCTGTAACCAAGTGGTGGCTTTGTCGGTAACCACCCATCTGATATTTTTGCTTTTTGACCCTTTTTCACTTCTTCAGATAAGTTATCGGTGTAAAATTTCGCTATGGAAACTTTCATATTCCATACCAATCCCTCATGTGCATGCGTGTCCTGATTTAAGATAAATGATTCTTTCACAAAATGTACGGCACGCTCTCTTTCTTCACGAATCCAGTCGTCGACTATACCCGCATCTTTTGGCGTTCGTGTTAAGCGGTCAATTTTTTCACAAATAATTGTCGTTACATTTTGTCGGCGTGTATACTCTAGCATTTCAGTAAAAACTAAACGTCCTTGTTTACTAGTGGCGGATTCAGCAATTGAAAATACACGAACTATATTAAGCCCTTTTCTTTCAGCATACTCAGTGAGTGCTTCTTTTTGCGCCGCTAGCGAGTATCCTGTCTCTTCCTGTTCCTTTGACGAAACACGTGCGTAGATTACTGCTTTTTCCTTAATGTTCATATATCATAAATGTAAACTATAGTGTGCATTTGTAAATACTACATCTTGTTAAGTAATCTCCACGCAATCTGTCGCGCACATTTCTCACTATACCCACTACGCCTCGCGGCCTCAGCCCCATTAAAGTTACTCTTGAAATAATAATAAATAAACATTCTATGTCTCGGATGTAGAGGTCCTCTTATTTGATTCATGTTAGTTTTTATAAGACACAACTTTGCCTTCCCGAAATCCAGTAATGGCGGTTGATAAAGATGATATTCAGTATTCATCACTGTAGGGTCCATAGATTGAGTAGTGGTATATCCAGTTGTTTATCAGATACCCACTTTTTACTTCTCTCAATAATAGAGTGCCGCGCACGACAACAGTATTACGTTTTACGAAGTCCCAACTCATTTATGGCCAACTACCACAAGACGTCCATATTCGGGGGGACGAATTTAATCGCCCCAAGGTATCTGGACACCTTGCTTGCTGTTTGTTTGTTGCAGGAGGGTACAATCTCGCTGTTTGTGATGAATTGTTAATGTTCTTCTTCAGTAGCAAGCACGTCGAAATAAGCCACGAGCCAAGCTGAGGCCTTTTCCGCATCAGCGGTATTCATTTCGATACCATATTCTTCTTTGAAAATGGTTTGAAATTCCTGTATGAGTGTGTCGCTTAACATAAAGAAAAGGCACCTAATATCAAGATGCCTTTTCTCATTATTGTGATGACAAAAAGACAAAAAGCATCGAAATACTTTTTGTCTCATTGCAACCACACACCAAATTAAGAAATACGATATCCGCAAGGGACAAACGAGAAATGTGTTGAATTGAACAAGATGCTAGAGGGTATAACTTAACAGAACTTTACCCCGCTCGAAACGGTCGAGTAAAATACTCATTGGCAGTTCTTATATTAAGCCACATGGACCAATAGCAGCGCGATATGCGCCTACTTGTAAATTGTGTAAGGTGCCTACCAATAAAGATACTACAAATGCTTACACAAATCTAGGTACTCTATATAGAGTACTTAACGGAGTAGATTCCAGCTTTCAACACGTAGTGCTTTGGCCACTTTCTCAATAGTTAATAGAGATGGATTTGCTTCACCACGTTCAAGTGAACCTATGTAGTTTCTGCTCAGTTTGGTCTTTTCAGCCAGTTTCTCTTGACTTACGTCGCACGCCACGCGCTCAGCGCGCAGTTTTTTACCAAATTGTACTAGTGTATAAGACTTCTTCTCCATTTCTTAAGTCTAGGTGGATGACAACTATAGTTCTACCAAGTATAGTTGTCATATAGTGATAATAATTATATGACCAAAAAAAGAGTTACAGATAAAGAAGTTTTGGAATATATGGAGTTGATAAAAAAAACACATTCGCGCGAACGTGTTCGTGGTATAAAAAAACTACTGGCATACCTAACAATTATTCTTAGTGGCTTGTTTGTGTTTGGTCTTGTACGCTACACGCTTATGGCTTTAGGAGATGTTATCTCCCTAGTAGCTGCTACGATAACACTACTAGTTTATTTTCTCTATATCGGTAAAAAATTTGACGAGCGCTTCTAATACTACAAAACAAGTAAAGAAGAGCGTAAATAGTATAATTTTGCTAGTATTGTCCTTGTATGGGCAAACTAACAGAAACACAAGTGCGAGGAATTATTCCTGACGAATATCAGGAGCTAGATTTTACTAGCGAACAAGGAAGCAATGGACTTCCCCTAAAAGCTACTTGTAATGGTAAGCGCGTTTTTCTAAAAGCTCTAAAGTTTACTGAAAATAATAAATCAATGATTGATGACGAAGTTACAGCACTTAACGACCTCAATCAACTAAACAACCCGAATATCGCCCAACTTAATCGAGTGTTACAGCCCAGCGAAGAGTATATATTGTTGGAGTTTCAACTTGTCGAGGGTAAAACTCTCTCTACTATCCTCAAAGAAAGGAAAGCAGAAAATAAGCCTTTCACTGAAAACGAGACATACAAACTGGCGAAAGATATTTGTTCTGCCCTATCAAGCGTTAATAGTATCGACAGAGTACATCACGACGTAAAGCCAGCGAACATTATGTTTGATGGTGAGAATTACATTTTGCTTGATTTTGGTATCAGCCGCTTAAACGACCACAAGGTTAACAAAAGGAGTAGAGCAATTTATATGTACTCGTCCCCAGAGCAGCTCCTGTCTTGGACTGGTCTTACTGAAGGTAAGCGAGACCAAGTCACAATACAGTCCGATTTCTTTTCGCTGGGGGTCATACTTTACGAACTACTCACTTTGAAGTATCCGTTTGGAGATGGTAGTCACGATATTGTTATATCCGAAAAGCACCTACCAATTAAAGCATTACGCCCTGACCTGAGTGAGTCGCTAAGTAATTTTGTTGAGAGACTACTGGAGAAGCGCGTAGGCGATAGATTTTTGGGGGTCTCTGATATTGCAGATTGTATAAAGAATCGTTCATGTGATGTAAAAAAGAAAAAGGTCGAAGGATTAATATTTTATGGTCACGACCATCACGCAACGGGCGGATTCTTAAACTTTCTAAACTATAGAGCGGGAGCGCCTGAGCATCTGCCTGATGGAGTAAGGTTGTCTACCTCACATTTTCCAAAAAGCGACCAGGTCGGACAACTATTACTAAGTGGCTACAGTTTTATTGTTGACCCAGAGGTATATTTTTTACCTCATAAATCCAAATACACAAAAAACAAGCTGAAATATGTTCCATATAATCTGAAGACTGACAGCTACGGTGAAAAATTGAGTAATGCTGAAAAACTGAATCAGTGGGTTGAGTCAGTTATAGACCACCAGCTACGCAACAACGCAGATATCTTGCTCGCCCCAAGTTTTTTGACTTCAGGAACTTTAGATGGAAATTTGCTTCTAAACAGTAAGGTAATCGAAGTCACCAAGAAAATTGCAAAAGAGAAGGCCCCAAACCGACCATTATTCGTCACTTACATACTTAAAAAAGACCTGCTTACGAGTAAGGACGCACGCACATTTATCATCGGTAGCGCTGGTACACTAGAAGGGTTCGATGGTATTTATTTACTTTGCGAATCAAGCGTGACAGGTGGGCGTGCGCCAATG
>DAOLBU010000011.1:0-30618 GCA_035324355.1 Minisyncoccota bacterium
CTTTGAGGAGTATGTTCTCTTTTTGACCATACGATGTCTGGATGTGACTTAGCTGGATCTGAGGCGACAACAGCTACTAGGACACTACCTGAGCCGATATCAATAATTAAACCGAGACGATGATTTGGTTTTTTTGACAAGAAACCCATGTACTCTAATTATACATGGGTTTGCTATGTAACCGCTATCAGATAGCTAAATTCGTGGATATTGAACTTATACAATTTATACTAGTGTAGCTTTGATGCGTCTAACTCCAGCTGAAGAAGATTCTTCTTTAATAATTTTAAATGTTTTCTTGATGTCTTCTAGTTTTTCTACATGTGGTCCACCGCATAGTTCTCGAGAGTAAATAGTGCCATCATATCCAGTCATCGTGTAGACTTTTACTTCGTCGGGATACCGGTCCCAGAAACTAGCTTCAATAGTTGGGTCGGACTGAGCCTGAGTCTTTGGCATCATTTCAATACTGACTAGTCCTCCACTTTTAAGAGCTTCGTTTACAAAAACCTCAACTTTATCTAATGCTTCCCTTTCAATCTTTTCCTGGTGAGTAAAGTCAAATCTTAAGCGCTCAGGTGTAATGTTTGACCCTGCTTGGTGAATATGAGTACCTACGACTTTTTGGAGTCCAGCCAACATCAGGTGAGTAGCTGTATGTAGTTCAATTACTGCTTCAGAGTTATCGGCCAAACCACCTTTAAACTTTTGTTCGGCTCCAGCACGAGACTTTTCTCGGTGCTCTGTCATTAAGGCGTCAAAGCCATCACGTTCAACTACCAAACCTTTTTCAGTAGCAATTTCTTCAGTTAGTTCAATCGGGAAGCCATAAGTTGTATACAATTCGAATGCATTTTGGGCACTAATTGCTTTCTTAGTAATCGGAGCTTGGTCTTTATCAATTACTCTCTTGCCATCGACAATCTTACTTACCAAGTGTACTTGTAGGGTTACTTTATTAAATTGTTTTAACCCGCTCGCCAAGGTTTTTCTAAATTGCTCTTCCTCTGTAGCAATAATATTGGTGATAAACTCTCGCATTTCTTCTAACTTAGAATAATGATTTTGGTACGTAAGGATGACACTCTCAGCCAGATTGGCAAACATTCCTGGGGGGATATTTAGACGATCGGCAAATCTAACTGCCCGCCTTAAAAGTCGTCTTACAAAATAATCTTGATCACTACTACCAGGATTAACGCCGTCAGCAATTAAGAATACCGCCCCTCTAATATGGTCGGTAATTATTCGAAAAGCAGTTAGATCATCCGCATACTTTTTTCCAGACAGATTTTCAATTTGTTGAACTACATTTTGTAGTAAATCAACTTTAAATACATCAGGATCTTTATTTGCGGCTGCGGCTATTCTTTCTAAACCACCACCGAAATCCACATTACTTTGGGGAAGTTTTCCAAATGAACCATCAGCTTGTTTAAAATATTCAATAAAGACAGAGTTTCCTAGTTCCACAAACTGTCCGGAATCAGAATTGGGGTGCGGTAGTAAGTCTTTAAATCGTGGATCAGTAGCAAATTCAGGTCCAAAATCATAAAAAACTTCACTATCTGGTCCGCCAATTTCACCAACCGGCATTTTATCTGGTTTGCCGGAACGGCTCCACCAATTTTTAGCAGCGTCATAATAAAAAATCCGTCCACCTTGCATTCCTACTTCATACCCATTTTCCTCACTGCCAATATGGATATCTTTAGCTTCAATCTCCCTTTCAGCAAAAAGTTCCTTCCAGATTACTACCGATTCTGTGTCTTTGGGAATATTTAATTCAGAGTCACCAGCAAAAACAGTAACGTATATTCGAGCTGGGTCTAGTCCCACATGTTCAACTAAGAAGGTGAAAAACCAACGCAACTGCTCTTTCTTAGAATAATCTCCCAGAGACCAATTGCCAAGCATTTCAAAAAAAGTAGTGTGACGGTTGTCACCAACTTCTTCGATGTCATTAGCTCTAAAACATTTTTGCGAATTAGCTAAACGCCTACCTTTGGGATGTGCTTCTCCCATTAGGTATGGAATCAAAGGTTGCATGCCACTCCCGGTGAATAGTGTCGTCGGATCATTTTCTGGTACTAAAGCCGATGATGGTATAAGCGCATGACCGTTTTCGGCTAGATAAGCTAAATATTTTTCTCTAATTTGATTGCCGCTCATAATTTGTCGTAATTGTCTTTACTATAGCAAAATATCAAGGTATTGCTAATTAGTGGCACCAATCATTAGTGCTGCGCAATCTGCCCCATGGCAGCTAAGAAATGGAGTCGGTGAGTAAAAGTAGACTTCTAAGATATAGCCAAACACAATTAACACCAGACCAATAAAGGTAATTAGCCGTTCTTGTTGATACGAAAGCAAGACTTTTTTATCAATTCGATGTTCTCGAATTAGCGAATGGTGCATATGTAAGACTGCGAGAATCACCAAAATTTTTCCGAAAGCACCAAATGTCATTCCCCAAAATAATAAACTCATAATTAAATTTTATATTTTATTATAGCAGAAGCCAAAACTAGAAAAGTGTTGCCAGGTCCTCTTTGGCCTTACCAACTGGTCCAGCAATACTAATAACCACGAGCTGTGGCAGCAAATACTTACGTAGAGCTAAATTTACTTCTTTTTGGGTACAACTATATAACTTCTGGCGGTAAGCTTGATAATCCACCCACGAACGCCCCAAAAGCAAATTGCCATGCACAAGAGCAGTGGTGCTGGAAAGCGAATCATAAGTGAGCCTCTCTCCAGTTTTTAGAATATCAATAAAACGTTCCCATTCAGATGTAGTAATTCCTTTTTCATGAATTTTTTTAACTTCTCGTAGTGTTGAGGTGATACCACGCTTCACGTCTTTAGGTGAGAAAAAAGACATGATGCGCCAATAACCGGTCGCAGTGAGTCCTATTTCTTCAGTTCGAGCATAGATGCCATAAGTTAGACCTTCTTTTTCCCGTACCGTACTCATAAGTCTGCCAGCAAAACCACCCCACTTACCTAGTACTGCTAATCCAAATTGGAAAGCCGCTAAGTCAGGATTTTGGAGATTTAACGGTAAGGCGGCACCAAAAGATAGTTCTAGGTTCTGTTTACTTTTGACTTCGTGTTGTAGTAGTTGTGCCGGTTTATGTGAATCTAACGCCGCCACAACAGTTTCTGGTATTTCAGATAAGTAGCCTTTCTTGATTTTCTTGATTGTTTGGATGACGGTATTTAGACTAGATTCCGCTCCCCCAACCGTCATTGTCCATTGGCGATTAAGAAATAATTTGTGTACAGCTTTTAGCTCACTTTGACTAATTTTTGTCACACACAGACTTAGTGATTCTGGGCTGTGTTTATAACGATTATCACTTGAGTGAATAAAAGCATTGTTTAGCTGTGCATGGGCAATTCCCTTGGCATCTTCTTTCGCAAGCTCTAGTTGATTAATTAAAGTCTGCTTAGCCCGCTTGATCTCTGCTAGAGAAAAGGCAGGATTATTTATGATTTGGGTTAGTAAAGTAAGTGTTGGTTTAATTTTGTTTGCCAAAGTGGAGACAGTCAAAGTAATTCTGCCCGCAGCATAACTTACGTCAATATTACTGCCTAAGAGACGAAACTTTTCCTGAATTTGATCACGTGAAAAAGTGGCGGTACCAGAAAGTAATAGTTCAGTAAATAGAATCATTTTGGCAGTAATGGCTGGAGAATTTTCTGGGCAAACTTGAGCACTTAGATAAATGGAAACAGTCTCCGCTTCTGGCTTTTCAACCCGTCCAATAATAAGTCCCTGCTCAGTTGTTGTGGTGATATTCATATTTAGAAACTTTTATAGATTCCAATAGTTAATTGATCTTCAGCAAAGAGTGACTTAAGTCTTTGTTTAATATCTTTTGGAGTAATTCGGTTTAGGTTTTCTTTGACACTAAAATACTCTTCCCATTTACCGGCAGCAGTAAATTCAGTCAGCTCAGCGGCAATTTGGAGACTGCTGTCTCGGTTGAACGCTTCAGAGGCCAAAGATTTTGTTATATAACCTGGTAATTCTTTAGCAATATGTTTTAGATCGATTTCTCGAATAATTTTAAGCACCAGCTCTTCCATTTTGGTGTGGGTAGTCTTGTTTGTTAGGGTTATATAGAGAGTGGCAATATTTGTATCTTTTGTTGGTTCTTGGCTAACTTCAATACTAGAAGCTAGGCCAGTGTCGACTAATTTTTTTTGCAATGTACTACAGACGTCGTCGGTTAAAAATTTTAAAGCGATCATTGTTTCGTACCACCCGGCGGTAGGAAAACCAGGATGTTTAACCGCAATAGCTAAGATATTAGTTGTCCCAGGTCTTTCTATGTTTATCCGCCTGATACCCTCTTGCTTTGGTTCGGTAATATGGGACCTAGTCTCAACACTTACTTCCGGTTCGAGGTGGGCAAAGCTATCTGCAATGGTACTTAGAGCCAACTCCAGTGGTATGTCACCAATGACCATTAAAACGGCGTTATTAGGGCGATAATAGTGGTTATAAAATAGCTGGAGTTTTTCGATTGTGTAACTCTCTATGTCTTCACGAAAACCAATTGTTTCGTGTCCATACGGATGGCTAAAGAAAGCAGCGCTGACAAGGGCAACTGACAAAGCAAATTTTGGGTCACCATTGTACATATCAAACTCACTTAGTACATTGGTTCTTTCGGGCAAAAATTCTTTATTTGTCAAAACCACATTACGCATACGATCAGCTTCAATTTCAATAGCCCGTTTAAAATGCTCTTTACCATAAGAAAAAAAGTAAGTGGTACGGTCTTTCCAAGTGTTGGCATTTAACACCACCCCGACTTCACGCTCAAATCGCATAGCTGACGCGTCGGCTTTAATATTGAGATCAGATATTGTCGGCTTAAAAAGCATATGCTCTAGCATATGGGCTAACCCACTTTCTCCATTTTGCTCATCTCGAGCTCCTGCTAAATAGGTAATGTTGGTCGTTACTACGCCAGTATCGGGGATATTTTTATATAAAACCCGCAGTCCATTAGCCTTAAGTTGATATTCAGAAATATCGCCAACTGTTTTAATTAGACGAAATGACTTAGATAGTGTATTTGCTTTCTTCAGAGTTTTTGACATTGCTTAAAAATTGTTTAAATTCACTAAAAACGTGGTTAAATTCAGCCAGTATGTTTCCTTTTACTCGGTTATTTATGACGTTGGCAATTATTTGATAGGCCTCTAGTCTTTCGTCAAAATTTTTACCAAAATCTTGTATAAACCGTTCATGATCATCTGTATAATCCTCAACCATGGTCCTGAGATTGTGTATTTTATCGGCAGCAGCCACTAAGACCGCTTCTTGTGGACCATGTTTTAATTGCTCTGCGTAAGCTTTTTTGGATTCTCTAAAAGTTAACTTTTTTTCTTTATTACTTCGGGGTTCTGTCAAAGTCTCAACAATTTCCCGTACTTTGCCACCAAAATCTTCTTGTAGTTCATCAATCGTATAATCAGTATCTTCTAGTGTGTCGTGGAGTAAAGCAGCTATAATCGTATCTTCATCTTCAGTGTAGTCCATTAAAGTAAAAGCCGTGGCAACTAAATGGGTGATGTAAGGGAATGGCATTGACCCTTTGCGTAATTGGTCTTTGTGTAAAACTGCTGCTGCCCGAATCGCTAACTCAATTCGATATGAATACATACGATATCAAGTCTATCACTTAGTCTCTCTCCTGGAAACATAACCCTGCTTAATAATACAACCTTCGGCCTCAAGTAGGCTCGCTTTCTTGCGGTTTCCTCCGCGGTTATATTCACCAACCTTACCATTACTGTGTACGACTCGATGACAAGGAACCTCAGGGTCATAATTTGTCGCCATAACTCGAGCTACTGCTCTAGCTCCATTAGGATTTTGGCAGGCTGCAGCTACCCCTTTATAGCTCATTGTCTGTCCTTTGGGGATTAATTTAACTACCTGTCGGACTTGGTCTCTAAAAGAAAGTTTATTTTTTAGCTTTTTGATTGGCATAATGAATCGCTTGTAGTTTTTTACCAGAGTGCTCGCGGTAGGGGCAAAATTCACAATTAATACCACATTTTGGTAGCTCTTTACTTAGAAGGCATTTTTTAATTTCTATTAGTGCTTTGTCGATCCAATCAGTAGTTCCAGTACAAGGTACTAAAGTAGTTTCAAAACTTAAGGTGTCACTAAATTCTCTCTTGTTGCCTACAATAGCATTGGCGTAAACAAAGTATCCGGTATCAGAAACAGTAAAACCTTTTTGACGTAGTAGCCACTGATAAACTCCCATTTGTCTTTTATATGAGTCTTCCCAGCTACTATCACTTAAGCTTTCAATTTTAGTTTCCTTGGACGTAGATTTATAGTCAACCACAATTAAACTTCCATCAGGTTTTTGCCAGATATCATCAACTGCACCTGAAACAGTAAAGCCACTTTCTTTATCGTCATAAGTAATACCAATAAAGTTTTCTCGCCAATCGTTTATTTCTGGGTGAGCAAAAGGAATAGCATCAATTTTATATTTTTTCATTAGAGGGTGAGGTTCCTTTGCTTCACGGTAGGTATCAAACTCACGTTTAAATAGTTCATCAACAGCGATATTAAGCGTAAATGAAGGTCCTCGTGGCCTCGCAGTACCAAGTTTGTTATCTAGATAAAAGCAACGGGGGCACTCCGTATAGAGTTCAATTTTTGACCGTGATAGTTTCCACTTTGGGCCACCATAGTTCCAATCTTTATGTCGGTTGGGATTATATTGTTTTTTAAAATCAGACATCAATATATTGTATCATCCTTGGGGAGTAACAAAAAAAGACCCTTAAAAAGAGTCATTTTTTGTTACCTAATAATTTCTTAATTTGCTGTGAAAGTGGCAAAGACTGTATCAACCTGAACGTCATCAGCTAGGTTAAACTGTCGGTCTCCATTGTCAGTATATAGAACCACTGCGTACTGTCGACCAGCCACAGTACTGCGTTGTAGAATAATTTCGTTCGGTACGAGTCCTTGTGATTCACTAAAACGCGCCACGCCGAGAAGAGAACCAAGTTGACTTGATTGGTAGTCACGGACACCAATCCAACCTTCACTGATTGGGTACGTGACGCTCTCAAGGGCAACTCGACTACTGGGTGCCTGGTCAACAACTGTAACTTTTCCATCTCCTACAGGAAGAGTCACAACTGGAGTGCTAGTTTCAGTTTCTGTTGTTTCTTCTACCTCTTCATTATTTGTTTCGTTATCCATCTCTTCTGCTACTTCGTTCCCATTGTTATCTTTGTTCATTTTGGGCGCACTAGCTTCTGGACCAGAAAAAGCCCAAACTAAGAGACCTCCGATTAAAAGACCGACGATAAATGAGACGATTGTCTTCTGCCCTTCTTGTTTTTCATCTGACATATGCTTGTATGAATTTCTGAATATGATAATAATGTTATTATATCACAAGCAAAATAAGCCCCATCTTGACAATAGCTTGGTTTTGAGCGGCTATTATACCCCTTCAATTACACTCTTAGCTTCGCTGAGTATTAGGTCTTGTTTACTTTTGCTAATATGTAAATGGGTTAAAACATGAGGATTTTCAACAATATCTCGACAGATAATGATGTCATAACTAATAAGCAGAGAAATCTGACTACTGCTCAGGCCAGGTAAAACGGTAATTGGATAGACTTTCGCTCGCTGTATTCTATCGTGTAGATTATTTTTTATGGGATAATCCCAGCTCAGCATTTTTAAGCCAACACATTCTCCATACCGCTCAGCGGTAGTAGTAAATTTAGTGTTAGTAATTAACCAAAAATCTTTTACGCCACAGACACTAGTGTTGCAAATAGTCGTTCCTTTTAAATCTAGTAAACGGGCATAGGAATACATTGCTACTTGCAAATCGGTCTTGATGCCGGGACGGGGGTGAAATTTGGCTTCGCCAACAAAACTATCTGTCTGATTATAGGCTGCGATATCGATTTCATGAGGGGCGCATTTACCTTGTAGCATTATGCCAGTCTTAGTGTCATAACCATCGGCCGTAAATAATTTGGCAAGAAATTTTTCAAAAGGAAAACCTGTAGGACCAAGGCCCAGTAGAGCCCGTCTAAGTGAGTATCTAGCAGCAATCGGAGTTTTACTGCGACGCAATAAAGAAAAGGCTTGGCGGTATATTTCTTGAGTTTTTATACCGTCGTAAAGTTCGGTAGTAATTTGCTGCACAATCATATTGATCTCGTCTGGAGCTGCTCCAGCCCGCCTGAGTGAGCGGCGTAACTTTTCTATTTTAAAATATTCGGTTGAGCCATCAGCTTTAGTAATAACAAACTTCATCAGCTTATGATACCACCACCGATACAATGAGAGCCTTGATATAGTACACAGGATTGACCTAGAGCAACCGCTTCGGATTCTTCTAAAAGTTGTAGTACTGTTTCTGCTTCAGTTGTAAACAAAATTTTTGCCAATACTGGATTTTGGCGATATCTGGTTTGAATTAAAAATTCCTCGCCCACTTCTGGTCTTTTTCGAAGTACGGTATTAGTTAGTTTTAGTTCTCCTTGTTTTACCAGTACAGGCTTAGTGGGAGATGCTGTAATGGTATTATCAGCTAAATTTTTAGCAGTCACAAAGTAGGCTGTCCGTTTATCACTGACTTCATTAATATTAAAGCCGTGTCTTTGGCCAATAGTGTAGATTAAGGCTCCTTGATGGGTACCAATTACTTCACCAGCTTCGTTTAAAACTACTCCTTCGTTAATATCGACGTAGTGTGATAAAAAATCTTTGATATCTATATGTCCAAGAAAACAGACGCCTTGACTATCTTTTTTGTCAGCTATAGGTATACCGGCTTGTTTAGCTTCTTCGCGAATGGCCAATTTTTTACTATTTTCGACGGGGAAAAGGGAGAATGAGAGTTGTTTTTGGGTTAGTGACCAGAGAAAATACGACTGATCTTTACTACTGTCCACGCCCCGATGTAATTCTGGTGACTCATTATCAATCCTCCTAGCGTAGTGACCGGTGGCAATGAAGTCAGCTTGATATTCTTTAGCAAATTTCATGAACTCACCAAACTTCACTTCCTTGTTGCACATTACGTCAGGGTTAGGAGTTCGCCCCGCCAAGTATTCACTGATGAAATATTTGGCCACGTAATCTCGGTACGCAGCCTCAGCGTCACAAGTTAAAAATGGGATATCAAGGTGAGCTGCCACTCTCATGGCGTCGAGTCGCTCACTTTCCCAATTACAGACTAAAAATTCAGGATGCCAGACCTTAATGAATACCCCTACCACTTCAAATCCAGCATTTTTCAGACGTAGAGCGGCCACTGAAGAATCAACCCCTCCAGATAAGCCGACAAAGACTTTAGCTTTTTTTGTCATGTAGGCAAATTAACACGAGTTAATATTAACGCAAGTAGCGAGCAATGTTTAGTCGATGCTGATCAAAATTTTCAGCATAGTAAAAACGACCATCTAAACCTGTAATATAAAAGTAGAAGTCGGATTCAGTAGGGAAAATCACTGATTCAATAGCTAACAGTCCCGGATTGCCAATTGCGGTTGGAGGCAAACCGTTATAAAGATAGGTGTTATATGGTGAATCCATTTCCAAATCAGTCGGTTTCAGTTCAGCCAGGGGCTTATCTAGGACATATTCTATCGTAGCATCAACTTGTAGTGCCATGCCCAGTTTGAGTCGATTTTGCAAAATACCGGAAACCATTTTTTTGCTTTCTTCGCTATTAGCCTCTCGCTCCAAAATAGAAGCTAAAATAATAATTTCACTCCACTCTAAAATATGGTCCTTACTTTGCTCCTTTAGCGACTCTGTTTTTTCGATAAAAGTAGTGGTGAGTAAATCAGTCAAATCCTCTGCCGTAAAGTCTTTTGGGATTAAATAGGTATCTGGAAATAAATAACCTTCGTTACTGAGGTTCTGATTAATAAATTCCTCGCTCGAAAAATTAGGCAAAATTTTAGTGGCACGTGCTGCCAAGGTTTTTACTGATTCTCCTTCAATGTGGGTAAGGCGAATTAGATCGCCCCCAGGATTTCCGGAGAAAAACTGTTCGGCCAGAGCTTCACTAGTCAGTGGTTCGGAAAAGATATATCGCCCGGCTTTTACCGTTTCCTCAGGCTGGGCAAACATAAATTCTGCTAACAGCACATACTTAGATCGTACTAGATCGGCTTGTTTCGCTTCAGTAGCTATTTGCTTTAGTCCCCAACCTGGTTCGATGACAAAAGTCTCCGAAACTGGAAAGTTTGCCGGCGCTGTTTGTAGGTAAGACCAGGTTAAAAATATAGCGCTAGCGCCAGCTAAAAGTAAAAAAAATACCGATAATAAAAAACTCCGTCCAATTTGCTTTGGAGCAGGAATTTGTTCTTCGACTACTGCAAAATCTGTCTGGTTTTGATCTGCCATAATTAATATGCCCTTGGGAGACCTGTTGGTAAATTGCTCGGAGCCTCTTTTCGGGCAGATGTGATACGCGGCAGACTAGGGGTAACTACTGAACTACCAGGAATGTGATACAGCGTCGCTAACTCTTCTGTGGACATCACTCTAGCTTCGTCGCCTGCATCTTTGCGGTCACGGTAATAATAATAACGAGATTTGTAATCACCCAGTTCAGCTTCTTTCCATTGCATTATTTTTTTTCCTTTAGGGTCAGAGAAAAATTTGTAGTTAAAATCACTACGCCAACTAGCTCCAATACCGTTTCGTCCAATAACGTCATATTGTGAAAATGAACGTAAAAATCCGGAAATAAAATCAGCGTTAAACTTCCCTTTTTGTGTTATATATATCCACCTGATACCTACTTCGTAGCTTAATTTTGAAATATTTCTTTCGGTTGCCGCAATAGTGTCACGTTCACCTGGAGTTAGCATTGGCGCTCTTTCGTAAGATTCTTCATCAGCACTGACGCGTTGGTCACGTTTCAAGAGAGTATTAATATAATCACGTCCAGCCTTATCCCAGGTAGGTATTTCCTTAAATGGAGTACCATTTTTAAAATTCTTTTTGACATGTGGTACTGCTAAAATTTGCACCCAGAGTCTTTCGTGGGGCTGCATTTTTCCGAGTGTCTCTAACATCGGAGCCATTGGTTCAAATTTTTGCTCTTCTTTAGGTAGCTTGTCCATACCCATGTCGATGTAAGTTTTGATAGGTAAAAAGTCTTTGCCTTTTTCTTTCTTATTCATGTGAAAAACAAAGTAATCATGCTTGTCAGGATCCCAGGAAATTTCATCGACATAGTCATAATCTTCCTCCATTACTTCTATACCTGGGTAATGTGAATAAAGCGCAGCTTCCAAGGCATTCTTTACCTTTTTAGTAGGGACATTGATATAAAATCGCACTTCTCCACCAATTGAGACCAACTCTAAGCTATTAGTAAGTGGAGTCTTGCCATCAAGGTAAGTTTGCATGACGTTATCTGGACTTTGAGTGACGTGGATCTGAGTTAGTACACTCTCCATCGCTTCTGGCGATTTAAATACTTCCTGAGGCAATTTGATACGTAGTGTTGTGCGACCGTTTTCATACGCATACTTATTGGTGACATAGTACATCCAACGATCAAAAGCGACAGTAAATAAAACGAATGGTAACCAGATGGGTGTCAAAGAAATCATTACAGAAAAAACTGGCCCAGGATCAACATTAAGTAAAGTCAGTAGGTAGAAGAAAAACAAAAAACCAAAAACCAACAGCACAGGCGCTGCCACCGAAGAAAAAATTGCTTTAAATATTTCAGCCATTTAGACTATTGTACTACAGGCTAATAAGCAATGCAGTGTACTGCTGTGGTGAAGGCTTTATTCAGCTAGAGCGTAGGTGCCGTTTGAGAGACGTCGGAATAAGTTAGTGTCTTGGAGGTTTACGATAATAGTATTGTCTTTTACGTATCTTTCTTTACGGACTTTATCGATCAATTCCTCACGAGAAAGTGGACCTTCTTTGGCTAGAATTTCTCGCAAAACATCTTTGACGACGCCAGAAGTATAACCCCATTCAGTTAGAGCATATAAGCCACGACCAACAAGTACAAAACGGGCGTCTTTGATAAGTTCATTATGTGTAGTAGCAACGTGAGCTTTGTGATCAAACAGGTTGTTGATAGCCTCAGCTACTTCTTTAAAGTGAAGTGGAGATCCGTGTCTTTTAACAGCCAAATATGCATGGTCACGAATACCCTTAACACGAACGTTTGGACTATCTGAACGACCCCAGTCACCCAGAGGGTTACTGCCAATTTGCTTGGACATCTTTAGCCATCGCTTGAGGACACTCTCGTCGTATTTATTAGCTGTCTCTTGTAGTTGACTGCGGAAACGATTGAGTATTTCTTGTTCACTAACGAGCTCATCAGCCTTAAGTGATGTATGCACTTGGCGAAGTGCCTTTTCCACCATGTCAGCTACTTTTCTTTCAGTAAACCAGCGGTGTGTATAAACTGGATTCTCTTTGCCACGATAGAAAGGATCGCCGACTACAAGCAAGAAATAAAGGTGATTTTTAAGAATAGTGTCGTTAGTGATTTCATCTAAGAAAACATGCTCAGCAATCACGCCGCCTCCAAGCTTGTCGATAATACTTTGAATTTCAATAAAAAGGTCGTAATTCTTCTTATATTCTTCTGATTTTTGAATGGACTGAATACCATAGTTTTCAATCTGACGTACTCGTTCACGAGTAATACCATACGTTTGACCGATAGATTCCAGTGTGGAAGTTTCCCCAGTTGGGCCTAGTCCATAACGTTTAGTTAGGACATCTCGTGCCCGTTCAGGCAATACACCCAGCAGTGACTTTGTGATTTGTTTTGGTTTAAATGAAATCATAATTTACTTAAATACTGCCAATTAGCTACAATGCGATGACCATTTATAACATGAGTCGTCAAGAAGGTCAATCACCCCTAGTGTTACTAAGTTTGGGGTTACTCTCCCGCTACAATCAGGTTAAGAATTCGCCCTTTGACATAGATGACTTTCTTCGGAATGCCACCGGGTATTCGTTCTGTGATAATAGCCGGCAGTACTGCCATTGCTTCTGCTTCACTGGCTGTTGGTGAAATCGTTATAGTGCCTCGCATTTTGCCATTAATTTGCACGCCGATAGTGATCTCCTCATCTTTCAGGAGTGATACATCTGCGGTCGGAAAGCTCTCTAGATGGATTGAATCTTTTTTGCCACTCTGCTGCCACAGTTCCTCAGTTAGATGTGGTGCAAAAGGCGCTAGAATTTTCAAAAATGTCAGGTAATCATCGTTGGTAATTCCCTCTTTTTCGGCTTGATTGATGAAAATCATCATGGCACTTATGGCGGTATTGAATTTAAATCCTTCAATATCGTCTGCTACTTTTTTGATGGTCTTGTGGAGTAGTCTTGTCGTAGAATTGCCTGGATTCTCTTTAATATGATCCACAAGGCCGTAGACTCTTTCTAAGAAGCGTCTGAGGCCAGCGATACCTCCTAAATCAAAAGGATAATTAGCTCCTTCATAAGGTCCCATAAAAGCTAAATACATTTTTACAGTATCAGCACCAACTAACTTTACTTGCTCGTCGGGATCAATTACGTTGCCTTTACTCTTGCTCATTTTGTTACCGTCCGGTCCTAAAATTAGGCCGCGATTTATTCTCCTTTTATACGGTTCGATTTCAGATACTAAGCCAAGGTCAAAGAGAGCCTTGTGCCAAAAGCGTGAATAAAGTAAGTGCATAGTAGTATGCTCAGCACCACCAAAGTAAATATCAATTGGCATCCACTCCTTCTGCTTCTCGAGGGAGGCTAAGCCTCCCTCATTCTCGTTATCTAAATAACGCAAGTAGTACCAAGAAGAGTCTACAAAGGTATCCATTGTTTCTACTTCTGGTTTCCAGCCAGCGCCAAAAATTTTCTCAGTTCGCAATTTGAGTTCTTCGCTCTTTGCTAGTGGCGCCACGCCAGTCGGTTTAAAATCGACATCCTCAGGCAGAGTCCATGGTAGGTGTTCTTTAGGTACGACATGTGCTTTCCCTTGGGGATCGTAAACAATTGGTATCGGAACTCCCCAATAACGTTGGCGTCCAATTGACCAATCACGTAGGCGGTAAGTGTTTGTCATCCGTCCACCGACTTTTTCAGTAATAGCCTTTTTGGCTGTTTCAGAGTCTATGCCGTCGAATTCTCCAGAATTAATCAATTTACCTGATTCAGTGAATATTTTTTTGTCTAGAAATAGTTTTAGTACTTCCAGATGATGATTTGTAAACTTATTGTTGGAAAGTATTTCTTTCACTGACCACCAATCACCATTTTTAGTCTCCAGGTCAACTATACTTTTCCGGCCATTTCCATTTAGTTCAGCGTAATAGTAAGTGTCCGCACAAATTTCTTCTCTATTTTTTCTAGCTTTATAACCGCGGCTATATTGTGAGCAAATATAGTGAATACTCTTTATGTCAAAATAACCAGATTCCTCAGTCAGCTCTCTAAGAGCAGTTTTTTCAGCTGTTTCGTTCTCCTCCCTGCTGCCACCAATAAAACCGTAGGAACCATTGCTAAAGCTTACAACATAATATTTATCCTCGGACCAGTGCTTTGTAATTACAGTTGAAGCTTTAAATGAAAAAATATTTTCATCTGTACGCGGAGCACCATCTCCAGTCAAGATTACATAAGGTGCGACAACGTCCACAACATTTATGCCAAATTTTCTAGCAAAAGCATTGTCACGCTCATCATGGGCTGGCACTGCCATAATGGCTCCGGTGCCATATGAGGCTAGTACATAGTCAGCAATATAAACTGGTATTTCCTCCCCACTCCCTGGGTTAGTAGCGGTAATTCCTTCTAGCTTGACTCCAGTCTTTTCCTTGGTGTTATCTAGTCGGTCTTTTTCCGCTTTTTGTTGACTAGTTTTTTGATAGGTTTCAACTTCATACCAATTCAGAATTTTACTTTGGTATTTTTTCAGTAAAGCATGTTCTGGTGCCAATACTAGGTAAGTAGCACCATAAAGTGTATCTGGTCTGGTAGTAAAGACTGCCACTGTCTCTCCAACTGAAAGAGTAAAGTCAATTTCCGCCCCTTCAGAGCGACCAATCCACTGTCGTTGCGCTTCCTTAATGTGACTAGGCCAATCAAGATTTTCTAAATCATCAATCAAACGATCCGCGTACTTAGTGATTCTAAGCATCCATTGCGGCATCACTTTCTTTTCAATTTTATTGCCACATCGCTCACAAGTATCATCTGCGGCTACTTGTTCGTTGGCAATCACTGTATTACAGCCAGGACACCAATTAACGACACCTTCACCACGGTAAGCGATATCATTCTCAAAAAACTGAGTAAACATCCACTGCGTCCATTTGTAGTATTCCAAATCGGTGGAATTGGTAGTTTTGTCCCAAGAAAAAGCATTACCCATGCTAGACAGTTGCTGCTTCATGTAGGCAATGTTCTCGTCGGTCCAATTTTTCGGATTAAGATTTCGTTTGATAGCAGCGTTCTCTGCTGGTAATCCAAAAGCATCAAAACCCATAGGGTAAAGCACTTGTTTGCCCTGCATACGCATTAAACGGACATAGATATCAGGTACAGCAAAGGCATACCAATGACCAATATGGAGGTTCCCAGAGGGGTAGGGCCATTCCACGAGGACATATTCCTTTTCTTTAGTACTATCTCGCTCCCCAGTATTATAAATACTGGTTTGTGCCCATATTTCCTGCCACTTTTTTTCAATTTCTCCTGAGTCAAACTTTTTGTGCATAACAAGAAAATTACCAGTAACGAACTAATAGTATGCCACGCTACAGCGCTTTAGCAAAAAGACAAAAGTGCTTTTAGTTAACGACTCTTTCAAAACAGTATCGTCCTTGCTTGTAGTTCCAATTGTCCGGATTCTTAATAGGATAGGTTGAATCATATGGTCGACCATACATCATTTCAGAATCCATATTGTAATTAGCAGAAAAGGTGGCACACAATTTAAAGCCTTTAGCAGTGCTTTCGTAGCTGTAAGGTTCTCGATTTTCTGGAGCGGTCGGTACTGGAAAATCACTATAAAAACCTTCAAGGGTTGTCGGGAGACTACTTGTGCCATTCATGGCTAAATAATTTTCAATTTGATATTGAATATCACGCAGATCAGTGATTTGTTCTTCATCTAAGCGCATCTCGCGTACTTGGGCTGGGGTTTCGCTATAGAAGAAGCCGGCCGCTAGGGATAGTACAACCACAAAAGTCATACCGTAAGCATAACTTTTTGAGGCATTTTCGCGGGTAAGCCAAAAACCTCTAGCGTCTTGAAGATAGTAATAAAAAGCTCCACCAACCACTAGAAATAGGACGCCAGCTTTTAGCAAAAATCTAGTAGTCAGCTCACCTTCTAAGAAAGCTAAGATAACTGCCACTAAATCACCGAGAATTACCCCTCCTCCAATCAATAACGAAAGATACATCAACCACTTTGTCAGTCCCAGGTAAGAAGAATTATCTTCACGACGCCGTATAACATTTACTTGCCGGGTAAGAATCAAATAAGTAGGAAAAAAGACAATAAGCATGGCAATCCCGAGCCGCACGCTACTGCTATTACTTTCAATTTGCCAGTAGTTTTCAATGGCATCAGGAACCACTAGATTGATAACACTGAAGAGTAAGACTATTAAAAAAGAAATTGATAAATAAAGGGTAATAACTGAACCTAATTGCAGCACAAAGTGCTTTGCTGTGTTGTTTTCCATATGTTCTAAATTATACGCTCAATTCTTGGTAAAAACCATCTCACATGCAATAATAAGCTGATGCAAGCACCTGATTTAAAAACAGCCCCAAAGTTATTTTGTGAAAGTATTAGTGTCGGTTTTACTCCCGAATATTTTGTGATGGGACTGAGCTCTGGTTCTCAAGGTACCATTTATTCTTTGACTCCCCAGCACGTCAAGCGATTACAGCAATACCTGACTCATCAATTAGCTGAATATGAAAAAGCCCATGGTGAAGTTAAGGCTGATTGGAACCCAAATGTAGTCAGTCCCGTACAGCGAATGAATCCTCCGACAAATCTTAGTTAGCTTTCTTTTTCTATGGATACCTTTGTCGATTCTTCTGGGTAATATTTGTGCTATTTTGATAACAAGAATCAGGGAGGCTTAGCCTCCCTCGAGAAGCAGAAAAATTGAATGTCAATAATCACACACCAGGACTCGAATAATCGATCAATTTTTAATTGTCTAAATCTTAAACTCTATCGCACCACCATCTTCTTTTGTGTTAATTATTCATTATGCATAGTGGATATAGTATATCAGATTCTAAACTCAATCACATCACCATCCTTCACCACATAGTCCTTCCCTTCGGTACGGAGTTTACCTTCGGAGCGTGCCTGAGCCAAACTTCCACATTCCATTAAGTCATCAAAAGTTACTACTTGAGCGCGAATGTACTTCTTTTCAAAGTCAGTGTGAATAGCGGCCGCAGCCTTAGGTCCAGGTGAACCAATGGGTACTGTCCAGGCTCTAGTTTCCTTTTCTCCGGTAGTAAAATAGCTCATTAGTCCGAGGCGATGATAGCAAGCGCGTATCAAGCTCTCTACCCCACTCCCTTGAGCGCCATATTCCCTTCTAAACTCATTTTTTTCTTCGTCATTCATGTCGCGTAAGTCGTGTTCCATTCCAGCATCAACGACGACATATTCCGCTCCAGTTCTTTCAAAATAATCAACTAAATCTTGCCATCGTTCATCATTCTGCTCATCAAGATTAAAGGCGTCAGTTTTTTTATTACAAACATACAAAAATGGCTTCAAGGTCAGGAGATGTAGACCCTTCACAATCTTAGCTTCCTCCTCGGTCATCGTAAGCGCATTAGCTAGGTTGCCGTTATCTAGATGTGGCTTTAGTCGCTCTAGGACTGCCTTTTCGATTGCAGCAGTCTTGTCACCACGCTTTGCCTCGCGTTCAACATTCATCAGCCTTTTTTCTACTGTTTCAGCGTCAGCCAAAATAAGCTCGAGGTTAATAACTTCAATATCGGAGAGTGGATTGATACTACCTGTCACATGATGAATATCTCCATCTTCAAAGATGCGCACTACCTCAGCAATCATATCTGTCTCACGAATGTTGGCTAAGAATTTATTGCCAAGACCTTCACCGGCTGATGCTCCAGCCACAAGTCCCGCAATGTCTACAAATTCCACCACGGCAGGGATAATTTCTTGTGAGCCTGAGATTTTAGATAATGCCGAAAGGCGCCCATCCGGTACCGCGACAATTCCAACCGAAGGATCAATTGTAGCAAACGGGTAGTTGGCAATTAAAACCTCGTTTTTAGTAAGGGCGGTAAACAGCGTTGATTTTCCGACGTTCGGTAGACCGACTATTCCAACAGATAATGACATATTAGTCGCTAGCCTAACAGATAATGTCCATTTATAAAAGCGTTATTACTTAATTGTACTGACATGTCTCCAAGCTATAGTATAAAAACACTCTAAATTCTTCTCTAAAACTCATCTTGATGGATTGTTGTCGAGCTAAACTGAAATTCTAGCTATGCACAGTTAAAGTTATTTGAAAGCTTGTCTTGGTTGGGTAATGTTATTATATGTATATGAAAGCTTTACGACTAGCCTTAACTATAAACTATAGCTATTTAAATAAGCTTAAGGCGCGTCTGATTTACTGTCATCGTGCTCTACAGGGTGTCACTACTGACTACCACAAACAATACGGTGCCTATGCCGGTTATTGGGATGAATGGGTACGACAAGTTGAAGAAATTAAAATTGATCTTTTAGAACAAGTTAGTGTAACCAGTATACTTTTAGAGGGGCTGCAGGATTTTTCTTTAGACCTTGAACAAAGGAAAAAATTGAGTAAAGCTGATCTAGGTTATTTGAAGGAGGTGACCGAACTCGCTACTAATAAAATTAATGAACAAAAGGCTTTATTAGAAAATGTTGACTCAAGATTAAGTTTTCACAAACAATTGACCAACAAACTTCTGCTTGTTGAAGCGATTGAAGATTTAAGCGACGATGGCTAAATGACAAATAGGCTTTTAAGTTGTATAAAACTTGTTAAATATTCCCTTGGTGTACAATAGTTTATCATCCTTATGAAGGCCAAATTAAATAAATTCATTCTTTGGTCAGCGTTCTTAGTATTGCTTCTTATAGTTACGACAGTAATAATTTTTTATGTTTGGACTAAGCAGATAATTTCAACTGAAACTCCTTCAACAACTGTGCCGGATAATGCCAACATAGCAGCAGCGAACAGTACGGCGCTGGCATTCCCTGTCGGGGTTAATAGCCACACAAAAACTATTACCGAAAACCCAACGGTAGACTTTTACGCTGGTACTAATCTTTCAATTAATTCTGATAACTCGAGAGCAGCCCGTTTTTTAGATCGTCTATTGGCTGAATTTGTTCGCTTCGATTGGTACCAAAACCTCGCTTCATCAGTCAGTCGCATTTTGGTCATTTATCCAGGCGAACGTCATGAAGAGGTGGTAAAAAACATTGGTGATATCCTTAGGTGGAATAGTGAAGAAAGAGAGTTATTCTTTAATTATGTTATTTCTTCTGAGCCTGCTCTTATTGAGGGTAAGTTTTATCCTGGGCGTTATGTTGTTAGTAAAGATGCCACTCCTGAGGAAGTGGCTGATTTGCTAATAGCTAGATTTAATGAGGAAATTTTGGCTCGTTATCCCGATGAAATTCAACTTCAAGTACCTTTAGCTGATATTTATCGAAATGCCCCTCCAGCTTGATGCTACATTGCAGTATGCTCGCGGTAGTAAAGCTGAGGAAAATCGGTGGTGGCCTAGAGTGGTTCCTCGAGATAAGTTTATTGAGTCACCCTACAATACATATGAAAACGCTGGGCTACCGCCAGCCCCTATTGCCAACCCTTCAGCTGAAGCAGTACTCGCTGCTTTAAATCCGCGTATTACCGAGTGTATGTTTTATTTCCATGATGCCAAAGGTAAGTTCTACTGTACCGAAACTTACGAAGAGCATGTCGCTAAATTGAAAGAGATTTATGGCCGTGGTCAGTAGCTGGAGAAAAATAAGGGTTCATAAAATAGATACAAAAATAAAGGCGCCACAGAATTGTGACGCCGTCCCCGATCACTCTTTGATGCTAGCGCTCGCACGTTGTCTCTGCGCTGGCGCTGTAGCTTGCGTAGCCAGTGCCGCGCTCTTCAGCGGCGTGGAGCTCCGTACTGCCCGAGGTCGCGCCCTTGAAGCACGACTTCTGACGGAGTACCTCCACGAGCGGCGTCGGATCAAAGAAATCCGACTTAACCCGCACGTACGAGTGCGTGCTACTGCACGCACTGCAGAGCAGTACTGCAATCAGTAGAAGAAGGTACTTCATTTTCTCTCCTCGCTCTGCACTGGCACGCAGTTGAAGACCTTGCGGCCGCCAACGCCTTGGCGAACTCGAACCGGTGATTCCCGGTACTCGTTGTGCCCATAACGGCCATAACGATTGTACCGGAGGTTATGATCATGACCACGCTCAGTATCGAGCGTGGCTTCGTGGTCCACGTAGCCCGAGGTCTCACCAGCCTCGCGCATGCCTCGTGGGCACACAGAAACCGAAAGGCTTCGCTGCACCAGGGGCGCATTGGCCTCCACAAATGTTGCTGGGACGTAAGTCCCGTCCGCCTGCCGCACCACATGCGTGGCGCAGCCTTGAAGCAAGGCTCCAAGGATACATGACAGCAACAGTGAGCTTTTCATGGAATTTCTCCAATGTGCGCACCTCGAGGAATTCAAGGTACTACTATTTATAGTATATCATAAAACCCTCTTAAAGTCAAGCTGACTTTAAGAGGGTTTTATTCGTCTCAATCCTTATTTAGACAGCTTTTTTTCCCATCGTCTCCACTTCTTTTAGCCAGCGGCCACGACGTGCGTCATCAACCTTTTCGCAAGGACCATAAGCAGTAACGTCAGTCCTAATACCAGCAAATTCCATAATGCCGTACTGAATTTCATTGGTGAAGTCACCAAATTGCCACCAAGTCTTGAAAGGACTGTGAGTTCCAGAAAGAATAATTACTCGACCAGTCTTCCCTTTTAAGTGTTTATCAATTCTTTTCGTCTGTTTATTGAAATTAAACGCAAAACCGGGTAGCCAAATTCGATCGAAAAGACCTTTAAGTAGCGCTGGCATGGCACACCACCAGTTTGGGTAAACAATCACAATATGGTCAGCGGCTCTAAACTTCGCCTGCAAATCTATCAAGTCAGGTTCAAGTTCTTGAATGACTTTGTAACCTTTGTGCAGGATTGGGTCAAAATTAAGTTCACCAACATTGACTCGCTCTACTTGGTGACCGGCGTCTTGCGCTCCGGCTTGATAGTGATCAGCCATGGTGCCAGAAAAAGTATCTTTATCTGGGTGGCCACAAATGATTAAAATATTTTTTGGGTTTTGCATATCGTCTAAGTATAACGGAACAAGTCGCAAGCGTAGCTTGCGACTTGTTGATTACTAGTTCGTCTGCAAAGGCAAGTCGACGGGCGACTTGCCTCTGGGGACATAAATATGTAATGGCGGAGCCATTTCTACTGCTAGAAAAAACACCCTGATTCAGTCGGCAGACTGATGTTTTTACTAGTTCGTCTGAATATATGCTAGCGTTTAATTGAACCGTTAGGATTGAACTTCCCTTGCGCCCCCATTTGCATCTGGGCCAACTTCTCTTTCATCTCTGGACTCATAACCTTCATAATTTCTTGCTGAAATTTAGGCAATACTTTCATGGCTGCTGCCATTTGGTTATTGCCATTGGTTTTTAACTCTGCTTGCATCTCTTTAGCAATTTTTTCAAACAGTGCTGGGTCTTTCTCCATCATTTCTAAAATCATCTTCTGCTGCTCCGGTGGAGCGTTCTTCATCTGTGATTGCAACACCTTTTTTAAGGCATATTGTTTTAATTTTCCAAACATAATCATTCGATTGTATCATAACTCTCTACATTTCTCTCTTATAATACCTAAGTTAGATTTTGCTTGCGCTATACTTAATAGTGTGGTTATATTTTATCAGTTTTACACGGTTCTTTGATAAGTTGTCAGAGACCGTCAACCAAGGAGCACTTCAATGTTGATTAACAGGAATACCTGGCACTTCAAAGTTTACAGCTTTACTTACAATTTCAACGACGTCATGTCTGGGCGCAGGACGACTTTGTGTCGCTATGTATGGCGACTGATTCTCTACCCAGTACCAAAGCTTCTTTCCTGGATCGCTTTTGTCATTTTCGTCGGCGCTTTGTTTTGTTTCGTGCACGCTGTCGGAAATGTGTGGACAATATTGACAGGACAAGGTTGGTTCCACATCAGAGACTCCCATGGGAGCGCCGTCATTCCGTTCAAGAATGTTTCTATTGCTGGCCACATCATTGCTCCCACAAGCATCGCCGCGGCGATCTGGACCATCATGGGTCTCGGAACCTTGCTGTGGTTCATTGGACCGAAAATAGTTCATAAGGTAAGTGCGCATGCTGATGACAGCCTCCTCTATGCCGGAATCGTAACCGCCGGCGTTGTTGTCCTCTATGTCGTTTACCGAGTCTTCATCGCACTGGTTTACGGCATTCGTCACTCCGAAGGCTGGAACCTTTTCATGTCTTACCTCAAGGCACGAAAAGAAGGAGTTTGTCCTCTGATTACGTTTGAATAGAAGACTCCAGGAGTCCGCAATACATGGTATTGCGGACTCTTTTGATTTAATTAACTAACACCAAAAGCCCTTATCATCAGGGCCTATGCGTGAGTTAGACAGAGCACATTTTTTGTGTTACTATTCTGGCTTAATTTTAGATATCGATATGACAGTTATTCAAAGTGTCCGCAATTTTATCAGCTACAAATATACTAAGCCCGCTTTGGCCGTTCTTTTAGTTTTTGTACTGGCTTTATACATTAGAAGTGAAAATACTCCTGAAGTACAGGAACCAACAGAAAATCCAAAGCCGCTAGTCTCATTGATTACCGCTGCATCTTACGTTGATGATAGTACCCTTTCTCTAATTGGTAATGTTCGTGCTTTTAGTGAAGCTCAAATTACTGCTGAGGTCGGCGGACTAGTTACAGCAGTTAATGCTACTTTAGGACAATTTGTAAATGCAGGCTCCATTATTGCCACTATTGAAAACGCAGCTGCACGAGCTGCTTTACTCCAGGCTGAAGGAGCCTATGAAGCAGCCGAAGCAGCCGCAGTCTCTAGTAATCTCGGTACAGAAGAAGCTAAAATTAGACTGTTAAACTCCTTTACCACTCTAACTGCTGCCTACAACTCAGCTCGTGGTACCTATCAAAATGTACTGTTTAGCGTCGTCGATGAAAACTATTCAAATCCAAACGGCTATTACCCTGGTTTGAGAATTAGTACTCTTGCACCGAGTAGTTTTCTTAGAGCTGAACGGGTCAGTTTTCAGAGTGTATTGACAGAATGGCGTGCTCTAGACACTTCAGCGCGTGATATTTCTCTACAAAATGAGAACTTGAAATTTGTGATTGAGCAATTAAACAGACTCATGAATGTCGTCGATATCTTTACCGCCGCAGTCAACAGTGCTAATAACATTAACAATTTTACAAATGAACAAATTCAACAATACAACCAGAATCTAACTGGCGCTCGGTCTCAATTAGTAGCGGCTCAAAACAATGTTGAATCCGCCTTTACCAATGTCGAAACTGCTCAAAAAAGTTATGAAAGAGCTCAAACTAGTTCAGTTGGTGGTAATGCTTCAGCGGCCAGTGCTAGCTTGAAACAGGCTTTGGGCAGCCTACAAGCAGCCCAAGCCAACCTAGCAAAAACAATTCTTCGCTCACCAATATCAGGTACAGTGAATTCACTTTCAGTCAAGGCTGGCGACTATATTGGTCCGTCACAAACCGTGGCCGTAGTGGCTAACAACTCAGCTCTGGAAATTATCACTTATGTTGGCGATGCTGAGCGTGAGACTCTAAATATTGGCGACTCAGTATTACTTGAAGGTGAGTATGAAGGTGTAATTACACAAATATCACCAGCTATTGATCGCCTAACTAAAAAGACTGAAGTGAGAATTGCTACAGACAATGAGGCTATCAAAAATGGCTCAACCGTTAAAATTACCCGACCAACAGACACTGTGTCCGAGCTGAAAGAAATTTTAGTTCCACTAACCGCAGTTAAGTTCGCCCTCACTGATGGTAGTGTCTTCATAATCGAAGATGATATTCTGATTAGTAGACCCGTCACCCTCGGACGAGTACGTGGCAATTCAGTAGTTGTCCTTACTGGCCTGTCAGCTACAGAAGAATTTGTAATTGATGCTCGAGGGCTCTTGGCGGGACAAGAAGTTGAAGTTAAGAATTAGTTATGTGGGAATTCTTCATCAGGAATAACCGGTTTACGTATTTAATCCTGCTTGCCTTAATTGCTTTAGGTACTTATTCGGTATTATCTATTCCCAAGGAATCCTCGCCTGAGGTGGTTATCCCAGTTGGTATTGTCACCACTTCATTGTTTGGCGCTCCAGCGGCTGACATCGAATCGTTGATTACTAATGAGATCGAGCGGGGTCTCAGCAATTTGGACAATGTCTCCAAAATTACCTCTACTTCTCGTGAAAGTGTCTCGACAGTGATTGTAGAATTTGAAGCCGAAGCAAATTTAGATAAATCAATCAGAGATCTCAAGGATGCAGTTGATACCATCAAGCGTGATTTACCTACAGATGCTGAAGAGCCATTTGTCTCGGAGGTAAATTTCGTCGACCAACCGATTCTCACCATCGCTGTTTCTTTAGATATTTCTGACACTGATTTCACTGCATTGGCTAAGAAAGTTGAAACCGCTATTGAGTCGGTCTCTGGTGTTTCTCGAGTAGTTGTGAGTGGTGTACGTGATCGCGAAGTGACAGTTATTGTTGATCAAGCAGCGCTTCAAAGATATTCCATATCTCTAAACACCATCATTAATGCTATCCGCAATGCCAACCAAACATTACCGATTGGTCAAATCGAGAATGACGGGGTTTCATACAACGTAGCTTTTGAAGGCGACATTAAAAACTCAACCCAAATTAGAGACATAGCTGTTGGTTCACTGGCAGGTCAGCCAGTATTTCTAAGAGATGTAGCCACTGTTGAAGATGGTTTAGCTGCGGCTACCACTATTTCACGGCTAAGTGTGGCTGGCGAGCCTTCTCTCCACTCTGTCTCTTTTGATGTCTATAAGCGCTCTGGTGGCGATATTACAGTCATTGCCAAAGACGTTAACAGTCTAATCGAAGGACTAAAGGATCCAGGAGAAATACTTGCTGGCGCTATTACCAAAACCATCCTGGATTCAGGTGATCAAATTCGAAAAGACTTAATCCGTTTATCTAGCTCTGGCTTTCAAACCGTGCTACTGGTATTACTACTACTAGTTTTTGCCATTGGTTGGCGTGAAGGATTACTCGCTGGCTTGGCCATTCCGCTGTCTTTCTTGTTTGGTTTTATTGGTCTTTATTTCTCTGGTAACACCATCAACTTCCTCAGTCTTTTTGCTCTCATTTTGGGAATTGGGATTTTGGTTGACTCCGCTATTGTGATTGTTGAAGGTATCAATCGCAAGATGAAGGACTCGCCGCAAATTGATAAGCGTGAAGCAGCTATTTTAGTTACAAAAGAGTTTTCTTCAGCTCTCATTTCCGGCACTCTAACTACAGTCTCGATGTTTGCTGGTCTATTCATCGTTGGTGGTGTTATCGGACAATTTATTTCGAGTATCCCATTTACTCTCATTTTCCTCCTCTTTGCCTCGCTCTTTGTATCGTTGGCCATGTTACCTCTATTTGCCGCCACTATTCTTAAGCGCCGCAGTGCCACCGTGTTTGAACAAAAACAAGTTGAATACGCCCATGTTGTTGAAAGCAAATATAAAAAGTGGTTAGAGTCGTACCTTAGTAATCCTGATAAGCAAGACCGATTCCTAGCTTTCATTTTTGCCTTGTTAGTCTTTTCACTATTTCTCGCTATCAATCTGTTTGGTGGTCTCATCGCTGGACCGCTGACATACTACATTCTACTCAAACTAAATAACTACCAAAGAAAAAAGAAATTCGGAAGCTTTAAGCGATCACTAATTTTTGTCCCAGCAGTAGTAATAATTTCCGTCGCTGCTTTCTTTGTCTCAAATACCGTAACCCCAACACTAAACTTAGTAAAAGTGACTTTCTTTGCTCAAAGTGATGTGGACTTTGTCATTATCGAAGTTGAAAGTCCTGAAGGTACGACCAAGGAAGTAACCGACATCGGTGTTAGACGCGCGGAAGAAGTGCTATACCAGACTCCAGAAATTGACTCATTTACAGTCACTGTTGGTAATGGTAGTCAGTTTGGTTCTGGAGGTACTGGTGGCAAATTGGCAAATATCTTTGTCAATCTAAAGCTTGACCGCGAGCGAACTAGTACTGAAATTGTTGAGGATTTACGTAGTCAGTTTAGTGTATTCAATGACATCAAGATTACCGTCAACCAACCAAGTGAAGGCCCTCCCACAGGTGCAGCTATCATCGTTAAGTTCTTGGGCGATGATCTGAATGAGATAACTCGACTAGCTAATGAAGCAGCCCAGATATTTAAATCGTTAGACAATGCAGTAAACGTAGAAACCAGCACCAATAATAATAGTACTGAATTTGTCCTAGAACTTGACCGTGAAAAAGCTGCCGCCCTTGGATTAAATCCATTTACTATCTCGCAAATTGCCAGAACAGCTGTTTTTGGCACCGAAGCAACCTCCTTAACGACTCCTGACGAGGATATTAAAGTTGTGGTTAAGCTCAATATTGGTAATAACGATGAAATCTTAAACGAAAATGCTAATGTGATTTCAATTAATGATTTATCTGCTATTGCCATACCTACTCCAAATGGCAATGTACCTCTAGCAGAATTAGTCACCATTAGTTTACGTGAGTCTAGTTCAGTAATTAATCATGAGGAAAGAAAGCGAGTGGTTACAGTTACCGCAGATGTTACGGCAAATGGAAACGTTCGTGATATTCAAGCAAAGGCTCTAGAAAGAATTAACGCCGAACTAGATATCCCTTCTGGTGTCATTATAAGTACCGGAGGCGGCGAAACAGATGAATCAAATAAAGCTTTCTTAGAAATGCTCTTGGCTTTAATTGTCGGAATTATTTTGATGGTGGGTGTTCTAACACTACAGTTTAACTCATACCTGCACATGCGATATGTACTGTCGATTCTTCCCTACTCGCTTATCGGTATTTTGATTGGTCTAGCAGCCACCCAAAGTCCACTATCATTCCCCTCCATTATGGGCTTTATTGCCTTATCAGGGATTGTGGTAAACAATGCTATTTTGTTAATTGATTCAATGAATCAGATGCGCCGTAGTTACCCGGAGATGAATATTAAAGATGTAGTACTGAACGCTTCAACTAATAGACTAAGACCAATTCTCTTAACTACGATTACAACTGTCGTCGGTATGGTACCACTTATCTTTGCTGGAGAATTGTGGGCGCCTTTAGCTTATGCAGTAATGTTTGGTTTGGCTTTCTCAGTTGTTATTACTTTGATTCTGGTACCAATCATTTACAACCGTCGTCCAGGTGAAGTGCTCTCGTAGGAATTGAGGTGAAGTGTCAGAGTATATTAGTCACACAAAAATGTTTTTTAAAGGCTTTAAAATAAAAGCTATATTTTCTTGTTCTCTTCAAATTTCAAATATTGTTTATAGTTCTCTATCCTTCCCGTTTAGCTTTTAGATAAGCCATAACTGAATTTACCAGTGAGATAGCAAACAAAATCAGCGTGAGATACGCTAAAACAAAAATAAAGAAGTTAATGTGCAAAACTAGTTGTCCAGTTACAGCCATCATAAAACCGAGTGTGTACCAAGTGGACGCCTGAATAGCTGGACCAAAAGTGCTAGGCATGAAGTGCTTGGTCATTAAGATGGCATTAATAAATAAAATGGCAACTAAGAGTGCCTGCGCTATAACGTAAGAAGTAAAATATGACTCGCCAACTGCAAGATAACCCATGGTGGCCAAGGCTATGCTACTTACTAGAATGATCCCCATAGCCACTCGAAGCACAATGTAAGTCAATCCCATAAAATTTCGCTCAGTCTCGTCTATTATTCCATCAGCAATAGCGGAAAAAAAGTGAAGAATCGCCATAGTAGAACACCCGACACCGAGCGAAATACCCATTGATTGAACAATTCCAAATACAATTTCCATTGGCTAATCATAACAAAACTTTCTAAAAAGATGTTAAAGTATTGTGTATTACCTTTTTATTAAACTAAATATTCCTTGTGAACTTTGCTCACCAACAAACCATTTATCGAGACTTTGACATTCGAGGTAAATATCCAGAAGAAATCAACGATAGCGAGGTATACAAGATAGCCAAGGCGCTAACGCTACATTTTAAACCAAAAACAGTAGCTCTCGGCTACGACATCCGACCTTCTGCCGACAATCTTTTTTCTGAATTAAGTCGAGGTTTTTGTGAAAGCGGAGTGGATGTTATCAACTTGGGACTTTGTACTACCCCGATGTCGTATTTTATGTGTGGTACCAGTGCGGTGGATATGACTATCATGATTACTGCCTCTCATATGCCTTCTAACTACAATGGTTTAAAAATTACCGTTGAAGACGCTAAACCTCTCACTAGCGACATTTTGCAAATCATCCGTGATATCGTCGGTAATCATAGTTTTTCTGAAGAAACCACACATGGGTCTATCTCTACCCATGCCCTGCAGGCTGAGTGGATAAATAAGTTCAAGCAACAACACGACTTATCGTGTTCTGGTCTAAAAATTGTCATTGACCCAGCCAACATGATTGGTATTTTGGAGATTGATACTTTTAGGGCATTTGAACCAGATATTGAAGTGCATACTATATTCGATACTTATGATCACAGTTGTCCTAATCACGAAGCCAATCCGATAAAGATCGAAGCGCTTAAGGCTCTTGGTGAAGAAGTGGTAAGTAAAAGAGCAAATTTAGGCGTAGCTTTTGATGGTGATGCAGACAGAGTGGGTTTTGTCGATGAAATGGGTGTTCCTATACCAAGTGACATTATCGGTGCTCTTTTGGCCCGACAAGTCCTTCAAAAATATCCTGGTTCGACTGTTGTCTGTGACGTCAGGTCTTCACGCTCTACTATCGAAGAAATTAAGCGTTTAGGTGGAAAACCTGTCCGTGAAAAAGTAGGACATACTCATATTAGGTCTCGGATGAGAAAAGAAAATGCCGTCTTAGGCATAGAACTTTCAGGACACTTCTTTTTTAGAGACACTTTCTTTTCCGAAGGTGGTCCTTTGCCTGTGTTTTTAATTTTGGAATTATTGAAAGCGACTAAACAAAGTCTTAGCGAGCTAGCTAGTGAGGTTCGAAAGTATCATCAATCTGGTGAAGTGAACAGTACAATTACTAAATCAACAGAGTCAATTTATAGTGAAATTAAGGCCCAGTTTCCAGATATGAAAGAGAGCAGAATGGACGGATTAACGCTTGAAAGTGAGACCTGGTGGTTTAATGTTAGACCTTCAGCTAATGACCCAGTAATGCGACTCAACCTTGAAGCTAATACAAAAGAACTAATGGAAGAAAAGCGAGATCAGTTGTTAAAAATTATTCGCTCTACATAGAAACCTTCTGTAGTTACAGCAGAAGTATTCCTTAGGTAGGAAAACAGAGATTTAAGGTAAGACCTTCAGCAATTTAGATAACAACAGGTGTTGCTTCTTCCCTTTCTTGAGTTGATTCAGCATCAACTAAACATTGCTTTAATTCTTCAGTCTGTGTCCAGCCGCATTGACCAGTGACTTGTCTTTCGCAAGCACTCACAGGTGGGCCGTAACAAGCGTATTCCTCGCGCCATTCGCAGGTTGTTGCCACATCTTTAATAGAGGCGTCGCCACAAAGTTGACCGCTACAACCACCGATATAGCAATTCATATCTGGTTCTTCTGGTACGATCACTATCGGTTCCTCTGGCAGCTTTGGTGGGTTTATTGGAGGCAAAGGCACTGTTTCCTCGATAGGTACTTCTATCACTACATCATCAGGCACCACAAGCGTACTGCTTGCAAAACCAGACTCTAGACTTTTAAGAGCCGAGTCAGTGTACATTTTTTCAATAGTTGCCAAAGACTGGAAGTACAACAGGGTCATTGCTATAAAAGCAAGTGACAAAGCGAAAATAACTTTTTTCTCAATTGTTAAACCCATAACTTGTTCTTTTATTATACAAGATAAATTTCTGAAATACGGAAGAAAGGAACACATGTGTGCAGACAAAATTTTGAAAGAAAAAAGAAAAGCCCCACGAGTTGTGAAGTCTTGGGACTTCCTCGTGGGGCTTGATGATAAGACAAGTGGTAACGAGTAACTAATCCAGCCCTACATTTAAAGAAAAAGTAGGGCTGGGTAAGTACTCTCGACCCGTAAAACAGTGTCTATACACTGTTTTACCTCTCGTTCGCTAACTCGCATAGTTTACGCCTTTCACCGAGGCCGCTAGTGACGCA
>DAOLBU010000012.1:0-26789 GCA_035324355.1 Minisyncoccota bacterium
GGGAAATGCTCTACCAACTGAGCTACCCAAGCAAGTTCAGCTATTCTAGCCTGTTTGCATACTTATTTCAACTTCTAAATATAATAATACCCCCACGCAAGTGCGCGGGGGTTTTCCTGGACAGCAGAAACCTTATTGCTTCTACTTTACAATTTCATTTCCGTTGCTAGGCCGTTGCGACCACCAAAGTCAGGCACTTCGCTGATACTTTGGCGCCATGAAGCATGGCATGTACGCCAGCTCTCAATCCTCATCCCTTCACGTCCGAAATGCCCTACCATGAAACGTGAGCCGATACTGCAGGTGCTGGACGGCTTAGTGTGACAGATACCGAAGGTATCAAAATCATACCGCAGAGCAGTCGACAGAAACAAGCAGGCTAAGTACGCGAACCGGGTTCGGTGAGAGGACAACTCCTCATTATCCAGACAGAGAGGCAGTTTCTTGCAGGGGGCACCACAATCGGCCATATACAGCTGTCTCCGTATCAGATGGTAACCTGAGGCGCCTTTATCATTCAAAGAAAAGTGGCCTACATCCAGGTTGTTCATTTGGAGAATAGGCACCTTAGAATGACGACCTAAATATTCAACCCAATCAAGAATTGAACCCTTAGGCATTAAAAACAGGTCATGGGTATGTTGACATTGATGCAGACGAGCTTCACTAATGGCTTCACCGTTCTCTCCCCGAATCTCTTCCATGAGCCGTCGAGGGATGGAAAAACTTGCGCCTGCTGAGAGATATGACAAGGGTACAAAACGACTACCCATGATCTCTCTCGCCCGCAAAAGCTTCGCCGGCTTGGTATCCCCACCAATCACCATTGCTGTTGCAGCTGATGTTTGTAACATTTTATTTTTCCCCATGCTGGCCCTTCTTATGAGAGGCCTTGGTTTTGGGTTACGACCCCAGGTTTACGTCTCACCTTTGTTGAGGCAAGCTTTTTAAGACCAATAAATAATAGTCACAAAAAGCTTGCCTCAACTTGAAAAAGCAATTTACAAAGAACAACTTATGAGTATGTTACAGTCGATTACTGTTGTCAACACTACTGGTTACCTCTATTGAAAATATTGGACCAGGATTGTGGATCAAACTCGCTGTCCGTCAGCTGTTTAAATAGACTCGCTTGCTCTTGAATTGATCCGATATGAGGCTGAATGTAATAAAAATATAGATAGAATGGCACACCCAGAGCAATCACTAACCATACTATTTTGAAAACAAAACCAATGATAGCATCTCGCCTCATCTTTCTAAGAAGTTTATTATTATCAATTAGAAGTTTTTGGTTTTCCAGCAATAACTTTCTAATATCTTCATGATTTGGAGTCCCCGGTAACATACCTCTAATTATAGCAGTTAAATACTTTGCGCTGGTTAATTGTGCCCCCTCTCAGTATCGGATTTATACACATCAAGTACCCTAAGGTTTTCTTGAAGGATGATTTCGCTATATTCTGACCCCTGTCGGTAGGTACTTATTCAATAGATATTGAAAGACTTATACGATATAATCAGGAGTATGAGAAAAAATCGAGAAATAATAGCACTACTACTAGCATTGATTTTAGGGTCACTCTTGCTGAGCTTTCTTATTGGAATTGCGCTGCTATCAACTTTTGTATATCTTGCTACAGCTATTTTGGTGATTTATTTAGGTAAGTATTTTTGGCACAGTCCACAAATAACAAAGAATCCTGTTCTGGGATTTCCAACAAGAGAATTGTGGTATGTGTTTTTTGGTTCACAGATTCTCAAAACAGTCATCGTATATGTCTTGGTAGATTTTCTATATTCACTACTCAGTATCGGTTTAGTTGAATGGCTGGTAATGGCATTAGAAGTGGTTTCATTTGGAGCGTTGATTATCTTGTTTTCTAAACTTACGATAAAGATAATTCCTCGCTAAGAGTTAAATTAAAACAATAAAACACTCTCCAAGTGGTCTTATTGTTAGCTGGACTTACTGCTTTTTATGAGGCGCTTAAGCCTCTCAGTAGGTTTCGCTAGACTGTGCCCGCGCAAAGAATCGAACCCCACTCAGTAGGTCTCCCTAGAGGGGTGGCTTAAAATATAGCAAAATCACCCTCGGTTCGATTCTTGGCGGGGTGCTTATATTTTAACCTCGAAATAACCTTATTTTAGGCCTCTCAGTAGGTCTCACTAGACAGTGCCCTTGCTAGGAATCGAACCTAGATTCTCTCGTTAGGAGTGAGAAGTTCTATCCATTGAACTACAAGGGCGAATGAAGAATCAAGCAAAAGCGATAGCTTTTATTTGAGTTCTGAATGATGACTTTGAAAGATTTCTCTTACAATGGCAGAAAGGTGTTCTGGACCTGTTTAATCAAACTAAGCATAATTTTATGATAATAACTACTTTTTAATACCATAATTCGACAAATACCAAAATCTGTTTTTGTTCGATTTTGTATATTATCATGATTTATCTTAAAAGCAGAGCTTGGCAAATTTAGCTCCTTAGACCAATAGCGCAATGCTTTACTAGGAGTAATTGGATCAGAAGTTCGAATCAATATACGAAAATCTTTTTTACTTATACCTAATACAATATCTAAAAATTGTATATACAACCCTAACATCCTGCAATCAGTATTAGTAAAGACAAAACTTTTTTTATGTCCTTCTGCCCAATACAGCATAGCAGCCACTATAACCAGCTCTCGATTTTTACCATGCAAATAAATTAATGCTTGCTTCTCTGCTTCGGAAATTTTATTCCGTTTTCTTATAGCTGAACCTCCTTGTTTTGAACGAATTTCTATTCTAACGTTTTCAGGGAGTTTAACATTGTGTGTATAGTGCCAAATTGTAGTCTTTGGAATACTTATCCACTAACTTAGCAATCGTTAAGCCAGCTAATCTATCTTTCTTGATTAACTTAATTAAATTAGAAGAATGCCGCTTTTTTAACATACTATATTATATCATAATTGATAAAACAACTATATCCTCAAGGACATTTAATTCTACTTAACCACAGATGATCAGGTGATAAAATATTAACCAAACTAAAAACCGCCCGACCCCATGATAGGGTTAGGCGGCCTTAGGAAAAGTCTACTTATAAACTAAGCAACTCCTTGATCTTCCCTTCATCAAAACCGATGACGACATCGTCATCAATCCGAATGACTGGGACACCCATTTGGCTAGTGAGATCTATCATTTCCTGTCTTTTTTCTAAGTCAGCAGCGACATCATGTTCGATAAACTTAACGTTGTTAGCCTGAAAAAAATCTTTAGCTGCATGGCAGAAATGACAAACCGGTGTGCTGTAAATTGTTACTGTTTTATCCATAAGATAAATTTATTTTTTAATTATTTACATTATATCACTAATTACCAAAAACGATACCAGGCTCTAGGAGGAGGCGGTACGATCTCAGTTTCCGTATTAGTGACTCTTTCTTCATTATCATCTAATAAAATTACTAACTGTTCACCTTCCCTAGTAATATCAAATTGTCGCCTCATTTCAGCTTCAACTCCACGCTCATTGCTAAGATACTTCACCTCTTCATCAAGCTTTTTTCGACGCTCTTCTAAAGCCTGAATTTCCTCTTCAACAGCAAACCGCCGTTCGGCCATATCTCGAGCTATAAGGAAGCGATTATAAGCACTGAGAAGAATAAACATAGTAATAAGCAGAATAACCCCTTGAGTAATGCGAGAACCAAAAACTGAGCGGATTTTACGCTTTTGATGAAAATCAAACATATGTTAGTATTCTATCATTAAACTATATGAGTATACTTTTTTCAAAACGAGGGCGAGGTGTGGTTAAATGGGTCTGGATTGTAGTAGCAACATTAATCATTCTTAGCATGATCTTTGCTTACTCCGGTGGTTCTGAAATTTTAATGTAGAGACTGCCCCTCCAACACATACTGATATTTCATCCAGCCCTAGTTTTGTTTTAAACTAGGGCTGGTCTTAGTCACTTTCGTCTTACAGCCGCCTGTACACCTTGTCGCTACTTTCTCACCAGCTCGAAAGATAGCAGGCAAGGTCTTAAGAGTGACATTTAGTCACTCTTAACCATTTTCATGAAGACGTCTTGAGGAATATTAACCCGTCCTTTACCGAGCTCTAGTGCCTTCTTTTTTCCTTTCTTCTGCTTTTGTAGGAGTTTCATCTTGCGGGTAATATCTCCACCGTAAAGATAACCAGTCACATCCTTCTTTAAAGCCGACAAAGTTTTGGACGCAATAATTTTCCCTCTGACCTTAGCCTGAATCTTAGTGACGTACTGCTGACGCGGTAGATTGTCATAAAGCTTCTCTACCGTAGCCCGGGCATCAAATTCAGCTCGTCTAGCTCCCACCACTCTAGAAAAAGCAGTGATTAACTCTTCCGCTACTAAGACATCGAGACGCACCACCTCAGCAGCGCGCATCTCAGCAATCTCGTAAGACAAAGAAGCGTACCCACTACTAACATTCTTTAATTTATCAAAAAAATTTCGCATTAGTTCTCGAAGCGGCATCTCAATCGTCACTAAGTTACGCCCATCACTAAGGACTTCAGTCTCAAGGACTGAGCCTTCATGGTCAAAGAGCAGGTTCATGATGTTACCAACATAGTCTGGTGGTGAGATAATCTGCCCTAGAAGCCAAGGCTCTCTGATAGTAGCCGAGACTCCGTACTCAGGGAAACGAGTCGCCGCATAAATTGACTCAACCTTACCGTCAGCGTAAGTCACTTCGTAGGCGATAGACGGTGAAGTGATTATAATCTCAATATCAAACTCCCGGCGCAGTCGCTCTGTCACAATCTCCAGGTGAAGCATACCCAAGAAACCGCAACGGAAACCTCGTCCCAAAACGCCTGATGATTCTTCTTCGTATGACAAAGATGAGTCTGATAGCTTTAAGCGATCTAATGCCTGACGTAAGACAGTGAAGTCATCCTGACTATCAGGAAAGACAGAAGCCCACACTACTGGACGCGCTTCCTGGTAACCAGGCAAAGCTTCAGCGGGACGCTTTTCTAAGATCAAGGTATCACCGACAGTCGCCACTCCAGGTTCCTTGATACCTGTCACAATATAGCCGATTTCACCAGCTTCAAGTGTCGGCACTGCTACCTCACCCGGCACCAACTTACCAACCTCAAGGGCCACGAAAGTCTTGCCACTAGCGACAAATTTTAACTGATCCCCTTTCTTCACAGAACCGTCAAACACCCGCATAAAAACAATCACGCCGCGGTGATTGGAATACTGAAAATCAAAAATCAAACCACGGTAAGCATCTAAAGCCGTCTTTCTTGGTGACGGAATCCTCTCACAAATAGCCTCAAGTAGGTCAGGCACACCAGCGCCAGTCTTGCCAGATACGAGCAGAATATCTTCCCGCTTGCAATCAAGCAGTTTCATCACCGAAGTACCGACTTCTTCAGGGCGAGAATGGCCCATGTCTGTCTTAGTAAGGACAGGGATAATAGTCAGTCCTTGCTCTTTGGCCATCTGCAGCGTGGTCAAAGTCTGCGCTTGAATACCCTGAGTACTGTCAACCAAAAGCAAGACGCCTTCCACCGCCTTCAGCGCTCGCGAGACCTCGTACGAGAAATCAATGTGACCAGGAGTATCAATTAAGTTTAATTGAAATTCTTTCCCTAAGTGCTCATGGCGCATCCTGACCGGCTGCATCTTGATGGTAATGCCGCGCTCACGCTCAAGTTCCATTGAATCCAGAATCTGATCTTTCATCTTGCGCTGTTCAACCGTTTTAGTGTGTTCAATCATCCGGTCAGCCAAAGTGGACTTGCCGTGATCAATGTGGGCGATAATACTAAAATTGCGAATCTGTGTGTCCATAATTACCCCTACTCTACCTTAGTTTGGTAAAAAAACTAGAGCCCGCCTAGGTGGAATGCCGCACGACCTACGGTCGTGCGGCATTCCACTACTCTCATCACCTTAAAATTTAATACAGAAAAAGGCCCCCGATACTTGCGATAAATTGCAAGACGGGGGCCTGGTTGGCGGGGCGATATCGAGTCGCGCCCCGGGGTGATGCGGAACAATGTCCGCGGAATGGTCTTGATAAGCCGGCCGATACGCCGACACAAACACAAGACCGCTCTTTGGGGAGATGACTTTCGTCTCGTCTCCCACAAACCAGGGCGATGAGCATCACAAGCTCGACGTCGCCCCGGTTGTCGCGCGCCGGCCGGTCAGTTGTGGCTGACGGCGCCGAGGACGATGCCGCTGGCGTTGTGGTTGAACACGATCTCGAGATTACTCTGGCTGTGGACCACACTGGGCGGTCCGTTGATGTTGTGCTTCATGCACTTTTCCTTCATCACACTCCGATATTGGAGCCCAGTTATCATAGCATATCTGAAGATAATGTAAAGCACCAAAAAAGCCTTATTTTACAAGGCTTTTATAGCAGCTCTTATTATTAGAGTACGTCCTGAGACATTCCGACCAACTTCTTTTTGAAAATTCTACTATGTAGCGACCGGTAGATTTCTGATAATTCTTCAGAGCCACATAAATAATATGTCAGCAAGGTGCAACTTAAGCCGACCACGCCCGCAATCGCTCCTTGGATCAGGATACCAACAAAAGTTTCCTGGTTAACACCATCAACTATAAATATAAGAGTGCCGTAGGCGGCTATACCTCCCACCGCAGCCGCGAGACTAGATTGAAACAACTGTCCAAAAATGCCTTTAAAGGTGAAGGAGAATTCTTGCATTGCCAACACTATCAAAATTATCATTTCGAGCAAGACTCCAACGGCAAAAGCCAACGCCAACAACAGAATTTTTGTTCCCGGTAGGTCATCTACTCTAAGGAGTGTTTCGAGGCCTGACATTAGGTCTGGATACATTTTTATTACATGAAAACTAAGCCAGGCAGTTAAGAGCGTAGTGCCTGACCCAATCAAAGCGACAATGAGAGGCATGATGGTTTTGCCACCAGCGTAAAAGGCGCGAACCAGCAACAATAGGATTGATTGAGCGGCTAGAGTAATAATAAATATTGCCAAAACAGCGGCCGTCAACCTGGTATCAGCCCAATCAAAGGCCCCACTACCCAAAACCACCCGAACAATTTGGGCGCGCAAAACCACTACCAAGGCAATAATAGGCAAAGACCAAAAAATAATATGGCGAAAGGCCGTCAGAACATGACTATTAAATGCCTCTTGCTCCTTCTTAGCAAATAAGTCAGCTAAGACCGGAAAAGCTGCTACTGAATAACTCATGCCGATGATGGCCAAGGGTACTGATTGGAGATTGAGGGCAAATTGAAAAATAGCCACTGAACCAGCAGCCATCAAAGTGGCAGCTCCCACCAATACCAACAAAACTAATTGATGGAGTGATAGAGTGAGAGCACGTGGTAAAGCAACGAGAAAAACAGATTTCAGCAAAGGAAAATCAAATTTTTTCACTAAACCAAATGACAGTTCACTTTTTATCACGAGCGGCCACTGCACCAACATGTGTCCTAATGCACCAAGCACTACTCCCATGACCAAGCCGGCTAAACCGAAGTGAGGGTAGAAAATAATGACACCAGCAATAATACCCAGGTTGTATATTAAGGGACTAATGGCATAGAGAACAAAACGATGCGACAGCTGCGTCACTACCCCAAACAGCGTAGAAATACCAAGCAACAGTGGTTGTAGTAGCAGGATACGCAATAGTAATACCAGAGTCTCAGCATTATCAACTAATCCTGGGAAAAAGATTGGTACTAAATATGGAGCTAAAATAAACACCACGCCAGCAATGGCGATGTAACCAAAAAGAAAGAGTGTGAACATTTGCCCCAACACTCGCTTGCCAGCGTCATCAGATTCCAAACGGGCTTTAGCCACAAACGGTAGTAGTACATACACCGACAACACCGAAACAAACAAAACGTAGAGAATGTCAGGAATACGGAAAGCGGCATAGTACAAGTCCAACTCACTTCCAGCACCAAAGGTATGAGCAAAAAGCCGATCACGTACCAAGGCCAAAATCTGTGAGCCAAAAGCAAATAAGGCTAGAATGTAGGCCGCTTGATGCAGGCCGCGTATTTCGCTGTAAACCAATTTTAGAGCACGAGTAACCATAATTGGTTTAATATAAAGCTATTCGCTTTCTGATTCAGAAGAGATAGGCGATTCTCCTTCGCTAGCTATACTAGACGATTCTCGATTAGTATTACTATTTGAATTATTGTTACCAGGCCGATTTAAAGAATTAACAATATCAGTATCAGGTGACTCATTAGTTGTAGTAATATCACCGTCTTGCGAAACTCTTTGTTCATTGGCCACTGGTACACTAGAGGTATTTTCTGGTCGTACATAAGTCCCAGATTCAATCTGTGAAATTAGATTGGTGACCAATTCATTTCCTTCATTGGTATCGAGCACTAAGCGCAGCTGAGTTAAAGCGTCTTCTTTGCGACCAAGATCAAGATAAGTTAAGGCTAAGAAGTAGCGGGCATTGGCATACGTTCCCCCTAAGGCTACTGCAACCTCAAAGGCTTGTGCAGCTTGCTCTAGCTCTTGATTAGCTGCACGTAATAGACCCAGTTGGAAATAGCGGGTTGGGTTATTTGGTTCAATTGAAATAATTGACTGAGTAAAAGCTAAGGCTGATTCAACATTACCCTCTTGGATATCTAGTTGAGAAAGAAGATACAAAGCGTCAGTGTAATTATTCTTCATCGCTACCGCCTCTAGAAGATATCGTCTAGTTTCAGCAAACTGATTGAGTCTAGCTTTGTGTTGTGATAACAGTAGAAGATAGGTAGGATTTTGTGGATCTAATTCTCGAGCGCGAGCGAATAATTCTTCGGTACGCTTGCTAATATCTTCAAAATTAGCCTGGTCTAACAAACTATAGAAGTTGGTGAGCAAGATTTGGTTATCAGGATTGGTCCCATCAATGGCTATTGCTTGTTGTGCTAAAGCAATTCCCTCAGAAACTAATTTCGTAAAGTACTGTTGGTTGGCTTCATTCACCTCTAGAGAACTAATCCGGTTGATTTCAGTAAGTCGCAGCTGCGCTCTCTCAGCCACATATAAATCTTGAGGGTTAAGAGTTTGTGCCCGCAACAACCCAGCGTCAGTCGTAGCGTAATCCGCGCCAGAGCGGAACTGGTTCACTGTCTCGGCATAAACTACACTCGCGTTGAATTGCTTACTAATACCAATAAGCATATAAACTGACGTGCCACAAACAATCAACACTGCGGCCATCAGCGCAATACCATGTCGCTTACTAGTTGTCACATCAATAATAAATCCAAACTGCTGTCTTATTTTCAGAGTAGCTACTAAGGTAATTCCGGTAAACAAAGCTGTTAATATCAGGAGAGTGGCTCCCGGTACGTACACAATAGTCATAAACCACAGATAAGTAGCCGCACTAAATGAAATCAGACCCACTAAGAACCAACTACTGTCCCGTGCTTCAGAAACGAACAGCGTCCGATAACTACGATAGAGAAATGTTCCTAAGAAAATTAAAAAGGCTAATCCGCCCACTAAACCAGTAGTCACAAATAAAGTCGGTAAATATCCACTACCTGATGAAAAGTTCGTATTCCAGAAAATGGTTTGGTTAATTATAGGGTTCTTGTAGGTTCGCCACGCATCTTCAAAGCGATTTGGACCCACTCCAAGAAAAGCGTTTTTTGAATAAACCGCCTTGGTCAAATCAGCTGTAGCACTCAAAGACGGCCGGACCTCAATGTATTCAATACCAGAAAACTTAGTAACCGTAGCGCCTAAGTAGTCCCCATTCACCACAAAGGCTCCAGAAACAACACAAACCAAACCAACGACAGTGAACGCAAAAGGAGTGACTGGCACGGTTGTTGTGGTCTCACTTTTAAGCCAAGTATCTTTAACAATGAAATACAAAACCGTGAGTAAACTAACAAAGCCGACAATCCACCACACGAGATAAAAATTAATTACCGCTAACAAAATTAAGGAATTGACGACGACAATTGCCAGTACCCACTTACCTATCATTGAAGTCCAGGTCTGTTGAAGCATAACAATAGCCACCAGAAGAACTAAACCAGAGAAAATTGCCAAGTCATTAAAGCTTCCTATTAATGAAGTGGTCGAACTTGCAAACAAAGGACCAAACGACAGCATTTCAGGACCAAAGACCAAGCGCAACAGGTGATAAAATTGTAAAAGAATAGTACTAACTCCCAGTACCATAAAAAGTCTAACGACAGCCGCTTTAGCATTACCAAAGAAAAGTGTCACAGTCATCACTAAAGCTAACAGCAGGATAAAGCCGGCAGTGTGGATTTCCATTCCTTGACCACTTAGAGCATCTAGCCTATCCCCTGACAGTAATCCAGAGGCTATTGCCAACAAAGTAAAGGCCCAAAATAAGCCTAGAGTTGGTGGAAACATTAAAGTAACAGTGCCTTTACGCAAAACAGACAATATCACAAAGATAATAGCTACAAAAACACCTACCGCTACTATATAAACTTTAGTGAAACCCAGAGTAGTCAATACATTAGGCAAAAATAGTACCGGCAACAAACCGAATACCAAGATTAAAGAGCCCAAAGCAACTGAACGAAAAAAAGTGGTCAAGCTATCGGCTTTTTCTTGCTGTAGACGCGGTGAAAAAAAGTTTGGTTCCATATGAAATAATACGCTCGTAACAAGTAATTGCTTAAAATTATATCATACACAAAGGCACCTATTTCTAGGTGCCTTTGTGTACATGTAAGCCGAATTCTGTCAGGATTACTCCTGGATGATCATATACCTAGGCCAGATGTTACCACCTGGCTCATGCGGCTCTCCGAGCACGTTCCAGGAAAACTTTGTCCAGAGGCCTAAATAACCAACTTGCTGGTTAAAGGCCATTAAGGACAAAACAATACTAGAACGTGCTCGGCACGGCCTTGCACGCAAGTAAGGATTTTGCCGTTTCACCCGCCATGTTGCCATGGCGATTATCCAGCCCTAGTTTCAGTGGTCATTTATTATGGAAGGTGAGGCAGCAGATTTAGTTTGCTTTATCACGTTCGGAAATAAATAACACTTGAAACTAGAGCTGGATCCGTTTGTTTTCACTCCCGGCGTCACTGCTCGCACCTCTACCGAGCATGTCCTTAAAAGGACGTGCTCGGCGACGGGTATTACCCGCTACCTGGCTCCAATTTTACTTGGGCGTGTTCGGACTTTCCTCCGAGCACGTTCTGGAATTACTTTTACCCTTTTACTCAAATAATCTTAAAAAATTATTGGAATAGCTAGACTAGAAACAATGCTAGAACGTGCTCGGCGATCATCATGTTCATATATTATAACACAAAACTAAAGATTTGGTAGTACTATGACCTCCCCTAGCTTAATCTCATTTTTAGTTACAAAACCTGCATTGGTTTCGATGACATATTTAGCAGGCTCTAAGGGAGTAAAAAATTCTGGAAAACTTTCTGGACGAACATTCTCCTCAATATGAACTATTTTTGCCTCAGCATCAGCCCAAATAACATCAAGGGCATAATGCATATCCTTCATCCAGATAGCATGTAATCCGGGGGAATCAAAGACAAATAATTTTACTAATTCTTCGGGCAAGAAAGGTGTCCCGGAAAGGCCGGTAATGCGCTCAGACATAGTCAAAGCCACCGAGACGAGTACCTCCTTCTCACCTATCTTCATGGTTGTAGAATTGGGATAGATACTCCTCCAGTCACTTGGGTCAGTGACCATATTGTCTGGCAAAACTGCAGCCAGGTCAGTTCCTGCGACTGTCTCGACTAAAGACGTTGTGGATCGGTAATTAAAATAGAAACCAACAACTAACAGCGCTAAAATTAAGAAAACGCCCAAAAGTGAGTACGTCAGCCAAAGATTAATTTTATTAACTTGTGCCATTAAAATTAACTAATTAATTTCCAGATATAAAACGCCGCTCCAGTAACAAAAGCACCAAGGAAGGTGCCCCAAGCAATATCAATATAGACAATCGACAGAGGCCAATCTTTTAGTAAAGCTAAGTTAGTCAGTTCGTAAGTGACATAGGTGACGAAGCCAAAAAAAGCACCGTACAAAATCGCCACGCTAAGTTTGTCGACCAGTACTGCTGGGTAAGTAGCGAAAAAGGTTAATCCAGCCAGAAAGATAAAGTAGAAGATGAGCGCCGCCACCCAGTTAACTTCCCCCAAAAGATGCCCTAACCGATCTTGATAAATATTTTTAGCAATGACCCCAAGCCACAATAAATCAATCAAGAAAAATAGCGGAACGCTGATAAGGTACAAAGTCAAAAAAGTTTGGATGTTCATAACTATGAAATTACTTTTTAATTGAATCAAGGAGGGCGGCGGTTGAGGCTAGGTCGCGATTCTGTCCCGCATCAATAATAATAGTGTTGCCATGTGAAGCTGCGGTAGTAATTGCATCAATACGGTTAGTGTCTGTCAGGAATTGTACCGCCCGTTCTGAATCTAAACCAGCTTTTTCCATGGTCTTCATTGCGCCTTCCAGGCCCTTGGCGATAGCTTCACGCATCTCGGCCATTCCTTGCCCTTGTAGCTTCTTACTTTCCGCCTCAGCCTGCGCAGCTCCGACGAGTTTTATTCTTTCAGCCTCAGCTTCGTTACGAGCTGCTTCCATAAGACGCTTACTCGCAATCACTTTGTTGAAAGCATCTCTCACCTCAATACTTGGTTGTGGCTCATCTACCAAGACGTTTTCAATAATGTAACCGAAGCGGGCAAATTGTTCCGCTAAAGCTTCTTGTACTTGTTGTTCGACAGAGTCCCGGTTGGCATAAAGTTCGGTCATTTCCATACCGGAGGCTGTTTGACGGACGTTATTCAGAACATATGAGGTAATCTGCTTTTCCGGTGCTTCAAGTTCATAATGAGCCTTCACGGCGCCGACACTATCGTCACTAGCCCGATACTGTACCTTCACCGGCAAAGTCATGAAGGCATTATCACTAGTCTTAACGGAGACGTCAGCATGAATCTCTTGCAACTGTAGGTTTACCCGAGCCACGATGCCCGTAATCGGCCATGGCCACTTAACTCGTAGCCCCGGAAAGACAGCGTGCTGATGCGGGCGACCAAAAGTTTCTAGAATCACTGCCGTCTTCCCTTTTACAATGTAGAGCATTGACGGTAAGAACACTAAAACAACTATCAAGATAATCCAAAACATAAATAATTTAATTAAATGAGTATGAACATATTATACCCCCACACCTGTTTTTTTAAAAAACACATTTAAAATCTCAACATATAACTATTACATTGACTACAGCGCATCAGAATACAAGCGTAAGGGTACAGCAAAAGCCGGCAAGCTGCGCTTGCCGGCTTTGATTCGTCCATGTATGACTAGACTCTTGGTGTCTCATCATCATGGTTATCTTCATCATGATGCTCATCTTCGTGAAGTTCATCATGATGTCCATCTTCATGATGCTCTTCTTCATTGTGAGCATGTCCATCACCATGAGTATGGGTATCACCTAACACACCAGCAACCCCTCCCATCAACAAAGCCCCAACCAAGACAAAAGACAAGTGCTTAAAGAACAAACTACCATTCTCGTGATTGGCTCTTTTAGGTAACAAGTCATGAACAACAATTTGTAGGAAAAAGCCAGAGCTAAGTGCCAGGAGAAGTATCTCTAATTCATGAGACGCCAAGGCCAAGTAACCTAATCCTACACCGATGAGAATAGTGCTCGAAACAGCAAAGTTTATCGTCAGAGCCTTCGTCACCGAATACCCAGCCTGACGTAAGACGAAGAACTCCGAAATCTCTTGAAGCGCTTCGTGAATCACGATCGAAATAGTAGCCGCAATTCCCAGTGCTGGCGATACCGCAAAAGCCACTACCAGAATCACACCGTCAGCGACATTATGAATTGCATCACCAACAATCAATTTCTTCGCCGCTCGCCCATGTGATCGACTGCAATTTGGATCATGGTGGTGGTGTGTCTCAGGCAAAAGGGCGTGTAGGCCCCACGCAATAAGATATCCTAAAGCAATTAAAGCAGCCCCTTGCCAAACTGAATCAGCCAACTCAAACACCTCCAAGCCCAAGGCTCCGGCCGTCACCAGAAACACTCCGGCCGAAAAGGCTACTAAAAATGATAGTCGATTTTGTAAAAATTTTTGAGCCGTTTTGTAAGTGAAGATTACTCCAATCAAGGAGGTGATCATGATAAGAATAGCAGCTCCCGTAACCATTGATAACATAGTAGGTTTCCTTTTTAGTTGTTAATGATTGCCTAATGCAAATCATTTGCATATTATCACAGCTCTGTTATTATGCAAGTATCAATGTTAAATTATTCACTATGCGTCAAACTAAACACCGCCAAGCAATCTTAGATTTTCTTGATCATACACCCCAGGCTTTATCAGCTGCCGAGATACACGCCGCCCTACCGGAAATCAACCTAGTTACTATTTATCGTAACTTAGAATCTTTTGTAAAAAGCGGACTGGTTACAAAATTACATTTAGGTAAAAGTGAGGCGACTTACGAAAAACAACACGAACCCCACCATCACGCTGTTTGTGATGAATGCCAGAAAGTTATACACTTTACTCTAGACGATGAGAATCTAAAAAAGGAATTTTCGCTACCAGGTTTTGACATAAAAAATATCGAAATTACTCTTAAAGGTAATTGCAAAAAATCCCACCAACAAATTAAAGTAAAATAATTGAACCCAAGCCTAGCAATATAAATAGCCCAAGAACATCAGTGGCTGTAGTAATAAAAATAGTTGAAGTTGAGGCTGGATCTTTACCCAGATGTTTAAGGAAAAGTGGTACAAAAGCACCAAAAAACCCAGCAATTATGTGCACTCCCACCATACTCAATCCAACTACCAAACCTAAAAGGGCGCTGTCATTCCAAATAATAGAAATTAAGGCGACAATCAAACCAATCACAACGCCGTTTAATACTCCAGTCTGCACTTCTCGCCAGATAGCCGGCATTCCGTTCCGGAAATTTATTGTCCCGAGAGTTATCCCTCTAAGCATAACGGCAAAAACTTGACTAGCAGCATTCCCACCCATACCAGCCACAATTGGGATGTACATTGCCAACAAAACTAACCGATCAATAGTATCCTTGAACAAGAAAATCATTGATCCGGCCATAAAGGCAGTGAATAAATTTAAGATTAACCATCGATAACGACTAGCGAATTTTTTTTGCACGGAATCAAACGGCCGAGAAGTGTCGTCCATGCCACTGATATTATAGAGCGATTCAGCCGGTAAATTGCCAAAAAGAGCCACTGCATCATCTCCATAAATTAAGCCGAGCACACTTTGATCTTGATCGAGAACAATCACCTTCTTACGATGTGAAATAGTTAAAGTTTCAATAATCTGAGCCACTTCAGCTTGATAAGTCACTGTTTGCACTGGCCTCACAAAACGTTTCAGTGTTGAAGTGTTTCTCTCTCGCACGAGAGTAGACATAGTAATCTCTCCAACTAAAATACCATTTTCTTGGACCAGTACTTCAGGAAATTTTCCGGTACCATCAAAATGTTCGTCAATCGCTTCAGCAGCTTGGCCAATAGTTGACCTAGAGGAAAGCAGAATATAGTTGAAACTGATTAAGCTAGTGGTGGCCTTAGGATGAAAACGCAAAAAATATTCAATTTTCTCCCGAGCTTCATCTTTTAATTTTTTGATAATCCTTAAGCGATATTTAACGTCCTTTAAACGGTAGAGAATAATCTCTGCTAAGCGAGGGTCCATATGATCTAAAATATCGACCACTTCAGATAACTTGAGTTCTGTTAACAGTTGTATTTGGATATGCGGCGAAAAAGTTTGAAACATCGCACTTTGTTCAGGTAGTGACAGAGACCGTAACTGCGACACTCGATCTGCCGGTCGTCTGGCAATAGCCGCCGCCTTTGTGTGGAGTTTTTTGTCCATTACATTTTAAGTATAGCAGTAGTTAAGGCGACAAAAATAAAAAGGGTGTGTAGACACACCCTTTTTATTTTTGTCGCCTTAAACTAACTTAAATCAGAATCTCAATGTTAGCAGCAACTCTTAGAGTCTGGATATATTCATTGATTAATGGCTGGGCTTTTCCATTGCGGATTTCAACTATTGCCGTTTCTTTAATCTCTTCAAGTGGAGGCAATTCGGTGCCGCCAGCAACAGCCTGATCATAAAGATCTTGCACCTCTTGGTCAGAGACCTCAATTAAGTCGAAAATTTTTAAGTCAAACAATTGTTGAATTAAAAATTCATTTTCAATGTCTCGCCGAAGAGCCGCTTCCGTTACTCCAAATTCCGCCATTCTAGCAGCTAAGACTTCTGCACCCCCAAGATTTTCTCTGATTTCATTGAAGCGAGTGTCAACATCTTCAGTCGTAGCTTCCAGCCCTTCTTCGACTGCTGCTTGACGGAGTAGTTCGGCATTAACTAGCGTGTCTATAGTTTGGGTTTTTAAAGATTCCATAACCGCTACGTCAGTCAGATCGGCTCCCTGTGCTGCAGTCATATTACTTAATTGCTCATAACTGCTTTGGTAATCACCTTTAGTTATAGCTACCCCATTTACTTTCACCACCGGTTTAGCTACTTCCATTTTACTAATCATGCCAGTAAATAGTCCGGTAGAAATCCTGCCTTCTTTCTCTAAGGCAAAAATGAGTACTGCAAAGATAGCTAAAATAGCCAACACACCGCCCACATAGGCTTTAAGATTAAAGCTTTTACCCGATTGACTCAGTGTCGCTTCATTTATCTCTGTAACCCCCAAATCAGAATTAGTAGCCACTGATGTCTCAGTCACCCCAGTTGGTGTCGGAGCAGTCTCAGTATTTAAGTTGCTAGTTTCAGCGTCACTAGTCACATTCAGATTATCGTCTTGCTTTTTTTCTTCCATAAATAAAATTAAACAAAAAATTAACAACGTGAATCACCACCTAAAAGAGTGAACGTTTGCATTATAATACCATAATTATTTTAAACCAAGCTGTAATGCACCTTGATGTTGTGCACTCCAAGCAGATAGAACAACGGCTGTGGCAGCTGCTGCATTAAGTGACTCACATCGAGGATGTATCGGAATGGAAATCAAATCATCACACAATTCTTTAGTCTTTTCCCGTAGACCTGAACCTTCATTACCCAAAATAAAGGCACTGGGTTTAGAAAATGTTTCGGTAGTAGATTTTACTGTTCCGTCACCCTCTAAACCATAAATCCAAAAACCGCGTTTTTGAAGGTCTCGAGCCACACTATTTACATTACTAATTGCTACGAGCGGTATTCGAAAAGCCATACCAGCTGAAACTTTAATTACTGTACCAGTAACCGGAGCTTGGTTGTGCGGTGGAATTAAAACTCCCGCCAGCCCAAACGCCGCTGCCGAACGAATCACAGCACCAACATTATGGGGGTCTTGCACCTCACCTAAAATTAACAAGGCTTTATTCTCATCGACTGTGAGTGTAGCGATAAAATCCTTATAATCAACCATTAATTTTTCCGGCACTATTGCCGCCACAATCCCTTGATGAGCGGCGTTGGCGGAAACTCCTCGAGGTGGGTTTTTAAGATTTAGCGGTTTAGCGGCAATTTTGGCATTTTCAATTTGTCTGATTAGTTTGGCGTCAGAAAAATTCAAGTCGAGAAACACTTGCTTAACCACATCTGGTCGCTGATTTAGCGCTTCAGATACGGCATGTTTGCCAAAAATATATTCGTATTCTATCTGCATATAAGGTTATCCTAGCACGTTTTTTTTACTTGGCTACTTTAAGGCAATACTCTTGGCAAAATCAACTACAGCCCTTAACTTACTTTGAGCTAAAGTTTTATTCTTAGCTTCGAACAATATCTTTAAAGCAGGCTCAGTCACACTTGGAGTTACTACACCCCAAACCTCACCAAAATCTACAAATAAACCATCAAATTTTTTAATTCTCAGTGGATTTTGCTTTAGGAGGTATGCCTCGAGTAATTTCATTGACTGTTTTTTATCTTTCACTTCCACTACAGCATCTTCTGTTTGCTCATAAACTGTATATGGTTTCACCATATCAGAAAACGCCAGGTTACGAGACTGCGCTTCAAGATATATTTCTAACACCATTCTGAGAGTCATGACTACCGAGTCAGTATAAAAATAATCTTTAAAGTAATAATGACCCGATTGTTCACAACCAAAAAGCACATCGTCTTTCCGCATCTTTTCTTTAATAAAAGCGTGCCCTACTCTCGCCTGCACGGCTCTACCACCCAAAGCTTTGATAGTCTCTTCATAAATTCGACTAGTAAGAATGGTGTAGATAATTTTTGCTTTAGGTTCTTTCTTTAGTAGATAAGCAGAAATGAGCGCTCCAATAGCAGCACTATTGATGAATCGTCCCTTTTCGTCAACAAAGGCAATCCTATCAGCATCACCATCAAAAGCGATTCCAAAATCATATGAACCACTCTTAACTGCTTTTGCTAGGTGTCGCTGATTCTGACGTAGTGTCGGATCAGATCCACGATTAGGAAAACGTCCATCTAATTTTTCAAATAATTTTGTAAATTTAAGAGGAGTTTTTTCTTCAAGTAAAGGTAACAAGATGCCTGCCATACCGTTGCCACTATCGGCTACTATTTTGAGCTTATCTAAACCTTTTGATTTCAAACCCTTAAGTACAAAACGTTGATAGACCTTAAGTATATCCTTCTTGATTACTTTACCGCGTCGTGTAGGCTCTTTGAATTGACCTTTTTCTAATCGTCTTCTGATTTCTTTTAAACCACCATTTTCTGTCAGAGGAACTGCCTCAGACAATACGAGCTTGAGACCATTGTAATCTCGCGGACTATGAGAAGCGGTAATCACTACCCCAGGCAGTTCCATTGTCCCAGAAGCGAAGTACAATACGGGCGTATGTACTAAACCTAAATCGATAACGTTAGCTCCCGCATCCAATACCCCTTTCACAAAAGCAGCCTGAAGGGCATCTGAGGAAAGGCGCATATCCCGAGCCACTAAAATTTCTTTATGCTGATACTCATCAACAAAACTTCGAGCAATAAAATAAACGAGTTCTTCGTCTATCTCCCTAGGGTACACTCCTCGGATATCAGCCGGCTTGAAGGCTTTAACGTAATCAGCGGTAATTTTCATAGACATATGGGTGAAATTATACCGTACCTGAACTCAGATTGACCGAGACGCTGTGCTTAGACTAACTTGGACAAAATTATGCTAGTATACCTAAACTATAAAATGCTTCTAAACAGTAGTCTTTAATAGTTTTAAGGCCTATAGGAATAAAATGAACACTATTTGGGACGTAATAGTAATTGGGGGCGGCGCCTCGGGAATGATGGCGGCAGTAACAGCGGCGTCTTTGGGACGGAAAGTTTTGATATTGGAAAAAAATCCCACACTGGGTAAGAAACTGCGAATCACCGGCGGTGGACGATGCAATATTACTAATGCTACTTTCGTCAATCGACAATTATTAGCTCGCTATGGTGAGGCCAGCAAATTCTTGTTTTCAACTTTTGCCCAGCATAGCGTCAATGATTCATTAAATTTTTTTCATCAACATAACCTCCCTACTAAAGAAGAGGCTGAAAGACGGATTTTCCCACTATCAGAAAAAGCTGAAGATGTAGCTTTACTATTTGAAAGCTTATTACAGAAATATCAGGTTAAAGTTCTTACAGATATTACCGTCAGTGATTTAATACAAAACACCGGACAAATAGTTTCCGTACAGACCAATCAAGGAATTTTTAAAGGTGATAATTTTATTATCGCTACCGGGGGAACCTCAAGGCCTGACACTGGCTCTACCGGTGATGGTTATTCTTGGTTACAAAAATTGGGTCATACGGTCATTTACCCTACCCCATCACTAGTACCAATAGTACTTAAAGATACGTGGGTCAATTCAGTATCAGGCCTCAGTTTGAATGATTGCCCAATTAATCTTTATCAAGATCAAAAATTGTTTCTTAAAACTAAAGGTAAAGTTCTATTTACTCACCAAGGCTTAAGTGGCCCCAGTATTCTAAACATCAGTAGCATTATTGGTGACGGTCTGCAGCACGGCATAGTTACTTTAAAGCTCAATCTTACTGCCCAACTGAAGGAGGAAGAATTAAACCAAAACTTAGCCAAATTATTAATCGAAAATCCTAACAAGCTAGTAAAGAATATTCTGAGTAATTTCATACCGGCAGCCTTAGCTCTTCCAGTGCTCGATGTTTGTAATCTAAATGTGAACACTAAGGCTAATCAAGTCACCCGAAAAGACCGACACGCCTTAATCAGCACCGTGCGTGGTCTGCCGGTTGAAGTTAGCCGCCTGCTTGGTCCTGAGAAAGCCATTATTGCTAGTGGTGGCCTTTCGCTAAATGAAGTAGATTTTAAAACTATGGCCTCAAAACTCTACCCTAACCTCTTTATCATCGGTGACTTACTTAATATTAATCGACCCTCCGGTGGCTACAGTCTCCAATTGTGTTGGACTACGGGTTACGTGGCTGGAGTAAGCAGTGCTCAGAGCGTGTCTGCTGTTTAACTAACTTTTTTCTTTTGGAGCGCTTTAGCTTTCAGTCGATTTTGCCAAAGATAATAATTCTCGACCTTAGCTCTGGCCCAAGGAGTTTTACGTAAAAAAACTAAGCTGGAATTAATAGAGGGGTTAGTAGTAAAGCACTTAATAGGAATCTGTTTACCTAATTCCTCAAAACCAAACTCGTTCACTAATGACTCCAGTAGTGATTTGAGAGTGACTCCATGTAGTGGATTCTTGGGTTGCATAACAGTTATTGTACTACAGAATATCACCTCCTAAAAAAGAAAACCGCCGCAAAGAAAACGGCTGTTTTCTTTGCGGCTGTTTGCATCATCCTGTTACTTTTTTGCCCCGATCATCAAAAATGAAAAAATATGCAGTTTCCTCCCTTTCCTCAAAACCTGTATTGAGAGATAAGGCGAATGCTTTTGCCTGAGCAATTGTGTCGAAATCAGTCGGTTCAAAAAACTCACCCGACTTGCCTCGCCTTCCGGGCCAAGCACCCATCACCCTAAACTTCCCAGGCGGTGCAATACACTCTGGATTGACATTACTTTCTTTGCTCATACAAAACCTCCCTTGAGGTAACCAGAATTCCGAAAAACAATATAGCACAAACACCTTAGTTTGCTAAATTATCCTAAAGCTTTTTCACCTTAAAATGAAATACGTAATCCGTGTTATTAATTGATGACTGAGAACTTGGAACCGGATCAACTCTCACTAAAGTGATCTCGGCTGTTTCGGTAGTAACGGTCTGATGTAGGGTAAAATTTTGCCTGTCGTTCCCAGCAGTAGTGGCTAAGTCTGCCTCTATTTCTACGGTTCCAGCCTGTATACAAGTAACATCAATCGGGCAACGACTATCGCTGATGACTGAGAGTGGACGTAGACTCAGTTTAAAAGCTTGACCAATTTCACCAAGTTTAACCGAAAAACTAGCTTCATCTAATAATTTAACGTAAAAATTGTTACTACCATACAGAGTATAACTGCCATCCTCCAGTTCTGCTGCGTATACCTCTACCCGTGCTCCTAGATGATCATTTAAATTTCCTAAGCCTTCTACTCCTAAAAGCGTACCCACTACAGCAGTATTCCAACCAATTAAAGTTACAATTTTCTTACCAGAAACAGTAACCGAACATTCCCCATCTGCCAGGCAGGAACTATTAACTTCTTCCAGATTACCAACAAAAGTTGCGGTCTTCACACTTGAAGCTGGTGATGTGGACGGTTGTCCTTCATCACTTAAATTTGCTCCAAAGTTAAGTGACTCTAGCAGTGTTTGTAAATCCAAAATGAGGGGCGACTCACCGGTACTGTAGGCGGCAGTAAAGAGATAAATATAATCACCAACACCGAAAACATAATAATCAGTTGCATAAAGTCCATCAGCACGGTACTGATATGCCAGCCTGCCCGAAACAGTCGTCGTAGCCACTTCGCTCAGTGCTAGATTAATATTGCTCGCACCCGGTGCCTCCTTAATCCATTGATCGACAGTAAGATTTTTAGAGTTTCTATATACCTGTACACTTATCGTAGGTGGTCCATCACTTCCTTCGTCGTCCCCTAAATTAGGTCTGACATCATTTTCATGAATCAAAACATAAGACCTGACAAAGTCTTCATTGTCTCCTAGTAGAGCTTGTGTATCTAGGAAGTATCCATCAGGACTCTTACGATAAGCAAAACTAATATCGGTTTCTTGGTCGACAACCCGCTCAAATATTTCTAGGTAATGTTCTTTTTTTTCACAAGGTACTACGACGTTCTCTGCTGTCAAAGTTCCCGAAACTTTGACTGTATTACCGATGGCTATCAAACCCGGATCAGCGATAGTTGCCGCTGCGCAAAGATTTCGACCCATAGATGGTACAGCTATATCATATTCCTCACCACTAGTTGACTGCATTTTTATTATCGCAGGACCATCCACCATCATAGCTTCGGTATCTATCGCTAGCACCAATCCTTCCAATTGAATTTCTGTCATTTCAGTTTCCAAATCATTTAACATTTGTTTTTCGGTATAAATGTAATTATTCAGCAGTAAGAAAAACAGAGCCACAAAAGCGATAACGACAAATGCAATAATAATTATTTTTTTCATAAGTGAATTATATTTAACTGTAAACAGAGCTAGCTACCTAGATGACGACTGAGGAAATCTAGGGTCTTTTCCCAAGCATCAAGAGTGGCTTCCGGTGCGAAATTAGCTCCTGAAGGATTAGCAAAAGCGTGCCCCACTCCCGGGTAAATATGAATCTCATTTTCCACTCCTATCTCACTCAGTGCATTACTAAAATCTAGCACTGTCTCCACTGATCTTCGTCACCAAAAATGCCTAAAACTGGCCAGGAGATTGGTTGTAAAACTTCAGTGGAAGTAGAGATGCCACCACCGTAATAAACAATTGTGGCATCTAACTTTTCACCAGAAGTGGCCAGCTCGACTGATTGTCGTCCACCAAAACACCACCCGAGCGACGCCATCTTCCCTGCTCCTTGTTCTCTTAAATATTTAGCTGCTGCTCGCATGTTTTCTGTCCCTTCTTCTTGATCAAAACTAGCCGTGAGAAGACGGGCTCCGTCTTGATCTTCAGCCACTGCTCCAAACAAATCCACCGCCAAAACTAAATAACCCTCCTTCGCTAAAGACTCAGCTGTAGCCTTTATTTCTGGGCGCAACCCACGATTTTCGTGTACCATTACAATACCTGGATAGTTACCTGATTCAGTTGGCCTGACAAAGTAGCCTTTTGCTCCTAGAAAATATTCTAATTCAGCAACAGTAATAACTTCTAGCAGAACCTTTTCCTCTGAAATCAGATCATTATTACTATCTGATTCCCTTTCTATAACTGAAACTCTACTACTCGGGAAAAAACCAATAGACCCTATTAAAATTAGAACAACTAGCAGAAAAATGAATTTTTTACTGAGCATATAGTGATTCTAACACTAATAGTAAAACCCTGTAAGCAAACTTTAATTAAGACCCTTAGATACTGATGTTCGTCGCCAAACAACATCGTCACGCATCAATGCTGACGCTTAGTGCTATAGGTATTATTCTGGACACAGAACATTTTCTTAGTTTAGTTTAAAATCCGAGTTACTCTCGGATTTTAAACTAGCATCTTGTGCAACAGCGTTGTCTACCACTAAAAAGTGGCGCTACTTCCATTACTGGTCACTTGGTAATTAAGAGTATTACTAACTTGCCCCTTCTCGGTCTCAACTTTTATTACATATGAACCCAGCGGGGTTGGCTGTTGACTGACTGTGAGACAGTCTTGTCCTGGCTTTACGTCACACTGGAAAAGAGTCGTTGGGACAGTAAATACGAGTGAATTAGCCGAACCAGCATTTCTATTTGGTGCAAATTTAACACCGCCAAACCACACCAAGTCAGAGGCGGGATTCAAATTAACATCACTGAGTGTCACCTGTACACCTGTACTACCAGCTGCCGGAGCTATACTTGAAATCACTGGCGCACCGCTAGTCGTACCTGCTATCACTACCTGTTTTGTATTTGAAGTACCAAAGGAGTTTACTACTCGAACATTATACAGCCCTGGCGTGATAGCAATCATCTCATTACTGCAGGGTATCATAACCAAAGATGAACAATACCAAGGCATTGACGCTGGGATAGTAAATACCAGAAGACCATCATTAGAGCGGGTTGGAGTTGGTGTTATTAGACCATTGCCAAAAATGATTTTGGCATCGCCAGTATTGAGACGTTCACCTGTGAGAGTAATCTGTGTTCCAACACTGGCAGAAGAAGGACTAACTGTTGAAATCACTGGTGTCTGAGAAATTTCTTTACCAGTAACTGTAAATGACAGCGGTTTTGAAAGTCCAGCAGTATTTTTCACCACGACATCATAATTTCCTGGAACCACTTTCTGTGACACTCTCCGACATACAACATTATCTTCATAGCCACAAGGAGTAATATACTCCGGTACCATAAAACGAATTCTACCTCGACTATCTGTACTAAGTAGTTTTGCTGTAACGACTGAGCCACCAAAATAAATTTTCTCTGATCCAGTATTTATTCCTTCGCCTCTAATTACAACTTCTGTACCTACGACACCTTCAGATGGCGACAATGAGTTAATTTTTGGACCCTCGGCCGCAAGCTTACCTAAAACTTCAAACTTCACTGTATCTTGACCGTATTTATTCATTACTGCTAACTCATAAGAGCCTGGAACCACTTGCCGAACCGTACCAGATGTACACACATTACCTGTACAGATTACTGACGATAGTGTACTAGGTACTATAAATTCTAATGCCGAATCAAAGTTTCCTGAACGTTTTGTATAAACTGGTGTACTCGTGATACTTACTCCTCCAAAAAGAATTCGTGTCTCATTTTGGAACAAATTAGAGCCATAGATAGTAACTTTATCGCCCACAGCGGCTGCACTGGGATCAACCCACAATATCTTTGGTGCTCCCGCTGATGGCAGTATTTTACCGTCAGTGACTGTAAGTGTGACTTTGTTACTGGCCCCTAGACTGTTGACCATTTGAACTGCATAGAATCCCGGTGTGATTGGGCGTGTTGGAACGCTGGAACAAAGGGCTGAGGTACAATTTGTATTTGGTAGAAAAGCAGGGATCTTAAATTTTATCTGCGTCGCAGAAGCTTGACCAAACACTTCTACTCTATAACCATCTAAAAAGATATAAGTGTTGAGGGCATCAAACCCAATACCATTAATAGTTACCGTGTCACCAACTTTTGCCACCGCTGGTGAAAGTGAGTTTATGAATAGTTTTGGCACCACTCCACCACAGGTAAGCTCTTTGATTTTGGCGCGTGTTAGGACACCAACATAACCAACTGCTGGCTCAATGCCATATTCTTTTTGGAAGGCCGCCACTGCTGCTCGAGTCATGGGACCAAAATATCCTGTCGGAGAAACTGACAAATACCGAGGATAGAGAAATGTTTGTAATTTTCCTACCGGACCCATACCACCACCTTCGTCAGTTAAGCCCACAAAAAGATTACTGATGAGGTCAACACAAGTGGCTGGAGGGGTACTAGAAGGACATTCAGCGAATTCACATTTTGGAGCAACTCTTCCCACATAAGAACCGTCAGCGCACTGCTTAACGTCCATGGTGCACATTACCGCTTCTGTATTTGCTACAGCTAAAGGTTTTGATGAAATTCCATCACCACCAACAGACTCTTGTGCAAACACCGTCTGAGACGACAGTAAAATTACACTAAACAGCACCAAATTTTTAAAAATTTTCATATATATAATATTATATCTCTTAGTATACCTTAGTCTTGAGATAATAGTACATATCCGTTATAGACAACAATTAATGTTTTAACCAAATTATTATCTCTCAAGATGAGAAAGTTTAACCGTTACTTATTGTCTATAAAGTAAATCTCTTTCTAAGATTTTTTACTTCAATGTTCTCACACTAACTTTACCTGCCTTAGTTTAGCGCCACTGTCCAGGAAAAGCAGGAATGTTAGGGGTAAAGTTACAACTTGTGCGTGGTTGTCCGGAGTTCACGCAGGCAGCAATCCTGTTTCTTAAATCTTGCATGGCATTATAGGCACTAGTGTTCCAAGCACTCAGCACTGAGTGTATTTCTCGATAAGTGTCTTCCATACCTTTCATGACCATGATTGGTGCTTGTGAAGCACCTCCTGTGCTGGTTTTGTAGTCGAAAGAGCCGATGTATGATTGATATATGACAACATCAAGACTTTGACTCTTAAAACCAGAGCTCATATTGAGGTAGTAGGTTTGATTTGGTTCTAGCTGACAGGCGGTTTGGTTGTAGCCAAAGTCAAAGCGACTATACTGACCGCCCACACTGGTACACGCTCTTTGTGTAGGCAGCAAGTCGGGTCGGAGCGAAACAGTGCCACTGGTCAGCTCAGGAGAGGTAAAGTCTCCCGGACACTTAGAGATGCTCAGATAAATAGGTATGTCATCTATTTGATTCGTGCCTGGATGTCCTGCCAATTGCAGCATTTTATGAAATCCCATATTATATTCATTAGTAGTGAAACGCCAACTATATACTTGTCCGGGTTGAAAATCTTGTCTCAGAACTTGGTTACTAGGATTTAGCCTCATCGAACCTGCCAAATCCTGTGACAAACGATTCAGTCCAGCTTGATTCACACCAGGCATCG
>DAOLBU010000013.1:0-2021 GCA_035324355.1 Minisyncoccota bacterium
GATTGGCAACAACGTCCCAAGACCGACTACAAAGAATAGAACTGTTAATCCTGTTTGATTCATGGGCCCTTCAATACTCCTTATGAATCTTTATTCTAAATCAATCAGAGAATAAGGCAAGATTTCTTTTTTGATTCTTTCAATGATGGTTGGGTTCATAGTAAATGGGGCTTAGGTTATTAATTGGTCTTAGTGACAATTGCTTGATAAAGGTTCTTAAGTTTAGTTTTGTAGCTTTGGTCAACGAGTCGATGTTGGTATGAGACTTTCACACCCCCAACAATAGTTGGATCAATAGTGGTAGTGAATTTTTCAGTTGCACTCCCTAATTCTGTTAAGAGAGCATTAATTTTACCTAGTGCCAAATCTTTTTCTTTAGCAACCACAACATTTGGTAATGCTGAAAAATCATGTTGCTCGATTTTTAGTGCTAAGCCACGAAGGACACCCACATAAAGAGCCCCATGTCCCTTTTTCATCATGACTTGTTTCATATTTTGCAAAACTAAATCTACTGATTGACCAGCTTTTAGTAAGGCAAAGGCAGCTTTAATGTAGGTGTTCTTCATAATTATTTAAGCAGATTTTTCTTGCAGAATTTTCTCGGCAGCTAGTATAGCTGTCTTAGCGATTTCCGCTTCAGCTTCTTTTTGAATTTGTAGACGCAACTGCTCCGCTTTTGTGGCGGCATCTTTAAGAACTTGAGCGGCTTGATTTTCTGCTCCAGCTACAATAGTACTAGCAGTCGCCTCAGCTGCTCCTTTAGCTCGCAAAGACACTTCCTCTGCGGCGCCATGAGCAGCAGTCAAAATTGCTTTTTTCTCTTCTTCTGCCTGACTTAAAGCCACAGCAGCGGCTTCGGCATCAGCCACACCCTGCTTAATTTTCTCTTCTCGCTCAGCCAACATTTTTAAAATTGGCTTATAGAGGAAATACCCCAACACCACCATCAAAATGGTAAAGTTAACGATTTGGATGATGATGAGCCTAGCGTCGATGCCGAAGGCGTTGATGATATCTTCCATATTTGAGTAGAGATTAAGTGACTAAAGTATTAATGAATTTTGTCTTTAAGTGATTTTCGCAAACTTTCATTTATTAGTTTTTTCAAAATTGCGTTAGTTGCGCGGAGTGAAAGAAAAATTTTTGAGACGTACTTAGTTGTACGTTGAAATAATTTTTCGCTTCACGACAAAGCAAATGACGTAATTTTGGAAATAACTAAGCGAATTTGATAACGAAAGCGACTACGAGGGCAAAAATAGCTAGCGCTTCAACGAAAGCGATACCAATAAACATTGTAGCTTGAATCTTTCCTGAAGCTTCTGGGTTTCGGCCAATAGCCTCTAGTGCGCGAGCCACCAACATACCGATACCGATACCAGGTCCAAGCACACCAACACCAGCCGCTAAGGCCATAGCGACAGCCTTCATGGCATCTGAATTAAGTTCAGCTACTTGCAAGGCAATTTCTAGTTCTGACATACGTTTAAATAATTATTTGAATAATAAATTCCATTTATTTTCATCGTTCATTTTACTGGGAAGAAAAATTCGCGATTTACTAATGATAAAAACTCATTAGAAGATAAAAAAGACTTGTGCAAAAATGGATGCAGTTGTGCTGGTTGGAAGAAATTTGCGACCAAGACGTACTTAGGTGTACGTTGCGGGAGCATAATTTCTGAAACCAGTGCAACTGCGCCAGTTTTGAACGAAGCTTAATGGACAAGTACGAGTCACGCCCAATATTTACGGGACTCGTGATTACCCACTAATGCGGCTCAGCTATTGCTATCTTGATGAAGAATAGTGTCAAAATAGCAAAAATAAACGCTTGAATAAAGCCGACAAACACCTCAAAAGCGTACAATGGTACTGGGACAATATACGGCACAAAAAAGATGATCACCACCAACAAGGTTTTGCCGGCAAAAATGTTTCCAAAAAGTCGGAAAGAAAAAAAAATCAGACGAGCCAATTCACTAATCAGCTCAATCAGACCAATAACAAAAGCTAAG
>DAOLBU010000013.1:2031-25182 GCA_035324355.1 Minisyncoccota bacterium
TACCGCCATACTTCCACAACCCGAGCGCCACTACTCCTGCCATTTCAATGGTTAAAAAAGCGATAATGGCAAAAGCAATCGTGATATTGAGGTCAGTCGCCGCTGGATACAGAAGTGGTGTGAAGTAACCATCCTGATTTAGTCCGATAGCAGTCACTCCGGGTAAAAGACCAATCCAGTTAAGCGCGAGGACGAAGATGAAAATAGTCATCACTACTGGGAAGTACTTGAGAGCCAACTTACGGCTCTCGAGGACATCACTCATATAGTCGTAAACTCCACCGACCATCAGTTCAGCCATACTCTGCGCTGGCTTAGGGATTAGTTGTGGCCTGCGAGTCCAAAAGAAGGCTCCAATAATAAGGACCGCCATGGCTAACCAGGTGGTAATAAGGGTAGCGGTAATAGGCACACCATAAAGTTCACCAACAATATACGGCTTAAGAGCAACATGGATACCGTCTCCGGCCGCGTGAGCTGTAGCAATGAAAGAAAACATTAAAACTAACAAAAGCCAAAACGGGCTTTGCGCCGGTATATTAACACAGACACAAGGAAAACAAAACCACCCTCCCCTGCTTTTTAGCCGTATTTTAAGAAAAATTTTGACTTTGGTATGAAAGTATGCTATACTTTAATATAGAAGTGATCAATCCTGATCACATGTGTGGAGAAAAAAAATGACACGCAAGAATGTCAATGTCGTAATCATGGCGACTCTGATTCTTTTGTTGTTGCTGGCAATGGTGGTAGGTCTGCAAAACCTCGGAAACGAGGTGCTGCAGTACGCCAGCCTTGCAGCAATGGCGTTTTGCGCGCTTGCGCTCAACGCCATTGCGTGGAAGATGGGATTCTTCTCACGCAGGTAAGAAGGTTTGGAAGGTTTTCCTTAAAAAACCTCCCGAGGAAGGCCCTATCGTTAACCACACGACTAGGGCCTTTAATATTATTTCCAATTATTTCCAAATAATTGACTATTTTTGGTATTAGTGTTACTCTCTTTGCACCTTAAGATTCTCGTGTAGTGCTCTTGAGTCGCAATCTCAACTCTTGTTTGATTGATTTATCTACTGCACGGCTCGGGAATCTCTGATTCCCCTAAATAAAATAATAAATGCCAAATTCATCTGGTCGACCTAGTCGACCTGTGGCGGGACGTACCCGTCGCCCTTTTAATAGTAGTAGTTCTCGTCCTTCAAGCGGCGGGCGCTCTTTTTCATCTGGTTCCAGTTCTTCTGGTTCACGTTTTAGTCGCAGCAGTGGTGGTGGACGACCATCATCACCTGGCGGACGTAGTTTTTCTGGTGGTAGTAATCGCAATGGCGGCCGTAGCTTCGGTGGAAACCGAGGTGGTGGCGGACGTCGCGGCGGTGGCCGAGTAATGAGTACTTTTGACGTCTCAAAATTCATCAACCTCAATCCAGTCAAGCCAGTCACCGAAGCGCCATACGTTTCTAAGCACACTTTTAATGACTTCGGCCTAGACAAGCAATTAACTGACGTTATTGCTTCTGTTGGTCTAACTATTCCTAGTGCGATTCAAGATCAGGTAATTCCCTACATCCTTGATGGCCATGATGTTGTTGGACTAGCGCAAACTGGTACTGGTAAAACAGCTGCTTTTTTGCTTCCAGTAATTCAAAAGACTTTGAAAGAACGTGGTCGACAAACTTTGATTCTAACCCCGACTCGCGAACTAGCGATTCAGGTAGAACAAGAACTTCGTAAACTAACACCACGAATGAATATTTATTCGACAGTTTGTGTTGGTGGCATGAATATCCGTCCACAAATCAGTGGTCTACGACGCCAAAATCACTTTATCATCGGCACACCAGGACGAGTCCAAGACCTAATGGATCGTGGTCACATCAAGCCAGGGGGTATCACGACTGTGATTTTTGATGAAGCTGACCGCATGCTTGATATGGGATTCATTCATGATATGAAGAAAATCCTCAAGGATGTCCCTGTCGAGCGCGAGACACTGTTCTTCTCAGCGACAATGTCAAAGAGTGTTGAAGGCTTGGTGCATGAATTTTTACGTAAGCCAATTACCGTTTCTGTACGCAAGACTGATATCACCAACAGTATCACTCAAGACGTAGTTCGTTATGAACATCACAATAAGTTCACCACTTTGGTTGAATTGCTAAAGACTGAAGAATTTTCTCGAGTCATTATCTTTGGTGCAATGAAGCACAGTGTGGAGAAACTTAGTCATGAATTAGTAGCATCGGGCATCAAGGCTGACGCTATTCACGGCAATAAGTCACACGTACAACGACAACGGGCTTTGAATAACTTCAAAGATGGTCGGGTTAAAGTATTGGTAGCTACCGACGTAGCCGCTCGTGGTATTCACGTTGATAATGTCTCACACGTTATCAACTACGACCTTCCAGGAACTTACGAAGACTACGTGCACCGCATCGGTCGAACTGGCCGTAGTGACAAGCAAGGAAAGGCTCTGACTTTTGTCCCTGCGTAGGTTATACTAAAAAACAATATGCAATATATTGTTTTGGCAATCGGCTTCTTTATTCTACTGATGATAGTTAATGCTTTTCTTGGCGGCAACCCTATATAAGTTAAGTTCTAAGTAATATCGTGGAATACTTAATCTCTATCTTCCTACTATGTTGTTCGGCACTATTTTCGGGACTAACTCTCGGGTATTTTTCGCTGAACCTCAATACCCTAGAGAGACGAGCAAAGCACGGTAATATGGAAGCAGTAGCGGTCTATCCTATCCGAAAACAAGGCAACCTCCTCCTCACTACCCTACTATTGGGCAACGTAGCTGTTAACACTATCCTCTCTGTCTATTTAGGGTCGATAGTGAGTGGTGTAGTAGCGGGAGTAATTGCCACTTCAATGATTTTTCTCTTTGGTGAAATTTTACCGCAAGCCGCTTTTTCTCGTCATGCTCTGTGGGTTGGAAGTCGTTTAGCCCCGCTGGTACGAGTCTTGATGCTTGTCATGCTGCCGGTCACTTTTCCTATTGCCTATATCCTCAATAAATTATTGGGGGAAGAAGTACCAGGTTTGTACTCAAAAAGTGATCTCATGCACATTGTAAGTGAATTAGAACAATCTGAACTTAGCGATGTTGATCATGATGAAGGTCGCATAGTTCATGGAGCACTCAAGTTCTCCCACACTACCGTCCGAGAAATAATGACCCCAAAAGAAAGAGTGGTCATGTATGAAAAAAATCAACGAATTGATGAGAACTTTATTAATCATATCTCCGATTCTTCTTTTTCCCGCTACCCTGTCTATAGTGGCAATACCGATAATATCGTTGGGATTCTTTACAGCAAAGATCTAATCTCTGAAGAACCAGATACTGCTCTCCACCAAACCATTGAAGCGTTTGATGAAAATTTCTTAAAAATCAAGCCTGATGAAAAATTGGATGTAGTCTTAGGTAAAATGCTCAAGCAGAAAAAGCATCTTGGTGTTGTTATGAGTAAAAATCAAATTTTTCTTGGTGTTGTCACTCTTGAAGATATTATCGAAGAAATTATCCAATTTGAGATTGAAGACGAGAGCGATGAATAAGAAAGCCTCATGATTCCGTATGTCTTACTAGATAAAAAAGTGGGTGAAACGCCGCTTGAGGTAACTGAAACTTGGCGCAGTAATCACCCCGAAATGTCCGGCGTTCCCCTGGCGTACGCTGGTAGACTTGACCCCATGGCTTCAGGCAAGTTATTGGTACTCATAGGGGAAGAATGTAAGCAGCAAGCGAAATACCACCACTTAGATAAAGAATATCAGGTTACCATCTTGTTTGGTCTAGAATCAGATTCGGGTGACGTCCTTGGGATAATTAATCCTGGAGTAACAAAAGAGTTAAACGAAGAATTAATTTTAGAAATATTAAAATTATTACCAGGTGAAATTGAATTACCCTACCCTATTTTTTCCTCCAAAACTGTGGCCGGCAAACCTTTACATACTTGGGCTATGGAAAATCGTTTAGCTGAAATAACTATTCCCACCAAAACCTCTGAAATCTATACTCTAGATTTTAATAAATTATCAATAATGAATCGGGATGAGGTCACAAAGGCAGCCCTACAAAAAATTTCTTTGTTACCAAAAGTCACTGATCCCCGTAAGGCGCTTGGTAATGATTTCCGTCGTCCTTCTGTTCTGGCATCCTGGGAGGTCTTTGCTAAGCAAGGACAAAGTGAAGATAAATTTTTTCTAGCAGATATCACCTGCCGCTGTTCTAGCGGTACCTACATGAGAACACTAGCCGAAGTCATTGCTAAAAAAGCCGGGACTACTGGCCTAGCTTTTGCTATTCACCGAACGGTGATTGGACACTATGATAAACAAAGCAGCACTTGGCAAAAAGTCTTTTAAGCCGACAATTCTTTCACTTTATTTAAATAACGCTCAACCGTAATTACATATTCGGCATGACTCCAAATTAGGGGTGCGGTCGATAGGTGTGCCCTAGTGGTTGGATGCATTTGTTCCGCCAAAACTCCTCCGGTAGTAGCGTGAGAAGCAGTCCATTCTAGCAATTCTAACGGTTCTTTTAACTGTGTAAGTTTGGTGGCTTTTTTAATCTGGTACTGAGCCATCCACAGCGTAGTAATTACCCAAGGGTTTGGACTATCAGCATCTTGCATTCGATAATAACTATCATTTTCATAACGAACATATCCCTTACTACTCGCTTTCACCCCTAGTCGCTCTTCAATAGTTTTAGCTGCTTGCTTAATTTTTGGATCATCAATATCAAAAACATCAAAAGCAATCAGTCCGTAGAAACTACTAACATCGACAGTCCGATCAAAGACAAGTTCGCCGTCTTCAGTATGCAAAACCTGCTTCACAAACATACCTAAATCCTCATCGTATAAAACGGTCGCAATGGCACTTTGTAATCTTTGAGCAATTGCTTGGTATGTACGAGCATCGTCATCTTTACCCAAAATCATGGCAAATTTGGCTGACGCCAACAAAGCACCGTAAACCGAAGCTGCGGTATATGTAGAGGTGCCATACTTCTCTTCCCAAAGGTCGTAAGAGGCTTGTGGCAAACCGGTAGTCGACTCAATATAATCACACATAAACTTAGCTGCTTTCTCAATAAAAGGATTATAAAGAGACTCGATAAACTCTAAGTCGCGACATCGTTCATAATGTTCCCATAGAGCTACCACCACTGCCGCTGTCTCATCTTCTTGAATTGGCAGCCGTGGTACACCATGTTGCATCCAGGGATGCCATGAGCTACCCAGCACTCCATCAGCCCGATATTTATGCATCAAATAACCTCCAGGCTCAATACATTTAGAAATAAACTGAAAAAATTTAGTGGCTACACTATGATAACCAGTAATATCAAAAGCAGTAGCAATAACCGCGCCATCTCGTGGCCAAACATAACTGTAGGTGTCACGACCATGATGCAGCATATCAGTATCACTCGAAGCTATAATGCCACCATCATTATCCGTGTGCACCCGCATGATTACCAATGACCGAGTGAAAAGTTTTTTGAGTTTTACGGGCAAAATGGATAAATCTCGATCTTCTTTCTCAACCCAGGCTTGCCAATAACTTTCAGTTGAATCAATTAAGCGAGCGGCCGTTTCTTCAATTACATATTCATCAAGTGTATGAACCGCCGGAATAGTGTCGCCGCAAACTATCCAATAATATATGTCGGCACTTTCTCCCTTGGTTAAAGTGACAGAGAGTCCAATAACTGAATCAACAGAACCGTGTTCAATAGGATTTTTCTCGAGCACCCCATCGACAGCATCCATATAAGTCCCCTCTTTACCTTCAATTCCAAAAAGACCAATATTGTATTCTGAAAATTGAATACCGTTACAGAAAGCATTAATTAAAAATGTGGTATTCCCTTTATAGTGAACGATAGCTTTCACGCGCGGATCATAAAAAGCTGTATCCCCTCGTCTCGACTCAGCTATTCTAAATTGTTGAGCTAAAAATAATTTAATTTCACGTGATGACTCACTGTTATTAGTAACGGTGAAGTTACGTAAAAAAACATTAGCCTCATTATGGACCGCGTCTTTACTAACAATGGTAATACCAAACTTACGATTAACTGCCGTAAAGCTGCCGACAGCAGTTTGTTGGTTAGTGCCAATTTCGATTTCCCAATCAGGGCTATCTAACCAAGATATTGTATTATCAACAAAAACCCCAATCCGATGGACAAAATTTCCACTAGCTCCACTAACATGATTGGCTTCGCCGACATGAGGGTAATATAAATCGCGTAATTGACCACGGTGGTCTAAACCGATTAAAAGACTACCGTTACCCAAGGTGACAGCCCGAGACATAACTAGATGACGTAGTGTTTTAGATGCTTAGCAACCACCACTCTAGCCGCCTTTGGTGTCTTGGCTTTTCTCAAATCTGCCGCACAGGCTGAGTCACAAAGGACAGAGTCTACCCACTCAGCAAAATCATTTTTTTCATTTCCCACATGGTGCTCAAAGTGATCTTTTTCCATAGAATCAAGAGCAGCGTGGAGCGCCATCAAGCTATTTAATATCCGACCATCATTAACCCAAAAAGATTTTTGATTTGAAGCAAACACTAGCGCTTTCCCTTTATCTTTATTATCTTTTTTTGTGGTTTTTTTGGGTACTTTTTTGTCGACTGCTTTTTTTGTCGTCAATATTTTTTTTGGCATAAAATGAACTTAAGAACTTACTTTGTGATCCCCAGGCTACTAAAGAACGTATGTGGTCAATCCCTCTTTTAAACCAACCTTCTCTTTTTTGTTTGATAATTTCTTTTTCCACTGATAGGACTACAGGAAGAATTTCTGGTATTTTTTCTGCAGCGGCAGCTTTTTTTAGAGCTCGCTCTGCTGTACGTTCCGTCTGTACTAGAAGAGCGTGGCTTACTCTTAATTGTAAATCACTTAAGGCATTCATGAAAGCGATATATGCATCATATGGGGATTGGTAGGGACTGAAATATGCGTGCACATCACCATCAGCGGACCACTTAGTACACATGTAATAGAAGTGATCTGAGGTTTGTAACTTCCGCCAAGTTTCGATTAGTTCTCTGTTTTTCGTCTGCAGCACTTTTGGTTCCAAATCATAAATCGCTTTAATCGCATCACGTTGAATATCGTTTCCGGTCCAAGCCGTAAGATCACGATCGGTATCAGCCCAAGTAAGGATGTCGGGCACATCAATCTCTCCTACCGAGTTATAACTTTTTATGGTTTCAGTTGGCGTTTTAAAGGTGGTATCAGAGCGACTAGTCAAAAGGTATGGTAGTGTACGCAAAAAATTAAAAATTCCAGTATCTTCCCATTGATGCTCACCGAAAGTTTCATAATCCATAAAGAGATTTATAGTCTCAGCATCACCATGATGCGAATGAATCCAGCTAGTGTAGGTTTCAGCCGAAAGAGGCCAGCTTTCCCAAGCCTGATTACTAAACCTAAAAGCCACATCATCAGATAACTTGTAGTTCTTTAATAGAACTTTAATTTTGTTACAACCTGGTGGCTGGTAAAGAAAATTGGGACTGCGCCAAGCTAAGTATTTATCCCAACCTTCAGCCATAATTCCCAAGTAACCATTATTCTCACACCACTTGGCTAAGTCATTACGATAAGATAATTCAGTGTTACGAAAAACTTTGGGTGTTTGTCCAAAAAGCTGCTCAATTCTTTTTTGATGTTTTTTAACTTGCTTTTCAAACTCTGGTACTGAGTAGAAAAAAGCTAAAGAGTGATGGTAGGTGTCAGCCAAAATTTCAACCCGACCGCTACTCACTAATTTCTGAAAAGATTCTAAAACATCAGGTGCATAAGCTTCAAATTGATCTAAAACTGTTCCCGAGAATGACAGAGCAAAGCAAAAATCTGGATGTTCGTCCAATAGGTTTTGTAGTATTTGATTAGTTGGCCGATAAGACTTACTGGCCACCTTTTCAATGATCCGACGATTATTTAAATCAGTTTCACTATTGTCGTTGAAATATTCATTGTCATTACCAATATCAAAAACCCGATACTTCTTAACCCGAAACGGCTGATGAACGTGAAAATAAGGACAAATACTGAGCATAACTAGGTGGTAAGGTATTGTAACAAATTACGGTAGAGTTCGTAGACTTTCTTAGCGGCATCTTTCCAGGTCATTTTATGTAATTCCCGCTTCCCTTCGGTCACAATTTGCTGACGCAAAACCGGGTAGCGTAGGGCTGAGAGAATTTTGTTGGCCATTTCATCAACATCCCAAAAATCTACCTTGAGAACATGGGTTAACACTTCACCCACTCCAGACTGATGGGTGATGAGAGAGGCTGCACCGTGCTGCAGAGCCTCCAGTGGCACCAAACCGAAAGGCTCAGAGACAGAAGGCATAACCACCAAGTCAGCACTTTGATACATCCGGTCTCTTTCTTCTTCCCATAGTGCTCCAGCGAAGATGACATGTGATGAAAGTCCAGCTTGACCGACTTGATTGATAATCTGAGTTGTCATGTCTCCCCAACCCGAAATGACAAAGACTACATCCGGATTAACGTCCACCACTCTTCTAGCTGCTTTTATAAAATAATCTACCCCTTTTTGAATGGTGATACGTCCATGGTACAGAACTATCTTTTTACCTTGTGTCTTGTGTGCCACTAAGGCAAATTCATGCTTAGGCGGTTCGTAAGGATCACACCCATTATGAATCACTTGCACCTTAGTCGAATCTACGCCATGCCGGGTAACCAAAATATTTTTAGTAAACTGACTAACAGTGACTATTTTGTCAGCAATGGCAAAAGCTTCACATTCTATTTTAAAAATACTTGGATCAACATTATTGCTAGCTGCTTGGTCAAAAGAAGTAGCGTGTACATGTAAAATCAGCGGCTTGCCACTGGCAGTTTTGGCAGCTATCCCAGCCAAATAAGAAGTCCAATCATGCGCGTGGATGATATCAAAATTTTCCTCTCGAGCTATTAATGAAGCCAAGTGAGCAAAGCGATGGGCTTCCTCAATAATAGTCCGAGATTTGAAAATAGGTTTACCAGCAGCATCATACGACTCGATATAGTACATTTCACTTAAGGCCGCATGATATGGCTGAAGAAAAGAACCTACCTCTCGTATCGAAACATTTTTTGCTTGCTCTGCAAATACAAAACGATTTTGCCCCACAACATCCTGTCGCTTAGGCAGTACAAAAATAACCTCCACTCCTTCATGGGTTAATTCTCGGGTTAAACCAAAACACGCAACGCCTAAACCGCCATTACGTGATGGTGGAAAGTCCCAGCCAAAAGTGAGTACTTTCATGGATAATATGACCTACAAATACACAACAAAACGGCGTCAGATGTAGTTCATTTAAAATAATAACATGGTCATTTCCTCTTCTCCTTCGGTTATACAAATAAGAACACAAAAATAAAAATAATTTATGTAATTAAATCAACAATTGACTAAAAAAGCTTTCTTTGCTAGAATCGGAGCCACTATGTCACAAGATTTACTAGTCAAATTGGTCTCCGTCGGCGATAAAAAAGGCGTCGGTAAAGGCCATACTTACTACACTCGGTTTAATAATAAGGTAAAGAAGGACCCGAGCAAGAAGTACGAAACCAAGAAGTTCAACCCAATTGCTAAGACCCACACGGTCTACAAGCAAAAGAAATAACAAAAAATGCGCCAATGGCGCATTTTTTGTTATTTGTTATCTAATCGTTTATTTTAACACTGTATCAGCTGCAGCGTCGTAGTTTCCTTGAGTCGCGAGACTATTCATTTTACAAACATGAAGCAAGGTTTCTTGAGCTGCCGTTACATTTTCTGCTTTTCCTTGCCAAGCCAAAAGTACCGGCTCTTCGATAGCTCGTGAAAACGAGAATGTCATCGGCCATGGCTGTTCCCCTAAACTAGCAATGGCGTTAAGATTTTGAGTGGCTCGTTTGGGTGTTTGTCCACCTGAAAGGAAGACAATGCCACCAACTTCATGGGGTACAGAAAGATGAAAGGTGCGTAGTGTTGAATTGGCCACCTGCTCAGGCGTCGAGACTTCCGAGTTCATATCTCCGGCTAGCACCATTGATGATTTAAGTATTAGTCCACCTAAGTCTACTTTGTAGGTCTGGAGAGTGTGGAATAGAATCTGCAGGGTCCTCGTGGTGACCATTTCAGCTTTAGCTAAAGTATGATCGCCAGCGTAAATCACCTCTGGCTCTACCATAGGCACTATCCCTGCGGCTTGAGCTAGCTGAGCGTAGCGGGCCAGCATAATACAGTTCATGGTAATGGCAGCGTCTGTAGGAAGCTCATCCTCGTCAATCGTAATTACCGCCCGCCATTTAGCAAACCGTGCCCCTAGGTCATAGTATTCGGCAAATCTTTCAGCTAGGTTATCCAATCCTTGACTGACTACTTCACCTTTAAAACCCTGAAGATCAACAGTTCCTAGATCCACCTTAATACCAGGAACTATTCCTTTTGAAATGAGCAAATCTGGAAAAGGCGTACCGTCATCACAAAAATTCCGAATTGAGGAATCATACATAATCACACCTGATAAAAATTCCTCGCTATTCGGAGCAGCAAACAAAATCTCTCGAAAGTCCTGCCGATTCTCTGGTTCATTAGGCAAATGGACCATGGCTAGTCGCTTCCCGGCTGTGGCGTCACTTTCATCAGCAGCGAGAATCCCTTTTCCGGGAGCCATCAAAGCAGCGACGGTCTCGTATAGTTTAGTATTTTTTTTCATCCGGTTAGAAATTAATTGATTAATATAATTTAATCCAAAAGTAAGTTACACACTACTTTTATATCTCTGAAATGAAGGGCCCGCGGGCATTTCTAGCGGGATTCATATTAATATAATTGTAACAAAGTATTGCCTAACAAAATAAACAAACTGTTAGCAACTACGGCTAAAGTAATTGACAAATATTTACTTGGCCTTATGCTCCATGGATGACTTTTATAAATGATGTCGCTTGGCTGAAAAAGGAGAAGTATGACTATGTTGAGAGTGAAGCCTTTCTGCTTGATGTTAAACGACTAGAAAATGGCGAACCACTAGCTTACCTAATTGGCAACGTACCATTTTTAAACACCATTATTTATCTTGACTCCCATCCGTTAATTCCCCGTCCAGAAACAGAATATTGGACAGAACTAGCAATAAAAGAAATCCAAAACATAATAAAGAGCAATAATGCGCCGGCAAAGATATTAGACCTCTGTGCCGGTAGTGGCTGTGTCGGCGTTGCTGTCGCGAAAAACTTACCTCTCACAGCAGTAGATTTTATTGAACTGGATGAAGGACATCTGGCAACTATCAGAAAAAATTGTAAGGAGAATAACCTTAAACCTGAGCGCACGAGAATTATGAGTGGTGACCTCAATGATTTAAAACAAACTGTTCCAGATACAAAATATGATTTTATTTTATCCAATCCACCTTACATCGATAAAGAATTAGTCCGAACTGAATTGTCAGTCACCAACCACGAACCGGCACTTGCGCTTTATGGAGGAAAAGATGGTTTAGAATTTATTAAAGCCATCATTGAACAAGCGCCTAGCCATTTACTTGCAGGCGGCCAACTTTGGTTGGAACATGAACCTGAGCAAGTAGAGGCCATCGCCAATCTATCAGCCCAACACGGCTTTAAACCACTTACCCACCCTGATCAGTTTGGAGTACCTCGCTTTAGTCAGTTGATGTTACAATAGAAAGTATGCTAAGTCCTCTAAGTAACTTTTCTAACACCCTACCCTGGGAGACATTATTAGTTTTAGGATTTTATCTAATCGCTATTCTCTATATAGTATTTTCAGCCATCCTCTACTTTCATTGGCAGCAATACAGTATGAACGCAGCTGTGAGCAAAACAACAGCCATCCTTTATCTGAGTACTACCCTGCCACTTATCATCATGATGGGACTTAGTACTTGGTTAATTTTATAAAATAAACCATATATGTTGCTTGAAAAAATAGAACTTGAAAAGGACGAAATAATATTAAAGCTAATTCGCAAGCATTGGTTTATCATTGGTATAGAATTATTTGGCATAGTGTTAATGATGATATTACCTTTTTTGCTAATACTAATAACCAGCTTCTTCCCAGAACTACTCGCTTTTACAATAATGACCAACCCACCACTAGTCTTTTATAGTCTGTCACTTTGGTTATTATTGTCACTGATACTTGGCTTTACGGTCTGGACTCATTACTATCTTGATCTTTGGGTTATTACAGACAGGCGTGTAATTACTATTGACCAAGTACACTTTTTTAATCGTAAGGTTAGCAGCTTCCGCTTAGAACGTCTTCAGGACATCAAGGTTTCCATCAACGGCATCATTCCTACCTTCCTTAACTTTGGTACCTTAAGAGCACAAACAGCCAGTGCCTTAGAAAGTAATTTTATGTCGACCGGTTTGCCTGACCCAAGAGAAATTCAAGCTACTATCCAACGCGCTACTGATGCCCGTTTAGTTGTGCTTCAGGGTCGCCTAGTACCATAAGCTTGCATTCGTCTTCGACCTAAAATACAATCATTTTATGACCAAAACTAAACTTAGTACTGATTCCTATAAAGGTGTTCGTGACTTTTACCCGCAAGATATGGCGGTGCAAAATTATATTTTTGAAACTTGGACTAAAACTGCCCGCTCATTTGGCTTTGAGCATTATGATGCTTCTGTCTTAGAGCCAGCGGAACTCTATAAAGCTAAGGGAGCGGAAAATGCTGAAATGGTAAATGAGCAGACTTACACCTTCCTCGACCGTGGTGATCGTGAAGTCACACTCCGTCCCGAAATGACGCCGACGGTTGCGCGGATGGTAGCTGGTAAACGCCGCGAACTCCACTTTCCTTTGCGCTGGTTTTCTATACCTAATCTGTTTCGCTACGAGCGGCCACAACGAGGACGACTACGAGAACACTGGCAATTAAATTGTGATATTTTTGGAGCCGATGATTATACTGCCGACGTCGAAGTTATAGCTCTGGCTTACCAACTTTTAATTGATTTTGGCGCTACTCCCGACATGTTTGAGATATTAGTCAACAATCGTCAGGAAATGACCGAACTGTATAATCAAATGGGCATAAGTGATACCGAAACCATAAATAAACTTACTCAGCTTAATGACCGAAAAAATAAAATCTCTGCAGAACAATATACTGAAGCTCTACTGGAGATATTAAGTAATCCAGACCTAGTCCAACAAGTCACTGCTTTAATCGAAAACCCTGACGGTGAAAACGAAGTAACTAGAGGTTTGGCAGCTTTAGGTATTACTAACGTTAGAATTGACCGCTCCATCGCTCGTGGGTTCAATTACTACACCGGGACAATTTTTGAGATAGTTGATCGACACGAAGAAAATAATCGTTCGATGCTTGGTGGTGGGCGTTACGATAATCTGACCCAAATGTTTAGTGATGAACCCATCTCAGGCATTGGTTTTGGTATGGGTGATGTCACTATGAAAGATTTTCTTATAAGCCATAATCTGCTACCCGAAACAGTAAAAATCACTGCTGCGAAAATTTTAATTATCCCTACTGAAACTGATTATAACCTTGAAGCCCAAAAACTAGCTCAGCAAATAAGGGCTCGGGGACTTACTGTCGCCACCGCCAGCGGTACAAAGAAATTAGGTAAGAAAATTGCTGACGCAGCTCATGATGGCGTCACTTACATCATTGTTATTGGACCTGATGAAATAGCACAAGATAAATTCACTCTTAAGAATCTACCACAAAATACTGAGGAAACTGGAACACTAGAAGAACTCTTAACTTTAATCCTCAGCCATTAGTAAAATGCGTTATATTGTTTTTGATTTGGAAACCCAGAATATTTTTCAAGATGTCGGCAGTAACGATCCGACAGCTTTAGATATTTCGGTTGGAACATTTTATGACAGCCAAACAGATAGCTATACCACCGTCACTATAGACGAGCTTCAACTGATTTGGCCACTCTTAGAACAAGCTGATGCTCTAGTGGGCTACAACAGTAATCATTTTGATATTCCCCTTTTAAATAAATATTACCCTGGTGATTTAACTAAAATAAAAAGTATCGATTTACTTGAAGAAATTAGACAGTCACTGGGACGGCGCTTGCGTTTAGATAGCGTAGCTGAAGCGACTGTTAATGCCAGAAAGAGCAGTAACGGACTTCAGGCGGTTCGTTGGTGGCGCGAAGGTAAAATTGCGGAAATCAAAAAATACTGTGAGCAAGACGTCAAAGTAACTAAAAAGATTTTTGATTACGCCCTTAAAAATGGTCATGTGAAATTTAAAGATGGTTCCAAAAAACGAGAAATTCCACTAGACACCAGTAGTTGGACAATAAAAGAAGAATCATCGATGACTCATTCGCTTCTGTTTTAATTTTTTTAGCGAAATATCCTACACGATGCAGTTAGCAAAAATTTATTTTTGAGCCAAAAAACTATTGCTTCAATACTAGGTTTTTATACGTAGAGCGCAATATAGATAACCGTAAACGAAAGCACTAGCCCATACCAGATGAATGGCCATAGGGTGTAGCGCCTGATAAAACCAAGAAAGAAATGAATAACTAAGAGCGCCATCACAAAACTAACTATTATCCCTACCATAATTGGCCCCCACGCAATAGTTCCTTCCAGCAAAATTAACTCCAAAAGTTTTTTTAATCCTACTCCTAGAGTAATCGGAATAGCCATTAAAAACGAAAATTTAGCAGCCTCGTATCGAGTCAGTCCCAGTAGCATACCTCCAGCCAAGGTAGCGCCCGACCGTGAAAATCCCGGCAATAAAGCTAGCACTTGAAAAAAACCTACCGCCAAACCTCTTCTGACCGTTAAAGCGCCTTGGGGTGGCTTTTGATAATATCGCCATTCAGCATAAATAAAAAAACATGAAGCTAAAGCCAAAACTATCGCCACTGTCAGCAATGAATATAAGTAAGTAGAAATAAAAGTATCCAAAACTAATCCAAAAAATACTGCTGGAGCAGTACCAGCCGCTAGCGCATATAATAAAGTTAAATCCTTTTCATTGACCGGGAGACGACCCAGCTTTCTGATCGCTGTTTGCACCAGGTTCCAGATATCAGACCAAAAATAAATGATGACCGCAGCTGTAGTAGCTAAGTGCAAAATGGCATCAAATGCGAGTTGGTTTATCTCATCAACCACCAAAAACTCTCGTACTAAAACCAGGTGTCCGCTTGATGAAATTGGCAAAAACTCAGTAATACCTTGCACTATACCCAAGATTAAGGCGTTAAAAATATCCATATATGGCATTATATCACCCTTAAAATTGAATATGCTATAATGTCGACATAATTAGTAATAAAAATTTATGGAACCAAAAACTTCAAACTCATCTTTAGCAATACCAATTTCAATAGTTCTAGGCTTTGGTTTGATAGCCATTGCAATTTATTTTAGTGCTAGTGGTACCACAGCCCCCAATAACAACCAAGCTGCAGCAGTGACTGCCCCACCACCCGCTAATATCAGAACAGTTGATAGCAGTGACAACATTCGAGGTAACCCCAATGCTCCTATCTTAATCGTCGAATACTCTGACTATGATTGTCCTTTCTGCAAGCGTTTTCATGAGACAATGAACCAAGTAATGAATGAATACGGTGTCGGTGGAAAGGTGGCTTGGGTTTATCGCCAACTTCCAATCGCTCAACTACATCCTAATGCGCCAAAAATATCAGAAGCAGCATTATGTGTTAGCGAACTGGCGGGCAACGATGCCTTCTGGACTTTTAGTGACTTAGTTTTTGGTGAACGTGGTATCAATGATCCAACTAACATGAGTCGCTTGGCAGAGTTTGCTGGAAAAGCTGGAGCTGATACTAGTGCTTTCAATAGCTGCCTCGAGAGCGGTAGGATGGCTGCTAGAGTCAATGAAAGTGCCAACGAAGCTGCCGCTGCCGGTATTAACGGAACACCTCAATCTTATATAATTGTCGGCAATAATCAGCTTCCAATTGAAGGAGCTCAACCATATGCCGCCGTTAAGCAAGCGATTGATAATATTCTTGGGCAACTAGGAAGTTAATCAGAAGGCTGAACTTCAAACAGTAAAAACATCCACAGAGCTCACTCCACGGCAAGCCGATGGGGCACAACGCGGACGGAATCTGGGTGTTTTTTCTAGCAGAAAAAACGGCTCCGCCGTTACCTATATATTTGTCCATTCAGCCACGCCGCAGAGCGGACGTGCCATTCTCTATGAACTAGTAAAACACTCGGATTTCAAGTCCGAGTGTTTTTTTATATTTATTGACTGAGGAGATCTACCAAATCACAGTAAGCGGACTTCTCCGGATCACAAGGGGTGGTTAAAAAACTTCCAGAAATAATTTCCCGCACTGATTGAATAATAGTCTTTCGTAATTCCTCAATTTCGTCATTAGTAATCAAAAAGCTTTCTTCTTTAATTACCCCTTTAGCGTCTGGCTCGACAAATGACAACACTCCTTCTTTACACAAATATCTTTCGTCCCCATAGAGCGACAAGATTAATGCATAAAAAGTAAGCTGTCTTTTGTACGCACCGTCTGCTTCTTTTGTCTCCCCTTCGATTACTTTACGTGATTTTGCTTTCCCTGTTTTATAATCCACTACCCTAGTAACATAGCCACTTTCATCCAAGTCGAGTCGGTCAAACTTGCCGGTCAAAATTACTTCCGGAAATTCAGGTATACTTGTAGGCAGCAACACCTTAAACTTCATTTCAGCTTTGGTGGTTTTCGGTAAAGTTTTGGCTAGATGTTCAAGATATACCACCAAAGACTCCAGACCCTTCTCTAATAAACGGGTATATTCTTCAACTACTAAGGGCAATCGCCCTAATTCAATTTCTAACTTTTTTTTAATTTGAGATAGATTAGGCAATTGGTTATGGGTGGTGTAATAGCAGGTAGCGTATTCAAGCGTATTGTGAACCGCAGTTCCAAATTGCATATGAGGGGCTTGAGTTTCAGGTACTCGAAGAACATTGCGGTAGAAATAATCCCAAGGACTACGTAAATAATTATTTAAGGACGTAGCGGAAAAACCACGGTCCGCTAAAATTTGCTGTAATAATACCTTATCAATTTTAATGTCGGGAGTCCTCTGAAGCAGTGCTGCTACAGGATCAAAATTACTTATCTCTTTGTCAGTCTCACCGACGACTATTAAAGAGGGGTCTATATCAGACACTAGCTGAGCAGCACTCAGCTCTCGCCCATCAGCATTCATTTGTGAAAACGAAAGATAAAGTCGTGTTTTTGCTCTAGTCATGGCTACATACAGAAGTCGTCGTTCATCTTCAAGAAAATCTTGCTCGGCATTGATACTAGACTGACCTACAGGGATGTCAAAGTACTTTTTTTTATTTGCTCCACTCCAGCCACTTTCAGTTAGATGCGGAATAAAAACCTCTCCAAACTCTAGACCTTTAGATTTATGGGCCGTCATAACTTGGACAGCTTCAGTATCAGTAACAATATAAGGGGCATTGAGAGGCAACCCGTAATTAATTCTAGTCGTAAAAGAAAAACCGATCTCTTTCAAAGTACTCAAACCTTCATGTAAAACTAGTGACTCAATCTCATCATAAAGTCGTCTTATTACTCGAGTACCTTCAAACGGATCAAACTTTATTAGATGTTTGAGTAACCCGCTCTCTTGCAGAATATACTCTAAGACACGATGAGGTGCCGTCTGCGTTTCTAATTGACGAGCCCCATCAATTACTCTGACAACATTAACTAAAGGAATAATGTTTTTTAAACCCAGGTTTTTTAATTCCACTTCATCTGATAACAACTGCCATAAAGAGCGGTCGTACGACTGCGCCGATAAAAGTTTCATTAAATCTGTGGTAGCAATTCCCCAATAAGCACCGTGCAAAACGGCAAAGAGAGCCGTTTCATTTTTGTCTACCGTTATGACTTTGATTAAATTTAAAACAGTATGTGTTATCGGGTGCTTTAAAATATCGCCATCTGCGGTAGCAGTAACGGTTATACCTTGCTTGCGCAACAATGTCGCCATTTGTTCCACCTCGCGATTAGTCCTAACTATTACCGCAATTTCATTTTTTGGCACCCCAGCTTTTATACGTTCTGCCACCATCTTAGTGAGCCAGCTATCCTCAACCACCTGGTGATTAAAATCATAACGATACACTTTATCTTCTTTAACAACTACTGCCTTAAGTGGAATACGCAAATCCTTCAGCGGACCTTCGTCTACCACAACCAGGCTATGAGCCGCATCAAGAATCGTCTGCCCGGAGCGATAATTTTCCACCAGACTTATGACTTTGGTGTCCGGATACTGCTCAGTAAAATACAAAAAATTTTCCAAAGAAGCCCCTTGAAAACGATATATTGCCTGCTTTTCATCCCCCACCACAAAAATGTTAGGGTTTGAGTGAAATGAAGCTAATAACTCTAGTATTTTATTTTGTGCACCATTAACATCCTGATGCTCATCAGCTAAAATATATTGATAGTTCTCCTGTAAGTCGCGGAGCATAGACTCATTAGTTGAAAGTGCTTTCACAGTCTCAACAATCATATCTTCAAAATCATAAAGTCTTTGATCAGTTAATAGCGCTTCATACTGACGAAAAATAAACAGCAATTCCCTATTTTTTTCAATATTTTTTTCGAGTTTGCTATATTCACCTCTCAACTTTCCTTTATGAGCCCCTTTTTGATGAATTTTTTCAACGGCCAAAAGCGCATTGGTCTGGTGATTAATAATCTCCACCAAATGGTCTGGGGTTATATACTCTTGTTTTAATTGACCAATGATTCTTAACAAATGCGGAACGTAGTAAATTGGGTTACCAAACGGCCGCAATAATTTTACTGAGCCACTATTAATTATAGTCTCGAGATTATTAATCTTTTCCAAATCATTAATAGGTCGTCCGCCAATCACGCGCTCATACGCATCTGGATAGTCAGAAATCAATTTCTGAGCAAAACCATGGAAGGTAAAAATTGGCACTTGGTAGGCAGTCGCTCCAATATATTGCCTTAGTCTCTCACGCATCGCTCTGGCTCCAGACTCAGTAAAAGTGAGTGCGAGGATGCTACTAGGTGCAGTATCTGTCTTCAATAAAATATTAGCAATGCGTAGAGTTAGAATCTGGGTCTTACCAGTACCTGGACCTGCGATAACCATAACCGGACCTTCGATAGATTCCACCGCTTCCTTTTGCGCTATATTTAATCCCTTAAAAGCTTTAGTAAAGCTGTCTGTTGATATTCTCGTGTCAGAATTATTCATTTCACTACAGTGTACTATATAAAATCTAAACCAAAAAACCCGCTCCGCTCTTATTTAAGAAAATAAGAGCGGAGCGGGTTTAAATGAGGATGAACTTAAAAGAATAAGTATTGTAAATACCAAACCCCAATACCAGCTACGTATCCAACAGCAGCAGGGATGGTTGCGATCTTTAAGAATTGTTTAAAGCTAAGTTCCTTAACCATACCCATCGCCACTACTCCGGCTGCTGATCCGATAACCAACATTGAACCTCCGGTTCCTACACAAATAGCTAAGAGTACCCAGAGACGAAAATCAGTAGTCTGCATAATATCTATTGCAGCGGCCGTTAGTGGAATGTTATCCAAAATGGCTGAGAAAACACCCAAGAAAACACTGCCTACAATCAGTCTAGAATCGACCGGATTATCACCAAATACCATATCTGAGATTTGATCTAGAATACCTAAGAAACCAAGAGCACCAACAGCAAAAAGAATACCAATGAAGAATAGTAGACTAGTGATATCTAATTTGCCTAACAGTTTTTCAATATCCATCGACAAGTGTGACTCTCTTTGCTCGGCTGTGTTTGCAAACCACCCAACCATTAAACCAACAATACCAACTCCAAGCATTAATCCCATAAATGGTGGTAGACCGAAAAGGTGAGCCAGAGGTGGTAAAGCAAAAGAAGCGAAGGTTGTAGCAATAATCAATTTCTCCGGTCCATTTAATTTTACTTCTTCGTAAGTAACAGGCTTATCGTCAGAACTGTCCCCTTTAATCTGGCGCACAAAAAAGAGCAGGCTGACTAAGTATATTGCTAATGAAGGGAGAAAGCCCCATAGAATAATTTCTGCAGCTGTAAACTTGCCTGCCAACCACAACATGATAGTAGTTACGTCCCCCACTGGAGAAAAGGCCCCCCCCGCATTAGCAGACACCACAATTGCTGCAGCTGCTACGAGAAGGTTATTCCCCTTAAAGAAGCGTCTAGCAATCTGAACCATTACTATAGTGGTGGTCAAGTTATCAATAATGGCTGATAAGATGAAAGCTAAGGCAGAAATTAAAACCAACTGGGCAGTATCTTGAAGACCTAAAGAAAAGAGTTTTACTCGTAGTAAATCAAAAAAGCGGTAATGCACTAATATTTCCACCAGTGTCATGGCTGAAAGTAAGAAGACCACCAATGAGAAAGTCTCAGCTGACAAATGGAATATTTCTTCTTCCATTAGAACATGATCAGCCCCATACAGAGCTAAGCCACCCCATAAAATAGCAGCCAAAGCAGTGGCTGTTACTGATTTATTAACCTTCCAATGGTGCTCAAGAGTAATTAATATATAGCCGGCAATAAAAACAAGGCTAGCAAATAAAATCATAAACAATAATTATAACTATTAGATAAGTTTCTGTTTTGGGCGAACAAAAAACAAAAAACTCTTCTTTATACCCATGTACGTGCGTACATCTGTACTAGAAGAGCTCTTGGTTTTCTAGATAAGCAATACCGGTTTTATGGCGAGCTTCTAGAGTAGGCATAAGTCGTTTGGCACTTTTACTGCGTAGCAACTTCATAGCCTCTTCTGGTGCGGCAAACTGATATTCCAGTAGCCCTGGAGGCAACTTAATTTTGCCTATCATTTCCTGTGTAAACACACCGCCATCAAAGATAAACATGATATATTCCTCAGAACTACCACGATAATCAATACTTAAAAGACGATTAGGAGCAGGAATTTTTACTCCTATTTCTGCCAACATCTCTCGTCGAAACGCTTCACTTGGTGATTCCCCCACCTCCACATAACCTCCTGGAAAAATCCACCCTTCCTTGTGATCTGGCTTTACAATCAAAACCCGACCACTTTCGTCAGTGATTAACGCTGTAACAACGACTTCTTTTGACACTTGAGGCTTCACGTGACTAATGTATCACAGAACAAATTAGGCGTCGAGGTTGCCTAGGTGCAATACTTTTAGGCCCATATTTTAGCAGGACTTCAGTCGGCGAGCTGGTAAAAACATTCGTCCTGCCCTACTTTGCGGATTGCCGCAAAGTAGGGCAGGACGAAATCAGGGTGTTTTTTCTAGTTGAGGAAATGGCTCCGCCATTATCTGTTTATGTCCATTCAGTCACGTCGCAGGGCGGACGTGACATTCTGGACGAACTAGTAGAAGTTACAGAGTAGCGTAGCTACGACATCATTTCTTCATGCAAGGAGATGATACTTTCGACCCCCAAGGGAGAAAGTATCATCTAAAATCATACTAGTAAGATTTTAGCCGGAGTGCTGGTAGAAAGTAATGACTGAACTTGTTCAGGAATATACTTTCTTCATGCTAGAAGACACCCGCTTAGGATTTTCCAATCCTAAGCGGGTGTATCAAGTCATATGCTAATATGACTTGAGTCTTCTAGCCTTCTCATGCTGCCGAATCTTCTCCAACGCCTTAGCTTCAATCTGTCGAATACGTTCACGAGTGACTCCAAACTCTTTACCTACTTCTTCTAGAGTATGGTAGGTACCATCAAGTAGTCCATGACGCATTTCCAGAATCTTTCTTTCCTTTTCCGATAATGTATCTAGAATTTCAGTAATTTGGTCGGTCAAAATGCTGTGTGAGACTTCTTGATCTGGTGAGACAATTTTGTCATCTGAAATAAAGTCAGATAGACGAGAACGATCATCATCGTCGCCGACAGGTAGTTCAAGAGAAATCGTATCCTGACTAATCTTTTCGATTTGATAAATCTTTTCTACTTCTACACCCATCTCAGTAGCGATTTCTTCTGGCATCGGGTCACGACCTAAGTCTTGAGAGAGACGTCTAGACACTTGCTTGTACTTAGCCATCGTCTCAACCATGTGCACCGGAATACGAATCGTTCGTGACTGATCAGCGAGAGCTCGAGTAATCGCTTGTCTAATCCACCAAGTAGCGTAGGTTGAAAACTTAAAGCCTTTAGTAAAGTCAAATTTATCCACGGCTTTAAAAAGCCCTAGATTACCTTCCTGAATCAAGTCAAGTAAAGTTAAGTCTGGTGATCGTCCGACGTACTTTTTAGCAATAGAAACTACCAATCGTAAGTTAGCGCGAGCTAGAAGGTTTCGCGCCTCCTCATCACCGTCAACGATACGCTTCGCTAACACTCTTTCTTCCTGAGCATTTAAAAGTGGATACTGCCCAATTTCCCGAAGATACATTTGAATAGAGTCATAACTACTATCACTGCGCTTGAAAGCATTCTTCTGTGCCATAATTTCAGCACTAGTATCATCGCCCAACATTCCGCCACTTTGAAGCACGTCAATACCCGCAATTGAAAAGCGGTCGTAAAGTACATCTAAAAAAGAAATATCTTTTTCGATTTCCGGAAATGAACGTAATAACTCATCATAAGTTACATAACCACGTTCCCGCCCGGCACGCATTAATTCTGCCGCCTTGAGTTCAAGGATTTTTTCACTTTTTGTTAGAGGCACCTTTTTAGCAGGCTTCTCTTTTTTTTTAACCAAACCTTTTGCTTTCGGCTTAGCCACTGCTTTCGCTGGTGCTTTTTTAACTTTTTTGGGTACTTTCTTAATTGACTTCAACTTACTCTTCTTTACAATTTTTTTAGTCACTCCTTTAGCTTTCGCTTTTTTGGTGACTTTGTTGACTTTTTTTGTAACGGTTTTGGCCGTTTTTTTAACTGCTTTTTTTGTGGCCTTTTTGGTAGCCATAGTGCACACTACTATACAGAAAAAACGAAAAATGTCCAGCCCGTGGTGCCTAGGTTCCATAAATAATTGCAACCAATCTATTAAAATAGAGCGGTATGGCAA
>DAOLBU010000014.1:0-3223 GCA_035324355.1 Minisyncoccota bacterium
CAATGTCCAGAAGTGCGAGTGGAAAAGTCGCGGACATTTTACGAATGCAGAATATTGCCAGGCGTTTGAAGAAGCCAGGGAATTCTTTCGTTCAAAGCCTGCGGCAGCGAAATCACCAGCCCAACTTACGCCCCAAGAGCCTCGTGTGATCATTACAGATTCCATGAGAGCAGAAGGCGCAAGACACGAGTGGTATCACCGCTGTCGGCACTCTGATTTCTGATTCGATTTCAGACCGAATCACGAAAGCCGGAACGTTCCCACGTTCCGGCTTCATCATCTCTATTCAATGTTTCATAAAGTTTTATTACTCCCACTTCTGGGAGCTTTTTAAATTTAAACTTGCTAAATATTGAAGCAGGCCGCAAACTAGTGAGATATGAAATATTTCTTTAGTTTGCTTTTAATAATTTTTGGAGTGGGAATGTATTATGTTTTAGTTAGTAACGCGGATACAGTTTCAGAAGTACCGATACGCTATGTGAATGCTGAACTTTTAGTATTAAATGAAACTGTTACATTGGGTGAGCGTGCTGTCACTGGGTTGAGGTCACTAAGTTCCGGAGACCAAATTAAGACTGACAATACTGGACGAGCAATTATTAAAAGTGGTCCCCAATTGATCACTTCGTTAGGAGAAAATTCAGAGTTGGTCTTTAGTACAGAAAGTAATCTTAAAAACACTAAATTTGATTTAGTGGTTGGGAAACTCTGGTCCCGTCTCGAGCGCGCTTTGGAGCAAGATGAAGTTTACGAAGTCTATACGCCAACCCTAGCAGCTGCCGTAAGAGGAACGGCTTTTGGTACTGAAGTCTCAAGTGTAGTAGACCGGATCATTGTCGCAGAAGGGGAAGTGTTGGTCACTGCTCGTCAAACAGAAGAGAGTATATTAGTGTCGTCTGGTAATGCCGTGGCTGTGGTTGAAGGTAAACTTACTGTCACACCGCTCACCGCTGTTGACTATGATGCATGGTGGCAGGAACACACTGACCCTGCCTGGAAGTGGGGCGGATCTCCAGAGATAACTTTAGTAACCGCCAATCGTGAAGGATTTTTCTTAGGTCACCCGGGATTGATCACTGTTGAAGGGACAGGTTTTAATCAAGTCATTCGATTAGAGATTGATGGAGAACCAATTCGTTTTGTTCCAGTTTCTGACAAGTTAGTGCGTGTGCCACTTACAGCACTTACCTCAGTCCGGGAGGATAGTGAAGCCTATCTGTATTTTGTTGGGGGACGAGTATCCGCCAATGAGATCTTTGTTGGGTCGGAAGCTGAAGTGCGAGCCAACCTACTTTGGTAGTTCGTATTTAGTTTTGTGATAATTCTTTATGATATTTCTCTTCAAACATTACCCACAAGGAAAGGAAAAATGCAGCAATAATTGGTCCAACCACAAAGCCGGTAACTCCAAAGGTAGTTAGTCCACCAATGGTCGACAAAAGGACAATCGCATCAGGCATTTTGGAACCGCGACCCACTAGAACTGGTCGTAAAAATTCATCAATGACACTGATCAAAACGATTCCGACAACAATAATAGTAACTCCTTCCCAGATTGAGCCATTGGCAATGAGGATAATACTGGCTGGTACCCAAATAATAGCCGGACCGACTGCTGGAATAATAGCTAAAAATGCCATGGCGGCCCCCCAGAGGACAGGGTTAGTGATGCCAACAATCCAGAAAACAATACCCCCGAGGGTTCCTTGAATTAAGGCAATAGTTAAACTACCTTTTACCACTGCTCTTGAGGTCTCAGCAAAACGAATAAAAAGTCTTTGTTCATAAGCGTTACCGAGTGGAATATAGTGTATTAATGTTTCTTTAATTTTGACCCCATCGCGGAAAAAGAAAAATAATAAGTAGAGCATTATGGCTGTACTTATGACAAAAGAGAGCGTGACCTGACTGACTGAAATTAATGAAGAGGCAATTGTTTGTGATGCGCTGGCAGTCCATTCCCGTAAACGTTCAGCGGCTGTAGCTTGAGAGACACCGTATGGCTCTAGGTAGGTAGCTAATTTTTCTGCTTGATCTAGGAGGCTAAATCCTTGGAGTTCCCCGGGATTTTGGGATAATTTTTGATATAACTCAACTGATTCTTGAACGATTAGCCCCCCAATCAGGGTTAGTGGCAATACCACCATTAAAACTACTGCTCCAATTGCTAAAATGGCTGCCGTAGAATTACGGCCTTTTAGGCGTCGCGATAAGTTTAAAAATAAAGGGTAAAAAATAATCGCTATCACTATCGCCCAAAATACCGGTAAAAGATATTTGCCCAACATCCAAAAGAAAAGTAGGGAAGTGGTAATCAAAAGAACAAAAAAGAATGTTTGTTGAATGTAGTTAAATTTCATAGTTGTGCCAATTATAACATCTATTTTTTAGGAAAGATAAACTAGGAGTAAATGATAGAGAAATGTTTTAAGTCATCATGATATAATTTTTTTATATGTTATTACCCAGTGCCTCACACAACACCCCAGAAGCTCGTGCCAAATTACGGAAAGAAGCAGAGGCAGAAACCAAAGCAGCTTTGGCTAAAATTAAGAGGCAGGAGGAAGATAGAATAAAACTCCATCGTCAAACGCTAGAGCAAAAGATTAAGACACTGCAAAGTTCTTTAGTGCCAAAGGTGGCTAAATTGGACTTTGTCACACGAGCCATAAGCACCCTCAAAGAAAAGCAACAAGCAGCTGAAGCTGAAGATAAAAGTTTAAATCAGAAAAAAACGGAAACTGATAGTCAGTTAACTAACTTGGAACGGACTATTAGTAAATTAGAAGTAGATCAAAAAAAAGTGTCCACTGATCTGGCTCGACTTCAAAGTGAAGTCAAGAAGTCTGATGCTGCTAAATACGCCAAGCAAGCTGAACAAGATAAGATTGAGCGTTTGAGAGATGAAAAACAGAGAGAGTTAGAAGGGTTACAAAAAGAGCTGATCGGTAAAACGCACTTACATATTAGTAATAATGGACGAGTGAAGGACTTAGAAGCAGAGATCAAAACACTAGAAAGCACTTTAAGACTAAAGAATACTACTGCCACTGCCTTTGAAGCTGAGACAAAGAAAAATAAAGAAGCATTAGAAGAAGCGCGAGAGGAAGTAAATGCCTTAAGAAAGCAACTACAAATTAAGGAAAAAGAATTAGCTGCCCTTGAGTCAGCGGCCAGGGCGCTCGAAGCTAAAGGAAAAGGGGAAACAGGGATAGTGAAG
>DAOLBU010000014.1:3233-20381 GCA_035324355.1 Minisyncoccota bacterium
TAAAAGAGTCCTTAAGAAAAGCCGAGTTTTTGGCTGAACAAAGTGCGCGGGCTGTGGGTTATTTGGAACGAAAAATTAGTGAAGCTAGCAATTTTATTAAAACCCTAACTGCAGATATTGCGGTAGTATCCCCATCATCTTCATCATCATCTAAGTCCGATCCATTACAACAAGATCTAGAATCCTTAAGCAAGAAAGCTGCTGATCTACAGTCCGAGTTATCAATGACTGTTCAGTCTAAGATCAACCTAGAACAGCAAATAAAAAACCAGAAGTCTTTGGAGACAAATATTGCGACTACATTGAGGGGTTCATTAAGCAAGGTCCGTAATCTAGAGTACGAAGAGACCAGGCTAATGCGAGAAATAAAAAGTATTAAAGACAAAATAGTCGAATTAGAGAAAGAATTGAAGCAGGGGAAGTAATTAAAAATGCGTGAAGGAGAGACTCGGTCACTTTTATGGACTTTATGTCACCACAAGAGTACTTCTACCCCAGGGCACTTTCTCTTGCTATGCAATTTACCTTGAATTTTCATAATTACTTTTTTCGTTGAAAATTGGGTCGCGCTGCGCTCATAAAATCTCATTCTTCCGACCCGGATTGTTTTGGCCCAGAGGGCCCCCTAAACAAATTTTCGCATCTCTCATCCTCATGCTCGCCCAAACAAAAACAACCTCATCAGATTGTTTTTGGTGCCCGCGGAGGATGTGGGTTCAGTACCAGGAAGGCTAGACATCCCAAGGGTATTTTAGCACGATTTGATAAGTGAAAATAAAGCACGTGGGTCACTAGCATAAATTCATCTTTAGCGATAATCTAATAGTGATGGAACAAATATCAGTAAATCAGAAAAAATTAGAACTCGATAGGCAAAGGAGGAATGTAATTCTTTTATATGATGAAGCTGCACCAATCTACGACGAATCTTTTGAAGGTAGAGCAGAATATCAAATTCCAAGAATACTGCTTGAAACATACCAAAAATATGGAATAACTGAAGGAACTCTACTTGATGTTGGATGTGGCACGGGAAAACTTAGAGAATATCTTGGTGATTTATTTATATACAAGGGAATTGATATTTCTCCCACCATGATTGAAGAGGCAAAAAAGCGAGACTTTGAAGGATATATTGGGGCAGTTGAAGACATCATCAAAACTTTTGGTGATAAATCCATAGATCATATTACCGCTCTTAGTTCACTTTATTTTATTAAAGATTGGGAAAAATTAGTGAAAGAGTTTGAGAGAGTGGCACGACAAAGTATTTTTGTTTCGCTTGAACAATTTGATTCAGAGGTCATCAACATAGTGATGAAAGAGAGAGGGATTACTATTTATAATCATTCTGCATCAGTCATAGAAAATCCCACAGAAGTAATAAAGAATGTGTTTCTTTGGAAACGACCAAATACCCAAGACAGAATCTTCGGTGATATGGCGTTTAAAAAGCTTTCTTAGACATGTGGGTCATACCAATAACAGGTTCTCTTGGCGGGCTAGTCGGGTTAAGTACCCCGTAAGTAAGACCATGTAAGGCTTTTCTAGCAGATTTTAGCTAGGTCGATTAAGGTACTCGGGTCGGGGTCACATAATCTTAAATCCTACATTCCGACACTATAAAAAGAGCCATTTTATACTCAATACAATAAAATATGGTAAAATCAAGCAATTAGGCAATTGCCTCTGCTCTTTGACTTGTAATCTCAGCCTTTTGGTCCACCAATGCGTTTCAACTACGCAAGGTAATCAGTTGCTACTAGAACTTATTGAATGGAGCGTAACAATTATTAAAACTATTAACGCCATCAATTCACATATGATTAATTTTATAGCTATTCTAACCACAGGTGTAACAGTGGGCTGAGATTATAAATCTTATTTTTAATAATGAACTTTATTGAGTACAGCGAAATTTTTGAACTAGTACCGTCTGCCTTAGCGGTGACACTTTTTTTGTACCTAATTCACTTCTTTGGAAAAATTATCGTAGATCAAATTCCGTACTCTGATGATAGAAGATGGAGCATCCAGCTTCATGGAACTATATTTATGGTGAATATGTTAGCTGGTGGATTTGGAATCTGGTTAGCAGTTCATTTTCCATTAGGTATTGGTGAAGGTTGGTTACATTTTTGGTCGTTCGTGATTCTCGGATTGATTGGAGGAACTCTTTTGTGCCACACACTTGTTGAGTCTTCGAAATTATATAGTCATCGCACAAAACAGATTGAAAAATTAAATAAAATGACGGACGGTTTCTTTTTGTTTTACGCAAAAATAGGAAGTCGTATCGGTGTTGGTGTATTACCAATAATCTTATTTTACTTTGGAACACTCGAATATTTTACGGAAAGTATTCCTTGGATGATATTTAGCTTCACGTTTATATTTATAATATTTGTATGGTCTGCTTTAGGATATTCGTTACGATTAATTAAAGAGCTTCCGCAAGTAAACATTTACTTCGCAGACTCAAACATTCAACCACTCATTGGTGCAAAATTAATAAAAGTAAGTGATGATACGGTTCGAGTTCGGTCTAGTAATACGATTATTTTACTGAACAAAAACAACATCCAGAAAATTGAAATGGAAATACCTGATTCTTCTCTCTAAATAGATTTTTTTATTAATTTAAATCATTAAAATGTATGCACGTAAGTAACCTCAAACTCTGGAACTTTCGAAAATATGGTTCGGATGGTGAATTTGATTTGAAGACTCCTGATCTTTCTCTGGATTTAAATAAAAACCTAAATGTTCTTGTTGGAGAAAACGATTCTGGAAAGACGGCTATCATTGACGCTCTAAAGATTATTTTTAAAACCCATAGTTTTGAGTGGATTCGTATAGAAAATGATGATTTCTTTAAAGATAAGGATCACCTCAGAATTGAAGCCATTTTAAGTGACCTCTCTTCTTTAGAGGCAAAAAACTTTTTAGAGTGGCTAGGATGGGTCGGTGAAGGAGAAGAAGCTGTTCCATATCTCAGGTTGATTCTAGATGTAAAAAGAAATCCAACCACTAAAGAAATAAAATATAACGAAGTAAAAGCAGGTGTTGATGAAGAGGGCACTGCTCTATCAGGTGAAGCCAGAGAGTTTTTAAAAGTAACTTATTTGCGTCCTTTGCGTGATGCTGGGTCGGAACTGGTTCCAAAGCAAAACTCACGGTTGTCACAAATTCTTCAAGGTCATCAGGCTTTTAAAAATAGAGGAGAGTCACATGATCTAGTGAAACTTTTTAGGAAGTTCAATAAAGACGTTCAAAATTACTTTCTTGGAATTGATGCCGACGGAACTGCTATAACTGACCTCGAGGGTGATCGTCTTAAAAAAGAGATAGACAGTTACATACAAGAATTCTATACACCTGACAGTGAATCAGAATTTGGTGTTGTTCAAGGTACGCTAAAAAATATTCTTGAGAAACTAGAGCTTTCATTAAAAGAAGTTAAAAACCCAGGTCTTGGTACACTTAATAAGCTTTTTATATCATCAGAGTTGTTACACCTTAAAAAGGATAACTGGAATGGAATGAAACTCGGACTTATAGAAGAAGTTGAAGCACATCTCCATCCTCAGTCACAGTTACAAGTAATGGAAGCATTACAAGCTCAGAATGGTATTCAACTTGTGTTGACCACACATAGCCCTAATCTTGCTTCGAAAATTAAGATTGAAAATTTGATTTTATGTTACAAAAATAAGACATTCCCACTTAAATCTTCTGAGACGAAACTTGATATAAAGCAATACAAATTTCTTGAAAAGTTTTTAGATGTTACAAAGGCAGATTTATTTTTTGCAAAAGGACTTATCTTAGTCGAAGGATGGTCTGAAGAAATTTTAATTCCAAGTATTGCTAAAAAAATTGGTATTGACCTGACTAAGAAAGGTGTCTCTGTTATCAATATTGGAAATATAGGATTTCAAAACTACATAAATATTTTTCTTAGACAAAACGAACCGTACTTAGATTTACCTATTGCAATTGTTACTGATTCAGACGTAAGACCATACCGTAAGGAGGAGACTACTGAAGGTTTGGAATTTATTGATAGATACGTTCCTGTAGATGATGCTACTTTCAGATCAGAGACCGCCGCTAAAGTATTTACTCTTTCAGAAAATGACGAACAGTCTGTCAGACATTTTGTGTCTGAAAATTGGACTCTCGAATACTCTCTTGCAAATTCAGTATCCTTTAGCGAATTGTTTAAGATTGTAGTTAAGTCAGTGCACACTGGGACAGATTGGAGTAATTTCAATGTTAAGTTAGCTGAAAAATTATTACGAAAAACATTGAACAAGACGGAAATTGCCTACAAATTAGCTTCTGTATTGGACTCTCAACATAAAAACACAACACCTATATCAATTACAGAACCTGGTGAAGCAGATTACGCAAAGTATTTAACTGACGCAATTAAATATGCCTCTCGGGTTTGAAGTCACAGATGAGAATATAGCAGAAGCAGAACGTATTCTGTTACCAGAAGGGGCCAGCTTCGGTGAGCAAGCTAGAGATTTTATTCGTAACTGGAACGACATTGATTTGCAGGCGGTACCTGGTAGCGGAAAAACCACTGTTCTTTTGGCGAAGCTACTAATTCTTGATAGGCATCTTGATTTTCATCCAGAATTGCAGGGGGTATTGATCATCTCTCACACCAACACAGCAGTGAATGAAATTAAGGATAGAATTGGCTCAGAATGTAAGCATTTGTTTAATGCACCAAATTTTATAGGCACTATACAATCTTTTGTAGATACATTTCTAGCAAAACCTTATTTTGCAACCAAATACGGTACGAAACTCTCCAGAGTTGACGACGACACATATTATTCTGCACATAGACCACCTAGTGGAGCCGCTCGTGTTTGGGTTGAAAAAAATCCGCAAACGTTTTACGGGTCAAGACTTTCTGAGGAAGATAATCTGGTCAAGGGTTTTCCTCCTACGGCTATTAATTTAAACATGACTACTCCAACTGCATTAGGAATTCAGGAGGTGAAACTAGAGATACGTAACAGAGGGATAATTTCATACGACGAAGCTTATTTATTGGCATTTAGTTATATTGAGAAATATCCAAAAATAAAAGATTTACTTAGAAAGCGTTTTAAATACATTTTCATTGATGAGGTCCAGGATATGAGTACTGCTCAGTATTCAATATTAGAAACATTATTTTATATTCCTGGCACATCAGACAATGTTTACCAAAGAGTAGGTGATCAAAATCAAGCAATTTACAACGATGCCGACGCCGCTAACAATAGTTGGGAAAATAGGGCTGAGATACTTAGACTAGAAAATAGTCAGAGACTTTCACCAAATATTGCTAGAGTCGTGCAGCCTTTTGGGCTGCAGACAATAGATATTAACGGATGTAGAACATCTAATGATTCTGAATCAAATATTAAACCCGTGATGATTATTTATGACAATGACAGTATTGCAAGTGTTATTGAATCGTACACTCAAATAATTGCAGAGCATAAAGGGGCTGGAAGAATTAATGCTGAACGAGAGTCACACATCGCTATTGGTTGGACTACTGAGTCAGATCCCGAAAAGGGGCACATCAAACTAGACGCTTATTTTTCTGATTTTCAAAAAACTAAAAAACTAAAGAAGCATTCTCAGCAAAGTATTGAAGGAGCTATTATGAGTGCAATATTTAATTCTGAGAAAACTGGTAAAAAGCTTCGCTCAAATTTAATGGATATATTTTTATATATTCTAAGACTTGAAGGCGTAAAGAAAGAAAATGGCCATTACTATAATTCATTGAATCTAATTCAGTACTTAAAAGACTTAGATGAAGATAAGTATGAATTGTATAAGGAAAAATTGGTAGTGCTAAGTTTTTTAATAGCGCAAGCAAAGAAAGACCAAGCTCTTCAAGTAATTCGAGATTTCGTGATTATTTTCTTATCATGGTTTGAGAAAGAAGTGTCTGGTAGCCGCACCTACTTGACCTCAGAATATGCTGGCGAACCTGTAGAGTTAGCAGGACCAATAGGTGCCAAGAATATTTATGAAGGGAGAAATGGTATATGTGTAAACGTTTGCACTATTCACTCAGTGAAAGGACAAACCCATACTTCAGTTCTTTATTTAGATACATTTTATTTTAAATATGAATCTGAGAAATTGTCGCAACAAATCTGTGGCCAACCCTTTATGGGAACAACAGGGGTTAGAAAAATACAAGCAACTAAAATGATGTATGTTGGTTTTTCTAGGCCAACACATTTACTTTGCTATGCTGTGCATAGAAATAATTATGATGCGCAACTAAGTGCTGGGGACTTAGGTAGCTGGGATATTGTGGAACTTGATGGAATTGTTTCAACCTAGAATATTTGTCATTATAATTTAAGCTACTCGTCTAGACTTAGTCTGTCATGTATTTGGCGTAGTTTTTCTTGAAGATAATTGACATCGTCTTTGCTAAGAGCTAAGTCTTCATGTTCAGGCTTACTACCTACTCCTAATTCTTTTCTCCCAAGTTCAGGGTTTTCTTTCCATTTATCTAAAACTGAACTAATCTGCTCGCATTGAGCTTGTAGGTATTCGTTAATCTCTTTCCTAAACTGAACCGCCTCCATCTGCAACCGCATGTAATTTATAGGAATTTCATTCTTTTTAAGTAGGGCTTCATAGGTGTATCTGTCTTGGTCTTTTGTTCCGAAAGGTAAACGTCTGATGTAATTAAAATCATTTCCATAGGGATCAAGGAACATGTACTGGTGGTATTGTTGTCCATCAGCATCGGTAAAAGTATCCATTTTTCGCACCAGACCTAAATCAAGGTGCCGCCCCATCGACATTAGCATTAGTTGCTCAAGCCTGTCGCCTTTTGAGCCCTCCCAAACCTCAGCCATCATCTGGACACGCATCCAGATGATGGCTGAATTCTTTTCACCAGGACCCCAGAGTAAATCCCACGCCTTCTTCCGCAAGTCTTCATTGTCACCAATGATTGCCTGTTGAATCATTTTATATAGCTCATCATATGACAAAGCATGAAATTTTCGCATTTGATCACGCTCTTCAGGTGATGCTTCTCGTATACGCTTAACTGTATCCGCAGCGTCCTCAAAGATTTTCTTGTTACTCTTCATCTTCTCTTCGACTTCTGCTTTACGTGAGAAAACCCCACTAACCCCTTCAGTTACATACAGCACTGCTTCAGGTATTTTGTCTTTGATTTCCCGAGCGAAGTATTCATAGCAGCATATAATTACATCAGGATTCTCAGTCACTCCTCGTTCTAAACATTCAGCGTGTGAGCAAAATACCACTTCTCCTAAATCGTATATTTTTAATAAATCATCAACGTACTGCTTTCTTCGCAGCTGAGCTGGAGTTTCTTTCCAGACAGTAGGCGCAAAGTCTACAAGAAAAGTTTTAGGTTGCATGTTGGATTACGCTTGCTAAATCAATAAATGACACGGGCTCCACGTTGTGTTTATTGAGCTTTGAAAGTGAGATGCTATTACCGTCTTTAGTCAGACGTTTAATCTCATCTTTAGGAAGTACGTAAAAGCACCACTGGTTGATATCCAGAATGTCGAGTGTGGCGTGCTCTTGATGTTTAAAGAGTGCGAGAACATAGATATCTGACTTATACGCTACCGTTCGCACCATTTCAGACTTCTTCTGAACAGCGTCTGAGTAGTGAAGCTCTTTAGCTTTCAGGCCAGACCACTTAATAATGGAGTAGTCATTTTGATCCCAGTCTTGGATATAGGCACAGCACTTCACCTCTATCTTTTTATCTTGATACAAAACATCGTAGTCTCCCCAAGGACTACGAACATCAATTTCATTATTCTGTTTGAGAGCATTCTCGACGATGAACTCGGCGAGTGCTCCTCGAAGCACATTGGAGTTAAGACTTGAAAAGCCATACTGCCAGAACTCTAGTACGTTAAATCTTTTTGGTCCTGAGTTTGTAAATACCTCAGAGCCGGTGAGTTTCCTCACGGGTAATTTTTTATACATAATCGTTGATCGCGATTTAAGGAGATGTCCAGGTACACAAAAACCCGGACACCAAGGTAGACCCGAAGGTCCTACCAGAGTTTCCCCTGGTAACGCGATCAACGCCCCTGATGCCGGGGTTTATACGTTGATCGCGCTTTGCAACCATATCCTTAAGCAAACTTAAGGGGTTAGGTCGACTGATATTCAGTTGTACGGATAATATTAGCATTTTTGATGCTGGTTGCCACTTTAGCTTAGCTTTGAGTATTTGTGTAGCTATACCGTGACTTTTCTGTTGTGCATAACTATATTTACCAATCTCGAGTATCTGTCATACTTTAGGGGTAGCAATTGAAGCCATTCGATTGTCCACCAATTTCATATGGGGTCAGTATCCGTTCTATCACTTGATGATAGTAAATAACTGGGAGTTGGTCGGATAATCAAAAATGGATTTATAGAAAAACTGTCAGAAAGGAAACCGAGTGTTAAGTCACCGGACACGAAATCTAGTCGAGGGCTGTAAATCCGAAGTTACAAGAATTTCTTGTCGCTTTGGATTTGTAGCTCTTTTTTGTTGCTCACAACTCCACCAATGACCTTCGATTGCTTAATTAAGAATTAAGTAATTAATACGATGAATAATAAAAATATCGAGGTTGTGACTGTTTCAGTTACTGACCTCAAACCAGCAGAGTATAACGCTCGTTGTTGGGATGGTGAACAAACTGCAGCACTTACCGAAAGTATTAGTCGCTTCGGATTAGTGGATCCGTTAATAGCCAACTCTGCTCCAGAACGTATGAACGTTCTGATTGGTGGGCACTTTCGTTTAGAGGTGGCAAAGAAAATGGGTTTCACTGAGGTGCCTGTCGTCTACGTTAATATTCCTGACCTTGAAAAGGAAAAGGAATTAAATATGCGACTACACCGCAACACAGGTTCATTTGATTTTAAACTACTTGCTGAGTTTGACCAAGCATTCTTGACCGATGTTGGTTTCTCGAGTGAGGAAATAGACACAATCTTTGCTGTTGATGACACACCAGAGATGTTTGATCTCGCAAAAGAACTTGCTAAGCTCGACATTAAAAATGTTAATGCGAAAGCAGGTAATATTTATGAGATTGATGGTAGTCGTTTAATGGTAGGTGACAGTACCGTGGAAGCAGATATGTTGAAATTAATGGAAGGAGTACAGGCGGACATGGTCTGTACAGATCCTCCGTACTTGCTAAATTATCTAAAAGGTAAGACGAAGCAGAAGGATGGAGTGACACGCGGTTTTGGAGTCAAGAAAAATCGAGTGTACTTAGATACCGAAGTCTTACCCGATAACTTTACTGAGTTATGGATGGGTAACGTGTCTAAAGTACAAAAACCAGACTTCTCAATTCTCGTCTTTGAGAATCCAAAAAATCTGAAGACTATTTGGATTGAACTCGAGAAACACTGGACCTATCGGAATACCATTACTTGGCATATTCCAAACCGTGTTCAGGGTCACTCAATGAAGTATAGCTTTTTTAACAAAGCTGATATAGCAATTGTAGGGACCGGTGGAGATGTGGATCTAAATCTTGAAGAGGAGGACAATGCCTTGTTCCAGAATGAGTACGAAAACGCACTGTATGCGACGAGTGGAAACCCACATCGTGAATCGTATTCTAAAGGGAAAAAGTACTGTCCCACTGATTTCATTGAGCACCTTGCCGATGATAAAAAATCTTCAGGCCAGGGCGTTATTTTTGGGACGAAACCATTAGAGTTACTAATCCCGTACATTAAAGTGCTGACTGAACGTGGTGACTTGGTCTTGGAACCCTTTGGTGGTTCTGGGTCAACTTTGATGGCTTCGATTAAGTTGGGACGCAAGTGTCGCATGATGGAAAAGTGTCCAACTTACGCTGAAGTGATTATTAAACGATGGGAGAAGCTGACCGGTCAGAAGGCGAAGCTTATAAGCAGCTAATTGTATGGCTGCTCGTAAAAAGACGAAAAACGAGCGAATAGTTAAAAAGGGTGTCGTACAGAAACGACAGGAGGCGAACAAAGCTAAGTTTATTAGTAAATTGCATGAGACTCCAATTATTCAGGTTGCCGCTGCTCAGGTAGGTGTCCATCGGGATACCTACTACGAGTGGTGTAACAGTGACCCGAAATTCAAGGAGGACTGCAGGGTTGCTTTGAAACGTGGAGACGAGTTCGTGAATGACATGATGGAATCATTGCTTATTAAAAGTGCCAAGGAGGGTAAGATTACAGCCATGATTTTCTGGCTGAAGAATCACCACCCCCAGTACAACGATAAGCGCTTTCATGAGCATGAACACTACTTTCGTGAAGAGGGTCTAACCGATGAGCGAAAGGAAGAGATCTATCAAACCATGAAGGCGTGGGATGCGTATGATCCAAACACGGATGAACGTGATGAGGATTATGTAGTAGACAATGATGAACCGGATGAGGTGGTATATGTGACTGAAGAGGAAGAAGTGGAGCCAGAGGAAACCCCTCCACCTGCTCCCAAGCCACGCAAGACGGTTGCCAAATTCTACACACCGAAGAAAAAGCCTAATTAGGTAAATATTAAACCACCTTTATGAGGTGGTTTAATATTTTTAGTACCCTGCTATACTAAAATTTACATGTCAGTTTACAATGAGAAATATTTTGACGGCACTACTCTAAAACAACTTAGCCCTAAACTAAACGCTTTTAAGACATACGTGGCTAAGGATGGAAATGTGATTGGTCTCTTTCAAGGTAAAAGAGGAGCTCGACCTGATCTCGATTTCAAAATAAAAATACTAGTTCCTGGAGCAGATAAAAAATCAAACACACTTCCACATTCATTTTGGGTAGTAGATTTACTACTGAAGATACCGACATACAAAAGTGAAGTGCGGGAAATAATTCAATACTACATAGCTTATTATGCTCGAACTAAACCTTTTGCTTCAGTTGGTGAAAGAGATGGCTACACACTTGAAACGGTCGAGGAGATAACAAGTCGGTTTTCGCATATCGAACAAGCGTACACACCAACACTTGATAATGTGGCAATAATGATTGAGCTATTTTGTAAAAATGAAAAAATAAACCCAGGTGCATATATGTTCAGAGACTTACTAGTAACTATTAGAGACTATATTGATGGTAATAAACACTATATTGAGGTCTTGGAAGCAGCTAAGGCAGGGTTTAGATAAATCTAAGTTTACTATTTATAGTTAGTCTTAATATGTTTCCAAGGTTCCTCAGATGAAGAAAATATTCTTATACTGGAAATTCCAGGGTTTATTCTTTGTTCGTTTTTAACATAACCTTGCACTAACTTACTAAGCTTGTTGAAGTTAGTTTTATTTAGGTTGCTAGATCTAATATACAAACCAGCCATTAAGTGTAAATTTGCACTTCGCAGAATTCCTTTAACTTCCTTATCAGTTTCTTCTTTAATCATTCTCCTTACAAAGACTCCAATTTCGCAAATTCTTTTAATAGTTGAATCGTCTGATATGCCATTGCCATTAATATAAATTTTTCGATAGAGTCCTTTTTTCGTAGCATCAAAGAGCAATCTTTTGTCGTTCTTTGCTGATGCTGGTTTTTCAAATACAACCGAATAAACCCACTGAGTGAACTCGGGCAATGTTATTAAGTCGTTCTTTCTATCTTTCACTTTGTATGGTTTTTTCCGCGCATATTCAAATGAGGTCTTGGGAAAATTATTAATTAACAATTCTAAAATCATTTGCACCTCATCATTTGAACGCAAATCTGAATTGTCTACCTTAACTTGAGTATTGGATGTCTCGCATATTTTTTCAGTTTCATCATCATTTGCTACATATATTTTGCATAATACATGGGCGTCTTTAATATCTGATGATCTAATTTTACTGTCTGCAAATGCCGCGGAAATACTATTAATTGTTTGTGCCCCGTTTATTACTTGTGGGTCTTTTACAGTAAAACCAAAAGGACTGTCTAGTGTAATAGACTTTGCTACTAGCGTGATGCCATTATGATAATAATAGAAATTATTTGGTTCTTTACTTAATGTTTCAACAATACCTTCAGATAGCTCTTTCTTTTTAAGAAAAGTTCTGATATTTCGGTTGAACAAATTTGTGCCATCTTTGATAGAAATGTTATGTAGTTCAACTATTTTCTCCAACGGTATTTTTAATGTTAATTCCTTACTTCTCTCAAATCTATGTAAACAATCTTCGTTAGTTTGAATAGCCCAGTCTCCCTTGTAGGATTCGTTCTCCATTTTTTTGCGAATTAAATCATCCACAACCACTAACTCGACTGATTTTACTTTTGAAAACGTTTTGAGTTCCGATTTCATTTTATTAAAATAAGTAGTAGCTTTTGCTCCTGTATTTCTGACAATAAAAACTCTGATAACTGGTTTTTCAGTCATGTGAATTTCCTTGATTCTCTGAATTGCTATGCTATTGAAAATACTGTAATCATTTGGTTTCTCTAGAACATTAACCTTAATACTGTACTTCAAAAAGCTTAAGTCACTAGTACTGAGAGAGTTGTCGTTTTTAATATCAAATATATCGATAGTACCGTCACTGTTGACCCGAATTACATCAAGTGAGTTATCTCTGTGTCCGTCAGTAATAATTTTTGAAAGGGTTTGTTTGGGAATTTTATTACCATAAAACATTTCGAGACATGACACTATGAAAGAGAAAGCTTTGGCCTCAGAACCCCATGTTTTCCCTCTAGATTTATGTATAGCTGTCGCTGTGGCGAGGTTGGCCTGTATTAGTTGGTTCACTACCGTTTTATTTATCTCGTGTGTGCTTAGGATTTTCATAGGTTAAATTACGAGGGTAGCCCTAGTCGCCCCAAAGTAATTTCTTTGAACTCGTAGTCACAACCAACTTCTTTAATGTACGCAAGTACATCTTTGTACGCAGGAGCTTGAAACCAATCACTGAGAATATAAATATATTCGACAGTAACACCAAGTGAACCAAGCAGCTTCTCATACTGACGCTTTTTGAAATGGCAGGTTTGAAGTTTTTCGTCTACCGAACCAGCTACATTCTGGAATTTAATCTCGATTACATAAAAGGTCTTCGTATTTAAAACAAAGATAGCATCGTCAGGTAACAGTCTCTTAGAGAGAATAGTTTTATAATCTATACCCTTACTACTTAGGAATTTATAGAGTGCACTCTTACGTAAATTAAGCGCAACAACCTCTCCCTTGAAAGAGATTTCACCGTCCGAGACTTCATAGCCTGGGACTTGCCTGAGAACCTCAAGAAAATCAACTTTTCCTTCAAAATGAAGGCCTGACTGTGTATTTGCTCCGCCTTTACCACCTAAAATCATAATGGTGTAATTTAATCACAAAAAGTTCATTGGGACAACGAGCCAATTTAGTCTAATCAAAATGGTAAAATGAGGTTGTGAAAACACTTCGGACAAAACAAGTTAAGCCATTCCTTAAATGGGTGGGTGGTAAGGGTCAGCTACTCAACCAATTTGAAAACTTGTATCCAGAAAACTATAATCGCTACTTCGAACCTTTTGTAGGAGGTGGAGCTGTGTATTTTTCACTTGCCCCAAGACAGGCGCATATCAATGATATTAATCAGACTCTAGTTCAGACTTATCGCAATATTAAAAGTGATGTTGAAAAGCTAATAAGTGAATTAGCAATTTTAGAGCAAGATTATCTCGCCAAGAATACGGATGCCCGTAAGGTAATGTATTACGATATTCGTACAAAATATAACGAGCTAGAACCAGATGCTTTTGAAAGAAGTATTTATTTCTTATTCTTCAATAAGACCGCATTCAATGGTGTATATCGCGAGAACTCAAAAGGTGGGTTTAATGTTCCAATTGGAAGCTACACTAATCCAAAAATTGTAGACGAAGATAATCTACGTCTTGTCGCACAAACACTCAAGAAAACAACTATAACTAATCAGTCATACTTCGATGCGGTTTCAAAAGCTAAATCAGGAGACTTCGTTTACTTTGATCCGCCGTACCACCCGCTATCAGAAACATCCAGCTTCACTAGCTACAGTAAGGATTCGTTCTCAAAAGATGACCAGATTAACTTACGGGATTTGTTTATCGAGTTAGATAAGCGAGGAGTGTACGTAATGCTTAGTAATTCAAGCGCTCCGTTTATTCAAGAAATCTACTCTGGATTCAATCAGATACCTGTTTTTGCGAGTCGTATGATTAACTCTAAAGCAGATAAGCGTGGGAAAATATCCGAAGTTGTTGTCCTTAACTACGAACCCCAGCAAAATCGTGAAATCGCTTCTGAGATAGCTCTAAGTACTTTTCCTCAGTATCAATACCGATAAACTTTCTGCCATGTTTATGGGCCGCTAACCCTGTAGTGGAACTGCCAGTAAAAGGATCGATGATGACGTCACCTTCTTTGGTGCTAGCCAAAACAATTCTTTCAAGTAGAGACAGTGGTTTTTGAGTTGGATGTTTACCAAATTTCTTTTCCTCGGTCTTTGGTGGGTTTACCGACCATACCGAGCGCATTTGTTTGTTTGGCTTTTTGATTTCATCTTCAGGCCAATGACCATCTTTCATTAGGTCATAGTTAAAAACATGTTTTGCTTTCTTATGCTTACGAGCCCAAAGAATTGTTTCGTGACTAGCGGTGAAGAAACGACAACTTAAATTAGGGGATGCGTTTGGTTTAAACCACGTGATGTCATTCAACATATGAAATCCAATTGATTGCACAGCGTGACCGCATTGGTAAATGGAGTGATATGTTCCGCTAATCCAGATGGTACCTTCTGGTTTCAGGACTCGATGACAAGCTTCGAGCCATCTGCGGTGGAATTGGTAGTCATTTTCAAAGCCATTACTCTTATCCCAATCTCCCTTGTTCACACTGACCATTTTTCCAGCATGAACGGTAAATCCTCCGTTAGAGAGCATGTATGGTGGATCGGCAAAAATCATATCGATAGTGTTTTCAGGTAGCGCATTTAAAATATCTGTAGAATCACCTAAATAAAGCACAAAATCTTTGTGTAAAAAATGTGGTTTTTGTTTTAAAGAAGCTAGTATTTTACCTGCCATATGTAAGACCATTTTAGCTTACTTCAAGACCCTTATGTAATGACTTATCGACTCCTTTAGGGTCTGGACTTATGTGGGTCATTGCGTCATTGATGTGTATGTATGAATCAAGCAATATCAATGCCATACGGCACAACAATACAAGAGGTAGTACCTATAAAGGTCAAATACTGCCTATACGCAAGAAAATCGACAGAATCAGAGGAACGCCAAGTTCTTTCTATAGACAGTCAAATCAAGGAGATGCTCCAATTAGCAGATAGAGAATGTCTTGAAATAGTAGAAATGAAGCGAGAGAGTCACTCTGCAAAGGAGACAGGTCAGAGACCAGTCTTCAATGAGATAGTCGAAGAAATTCGTGAGGGTAAATACAACGGCATTCTCACATGGGCTCCAGACCGTATCAGTAGAAATGCTGGAGATCTTGGGCGAATTGTGGATTTAATGGACTCAGGCAAGTTACAGGAGATACGCACGTTCGGTCAGAAGTTTGGTAACAACCCAAATGAAAAGTTTCTTCTGATGATTCTCGGCTCACAAGCAAAGCTAGAGAACGACAACAGAGGTATTAATGTGAAGCGAGGCTTGCGAACGCGAGCAGAGATGGGGCTCTGGTCGGGACAAGCCCCTTTGGGATATCTAACACAAGGTCTAATGGATAAAAAATGCCAACTGATTGTCGATACACTACGAGCTCCGACGATAAAGAAAATGTTTGAGAAAGTAGCTTATGAGCAATGGTCAGGTAGAAAAGTATATAATTGGCTTAGATTCGAACTGAACTTCTACACTAGAGGAAACAAACCTCTCACTCTCTCAGGCGTCTATCGCATACTTGAAAACCCTTTCTACTACGGAGTGTTCGAGCGACCTAAAAATAGCGGTAACTGGTATCAAGGGAAACATACTCCACTCATCACTCAAGAGTTATTTGAAAAAGCAAAAGCGCAACTGAAGCGTGACCAGATAGTGCGAGAGACAAAAGAGTTTGCCTTCACTAAACTCTTTACCTGCGGATACTGCGGGTCTGGTATATCTGCAGAAGAGAAATGGAAACAGCTAAAGGACGGTGGAGCGAACAGATATATCTACTACTCCTGCTCACGAGCCAGAGACCGCAATTGCAAGAACATGTATATCCGTGAAGAGGATTTAATCCTAGAACTACTCAAGATACTCGATAAGGTAAATATAAATGAACTAGGCATGAGAAAGAAGCTTGAGGATGAAATAGCGAGATTTAATATATTCCAAAGATCAGTTCTTGGAGCTACCGAAAAGATTAAAACGGATCAGGAAACTGATATAAGGAACTATGCGAAATATATCCTCAAAGAGGGATCAACTGTCGAGAAAAGAGAGCTACTAGCGAACTTGAGATCGAGGATCTTATACAAAGATAAAACACTCACCTTGATAGATGAGCGTTAAATCATTTTAAAGAGTGTGTTAATAAGTTGATTATAAGCCTCCCAACATTTCCCGCATCAACTGAATCTCTTCTGTCTGAGTTTCCACAATTGCCTTGGTCAAATCAGTGATTTCTTGATTCTCGATGTATGGCTGGACACTCTGAGCCATCATAATTGCTCCCATGTGGTGCATAATCATGTCTTCGAGAAATACCCTATCAAGCGTAGCGCCACTAAGTGCAGAAAGGTCTCGCATCATGGGCTTATAGTCTTTAGGGTCTGCTACATATGCTTCTCCATACCAGTCCTGATACCACTCTTTCATCATGGCGATTTCTTTCTCTTGGGCCACGATAATGTCCTCGGCAAGTTTCTTGATTTCGGGGGTTGAGCCACCGCGAGCGAGTACTTCTTTCGCGGTATCAACGGCTTCTTGATGGTGCGGAATCATGCCTTTAAGAAACTCACGCTCACTCTTAACCATCATCATAGAATGATCCATTCCGCCCATCATACCCATATCGGTGTTAGAAGGTGTGTTACTCATGAGTGACCCGTCTGGCATACGGTGCATTCCTGCTGGTACGTCATCACCCATGTTCATGCCCATTTTGGTATTTGAGGGTTT
>DAOLBU010000014.1:20391-23959 GCA_035324355.1 Minisyncoccota bacterium
TTCATACCAACACTGTACGCTACGGCACCAACGACCAAGATACCAAGTCCAATGATTATTGCTATTGATTGATTTTTCATACACTAATTTGTTACATGACCATCATGGTCATACTGTTAAGCATCACGAGCATCCAGATACACATTCCGATCATAAAAACCGCTTCGGTAATAGTGACTGTCGAGAGCGGGAGCTTGAAGTATGTCCCAAGGCAGACGCAGTGCAGGGTTTCTTTTTTCATCATTGATTGCAAAGCTCCGAAGAGACTGGCACTGTATATGAATAGTGTGATGAGTGTTGCAGGGAGAATGAGGAGCTGGAGGATAAAGAGAACACCAAGAGTAATTTCGAGAAATGGATACACTTGTGCATAGACGATGCTCCGCTTAGCGAGTGGATCGTACTTTGCAAACCCTTCAGCAAATCCAACTACGTCTGATAGCTTAATGATTCCAAAGAATATAAGTACCCAGCCCATGAGGTGGGACATATAGTCTGGATAAATGTGGAACTGTATCGTATAAAGCGAGATAAGTGCAGCGACAATGTATATAGCTACGATGGGCCAATATGACCAGACACCCACTTTTGTTGCGTGATGTATTTTTATTTCACTTGATGAATGATTGTGTTCCATATTATTTTCGTTTTAATCTATACACTTGCAATATTTCACCAACGGGCTTCTTTACGTTTCCTGACTTTATCTGATTGACTACACAGTGTGATAGATGTTCTTCTAAGAGAACATCTTCAATGTTTGATAGAGCTTGCTTAACGGCTGAGGTCTGGGTGATGACGTCAATGCAGTATGCGTCTTTTTCAAGCATTCCTTGGAGTCCACGGACCTGCCCTTCAATTATTTTGAGACGGCGGATTAGCTTTTTGTGTGATTCTTTCATACACACTAGTATACCCCCTAGGGGGTATACTAACAAGTTAGTATTAACATATTTCAGTTGTGATCTACCTATAAAACAAGACATCCTCACGATAGCGTGAGGATGTCTTGAATTTTGACTAGATTAGATAATAAACTGAGACAACAACCACAAGTTAAGTCCAGCAATAATGAATCCAATTATCCAAGATATGATTGTAAGGATTGGTCCATTTGCAAACTTCCCCATAATCTTTTTACTGCTAGTAAACATAAGGAGTGGAAATACTGCAAATGAGAGTTGGATACTGAGTACCACCTGACTAAAAATCAAGAGTTCCGTCGCAGCGTTGGCTCCGTACAAACCAATAAAGACAACCGCAGGAATAATAGCGAGTAGACGGGTAATGATTCGTCGCAACCAAGGCTTTATACGAAGATTAATAAAACCTTCCATAATAATTTGTCCTGCCAGCGTTCCAGTAATCGTTGCATTTTGACCAGCTGCCAAAAGAGCGATCGCAAATAGTGTGCTAGCAATACCGACACCAACTACAGGTGAGAGAAGCTTATACGCATCTTCAATTGCGGTAATCTCACCATATCCGTTTACGAAGAATACGGCAGCAGAAACAATCAAAATTGAAGCATTTACGAAGAGTGCAATTGAGAGAGCGGCGGTTGAGTCGATGGTAGCAAACTTGATTGCTTCTCTTTTACCAGTCTCTGTTTCCTCATATCGTCTTGTTTGTACAATCGCAGAGTGTAAGTATAAGTTGTGAGGCATAACAGTAGCACCAATGATACCGATAGCGAGGTATAACATTTCTGGATTGAATACCAACTGAGACGTAGGGAGGAAGCCGACCAAAAGCGGTGCAATGGCAGGGGTAGAAACTAATAGTTCAAAACCGAAGATAGCAACAATGGTCCCCATCAACACGACGATGAGCGCTTCCAAATATCTGAATCCTTTGTTCTGCAAGAGCAAGATAATGAGTACATCAACTGCAGTAATAATTACACCTACTAGAATTGGGATGTTGAATAGAAGATACAATGCAATCGCTGATCCGATAACTTCCGCCAAGTCAGTAGCAATGATCATTACTTCAGCCATAAGCCAGAGAAAAATTGCTGTCGGTTTAGAGAAACGTTCTTTACACATTTGAGCCAAATCTCTGCCCGTAACAATACCCAACTTTAGTGAAAGGTGTTGAAGAATCATGGCAAACAAACTCGACATGAGAACGACCGACAGAAGTGCGTACCCGAACTTTGAACCGCCAGCTAAACTAGTAGCCCAGTTTCCCGGATCCATATATCCTACGGCGACGAGAAAGCCAGGGCCAGCGAACAAAAGCAATTTCTTATAAAATGGTAGGTCTGGTGGAATAGCTACTGAACGGTGTACCTCGGGAAGACTGGGCATCTGTTCTTCACCAATTTGTTCTGAAGTACCTTTCCAACCGAGTGCTTTGAATAAATTTGTATGGGTCATGTTTTTATAATTGATAAACTAATAGTACGTTTGGGTAGTAACGCTCACGTGACTTTTTATAAGAAACGTATTGATCAACTACCACTTTAGAGGAATGGTGATTTTAGTACCATGAGGATCATGTGTAGGATTATTCAGAAACGAGGCTAATCGTCTAATAACTTCATCACTACAGGCATGCTCTAGAAGTTCTGCTTCTTTATGAACAGACTCTTTTTTAATACCTAAGGTCTTATGCAAAAATACCTCAATGACTCTATGTTTATATGTCAGTATTTCTGCAACTCGTATGCCCGCAGCAGTTAGTGTGATCAATGAATATAGATCAGCTGTCACTAGACCGTCTTGCATTAAATCTTTTACACGCTCAGAGACTGTTGATTTGCTTAACTTTAGCCTTTCAGCAATTTGAGTAACCCCGACTGGAGTAGAGTGACCTAGGAGATAGATAGCACGGATGTAGTCTTCCCTTGTAGCACTAAGCGTCTGCTTTGTGCGTGCTGTTCGCATATACGAACAATACAGTACAATGAACGCCTTTGCAACTATGTAATTCAAGTGTCAGTGCAGAACTGAACTAAATTCACTTATGGATACTAAATTTAGATTGAAGATTTACTAGGTACCTTGCCGTAATAACAGCAAACACCGCAATGAATATAGCTGCGATAATATCGATTGGATTGTGTACCAATGCCAGAACTCGCCCTAGTCCAACCAGAATTGCTAAAGTAATAAGTAATGTACCGATACGTTTATTAAGAAGAAAAATAACTAGAGCAATCACCATCGCATATAACGTGTGTTCTGAAGGAAACCCATTATTAGCTACATGTGATACTAAAGGCGGTATACCAAGTTCTACAAACGGTCGATTAGTGTAATAAAGTGAGCTAAGAAACTTACCTAACACATACGATAGTGGCAAAGCAATCAATCCGTACATGATCAACTTTTGCTTTTTATCATGACTACTCAACAGAAAAGTAATGATCGCCAACAATACTATGACGATATGTAACCTACTCGCCAGCAAGACAGTAACTTCTGTCATGTTATTTCACCTTAAACAATCGTAGACTGTTCAGGATTACCACTAACGCCATGCCAGAATCGGCGGCAATAGCAAAAACTAGATTAGTCATACCAAATGGAATCATAACTAAAAATAGTACTTTTATACCTAA
>DAOLBU010000015.1:0-3793 GCA_035324355.1 Minisyncoccota bacterium
CAAATTATTGTCTATCTAGATGTGAAAGTTTAACCGTTACTTATTGTCTATAACGACTTCGCCTTTATATATACTCTAAAAACGGCCAGAAAACTAAGTTTTCTGGCCGTTTTCTCGTTTACTTTAATCACCCTTTACTTCACTGCACTTGCGACTATCTTCACCAAGTTTGGAGTCATGACTGACGGGATTACCATATCCGCTGTTGGTTTTTTGATCATAGCCGCAATTTTTTTAGCTGCTACTAGCTTCATTTCATCAGTAATATTCTTCACCCCCCTATCTAAAGCCCCACGGAAAATTCCAGGAAAAGCTAGGGCATTATTTACCTGATTAGGAAAATCAGAGCGGCCGGTAGCCACTACCATCGCCCCGGCACGGCGGGCATCTTCAGGTAAAATTTCCGGAATGGGATTTGCTAGTGCAAAGACAATTGCCTTTTCTGCCATTGCCTCTACATGAAACTGAGCAATTGTACCCGGACCAGAAACCCCAATGACGACATCGGATCCAGTCACCGCATTTAGGACATCTCCTTGCACTTTATTAATATTAGTTACTTCCGAAAGTTTCATTTTATAACCCGACAAATCCCGACGACCTTTATAAATAATTCCTTTACTGTCAGTCACGATGACGTTTTCGACACCGGCTTTTAGTAACAGTAAGGTGACTGCTCGCCCCGCAGCCCCAGCACCAACGACTACAACTTTTAATTTTTGGAGCGCTTTCCCTACCACCTTTGCGGCATTAATAAGACCAGCCAAAACCACCACTGCTGTCCCATGCTGATCATCATGCATCACTGGTATATCGAGTTCAGCCTTAAGTCGCTCTTCAATTTCAAAACATTGGGGGGCGGCAATGTCTTCTAGATTAATAGCACCAAATGTCGGAGCAATCGCCTTCACTACTTTAATAATGCTTTCAGTATCATGCACATCAAGAACAATCGGAATTCCGTCGATATTGGCCATCTCTTTTAAAATTGCACACTTCCCCTCCATGACGGGCAAGGCGGCAATCGGACCAATATTTCCTAAACCTAAAACAGCCGAGCCGTCACTGATGACCGCGACCGTATTCCGCTTCATGGTGTATTCACGAGCATCTTTTGGATACTTAGCTAAATGACTAGAAACAGCCCCCACTCCGGGCGTGTACATCGTACTCCAATCATCACAAGTGAGTAACTTCCCTTTAGAAACCACTTCTAGTTTGCCTTTAAGTTTTTTGTGCAGCGCGAGAGCTAACTTGCCGTAATCTTTTTTAACGGCTAGTGTAGCTTTTTTTCCTACTACTTTTTTAAGTACTGTTTTTTTAGCCACAACTTTTTTGGAAATTATTTTTTTACTAGTCATAAATTTAAGTGACTAACATTATACGGCAAGTGGTTTAAATATAAAAAGAAAAGCCCGGGGTCGATGATTAGTCGACCCTCGAGCTTGTAGCAGTCAGTCCATCTGGACTGACTGCTAGGGCGCTACTTCCACTTCCGCGGTCGATGGGGCCGGCGGTCGACACCCATAGCGCTGGCGACAGGACAATGCTCGCGTCTCGGCATCGTTACCTGTCTCACAACCTGTGTCACGACCTGTGGCGGCAGGGGCTCCTTCTGACCCCGATACTGTTGGACAGGAATCTGGCGACCATCTTCATAGATAACCTGACCGCCCACAAACGCGTAAATCTGAATCATAACCCCTCCCCAGGGGCATACTGCCGAATTTAGCAGCTTTTATAGTATAGCATGAAATATGATTAAAGTCAATGTACACAAAACAACCTACAAAACAAAGCTTTTAGCTGGTTTATTTGTTACTATTTCTTTGTGTTAAGCTCAGACTTACTTACCGCCCACTTTCGGATAGATGAAGCTCATAAAAAAGCTTTAGCCCGGCTTGGTATTGCCACCGTTGAAAATCTCCTCCTCCATCTCCCGCAACGTTACGAAGATATCTCTTCCATTCAAGCTGTGAGTTCCTTGGCTAAGAATCATGACGCGGTTGTCTTTGGTCAACTCGGCGGGCTCAATACCCGTAAGTCGTGGAAAAGTCGGGTGCCAATCTCTGAGGGCTGGGTGGAAGACGGCACGGCTCGTATCAAAATCATGTGGTTTAATCAACCGTATATCGCCAAGATGCTGACAGACGGTATGTACGTCAAAGTAGCTGGTAAAGTAGCTGGTAGTGAAGGTAAACTCTACATCACCAATCCCGAAGTGGAAAAACTCGACAGTCTACCTATTGATCGACATGATTCAATTTTTAACCGCAGTGAAAATCTCGACGAGACAATCTATCCAGTTTACCGCGAAACCAAAGGTGTTACTTCTAAATGGTTTTACCATACCGTTCAAAAGTGTTTTGCGGCGGGGATCTTAGATAAAGTTCACGACCCTATTCCTGAAGAAATTTTGAACAGATACAATCTGCCGATCTTGAAGACAGCACTCCAATGGATCCATACACCTAAAAAAGCTGATCATGCTGCTAGTGCGCGTAAACGTTTTGCCTTTGAGGAAGTTTTTTATATCCAAACTGCTAAAGCTCGGGAACGAGCGCAGGTCAGCGTCTCTTCCAGTTACCAAATAGTAACTGAAGCGGAACATATCAAACGATTTACCGAACGCTTCCCTTTTTCATTGACAGCTGCGCAAAACAAAACGATCACTGAAATTCTCACCGACTTTGGTGGCAAGCATCCCATGTCTCGCTTGCTAGAGGGAGATGTCGGTAGTGGCAAGACAGCAGTAGCTGCGACGGCAGCTTATGCGGTAGCTACTTCTCGACCACCCGAAGGGCTTGGGAAAAAATTAGAATACGGAAATTTGCAGGTTGCCTACATGGCTCCCACCGAAATTCTCGCCAAGCAACACTTTGAGAGTTTTATTGAATACTTCAAACACCTCCCAATTCAAATTGGTCTCATTACCGGCAGTGGTTGTCAAAAATTTCCTTCAAAGAGTAGTCCAGAAAAGCCTACCCCGATCTCCAAAGCTCAGCTGTTGAAGTGGGTAAAAAATGGCGAGATTCCTATTTTGATTGGAACCCATGCCCTAATTTACAAATCAGTCGAGTTTAAACATTTGGCACACGTCATCATTGATGAACAACATCGCTTCGGGACTAACCAAAGACGAGCTTTGGCTAAAAAAGATGCCCGTATGCCACCCCTGCTGTCGATGACCGCCACCCCAATCCCCCGTACTCTGGCACTTACTGTCTACGGTGACTTGGATATTTCCCTTTTAGACGAAATGCCTAAGGGACGAAAACCCATCATCACCAAAGTGTACGCCCCCAGCCAAATGGCGGCTGTGTATGATCATGTAGAAAGTGAGCTTAAGGCCGGACGTCAAGCTTATGTCATCTGTCCGCGTATCGATGAGCCCGATCCCACTAAAGAAAATGCCCTGCAACTCAAATCCGTCAAACAAGAAGCTGAGCGTCTAAAACAAAATATTTTTCCTAACACCCGCATTGATATTTTGCATAGTAAGATGACACCAAAAGAAAAAGATGACATCATGCTGCGCTTTTTAAAGCACGAGATTGATATTTTAGTTGCCACTTCTGTCGTCGAGGTGGGTGTTAGTGTACAAAACGCTACCAACATCATCATCGAAGGCGCTGAGAGATTTGGTCTAGCCCAACTACACCAACTACGGGGACGTGTCGTTCGGGGCACCCATCAAGCCTATTGTTTTGTAGTAACTTCAAAAGATACTACTGGTAAAAGTGGCAAAACTCTAGAAAGACTTAAAGCCCTCACCCAAGCAAAAAATGGTTTT
>DAOLBU010000015.1:3803-23631 GCA_035324355.1 Minisyncoccota bacterium
TTGAACTAGCGGAGTACGATTTGAACATTCGCGGCAGTGGCGAACTCTACGGTCTTAGGCAATGGGGCCTTACTGATTTAGGAATGGAGGCCCTGAAGAATGTCAAAATGATTGAAGCGGCTAGAAAGGAGGCACAGCTGCTTATTTCCCTCGATCCTACACTGGCTAATTACGACTTCATCAGAGCCAAATTAGATAAATTACACAAGAGTTTACACCTGGAATAAAGAAAGCCAAATTTATATACTGAATAAAACCCATATTTTTAAGCCTTTTCCTTAGATTCGCACTCTAATTGCACAATTCACTTCTTCATAAATACTTGTCTCGGACTTTTGAATTTGAGACGTTTGCGCGGACGATCATTTAAGCGCTTAACCACATCAGTCAGCTCTTTAAGTGTAATCAAGTTAAAGTCCATAGACTTCGGGAAGTATTGTCTAAGTAGTCCATTGGTATTCTCGTTAGTGCCACGTTCCCAAGAGTGATAAGGATAAGCAAAGTAGATAGTCATACCAGTTTGTTTCTCCAATCGTTCCCAATCACTGAACTCAGTACCATTATCTAAGGTTAAAGTACGACGTTTGTCTTTAGGTAATCGCTTTAGTTTCCAGACGGCTAGCTTGGTGAGTAGTTCAGCGTTGTGTTTGGGAAGGAGATAAGCTATCAGGTATCCACTACGTCTATCAACCAACGTCACAATCCGGACTCTTTTATCTCGACCGAGCATAGTATCCCCCTCAAAGTCTCCCAAGCGACCACGTCTCTCAACCACCTTCGGTCGTTCGTCAATCCGACGTTTCTTGGCAAGCTCTCTGGCCTTCTCTCTAATCTTGGTACCATACTTCCGACGATACTTGCCTTTCTGAGACCGTAGATACTTCTTTAAGTGTGGTGCTCTATCTTTGATATAGCGGTAGATGGTACTAGCTACTATCGTTATACCTCTTGGTGACAAGGTTCCAGCTATCTGTTCTGGAGAATAGTGTTCCTTGAGGAGCGACGTCACCTGGCGAAGCAGTGTTCCTTTGAGTATACGAATACTATCCATAGCAGCGATCCTCAGGTGACGCTTCTTTCTCCGCACTTCTCGAGCATCATAGTGCTCTCTACCACCATTTTGTTTAATGTGTCTGTTTACCGCACTCGGGTCTTTCCCTAAGGTTCGAGCTATCTCAGATCCAGTGAAATTGGCTTTGAGCATACGAGCAATTACGGGCCAATCCTCTGGTCCAATATGTTTGTGTGCCATATAGACCGAGTATGCAGGCTCTTTTAGCCTGTGCAATTAGCCTGCAAACTTCTGTGCAGTTAGCGTGCGAATTCAGGTTCTGGTGCTTGACTTTATTTTTAGATATGCTATATTAGATGGGCTCATCCGAGCACACAAACAACCGGAGGAAGATCAAAATGAATCCCGCGCCCAACCAGACGAGTGAGGTAACCTCGAATTCGGAAGCCATCCGCGCCGCGACCGGCGACAGCCCCGGCACGCCCGACGGCAGCAGCGAAGATTCCGCCCTTTCGGCCGTCGCGACCGGCATCGAATCCAGCATCGGTTGACATCCGCCGCGCGGCCCGGGGACGAGTAGGACCCTAATCCACTCGTCCCCGCGCAACAGTAGTTCTTTGGCCCGTGATCGCGACGCAAAAAGTAACCATGCGAGATCGGCAATCATCCACGGCCCAACACCCATTCAGGGAAAGGAGGCTAAAGTGCATCATGCACGAGGACCCCCGGGCGCAACATAACCGCGCTCGTGTCGCCCTCTCAGGCGGCATGCACAACCAGGCGAAGAACTGACGATCGGGGACCTTAGACAGTCTTCAATTTAGTCCCCTGACGCAGTTCTTCAAAATCATGTTCTCACCCGGCCGCGTCGCTCTCTCCCCAAGAGCGACGGGGCCCAACCCAATCACCCCAGCTTCGGCTCGGGGTTTTTTTATATCAAAAATTTCAAAACTAAAATTAAACTTTTTAATTTCCATCATTTGTATTTATTTTAGTCATCTATGTTATGCCAAACATAGCCAAAAACTGTACACAACATAGAGACAACTGCTGTATGAGCAAGCAAAGTGAGAATTCAGACCGTAGAGATGCAGCGACTATTGCAGATGCCATAATTTGGCGGGATGCCATCGCCAACAAAATCGCCAAAGCGACCAATAGCCCACAGTACCAAGCCCCGTAGAGACAACCGAGGTCTCCAAGTCAGCCACAACCGAGTTGCCATAAAAAGACCCTCTGCTAGCCTTTAGGGTAGTTTCGGACCGGGCGCAAAACATCCCCCTTCTTACATGGGGGTTTCTTTTTTTCCTTAAACCACTAATTTTTTAGATCTGACATACCCATTCAAAATTTGAAGAAAAATAAGCTTCATGTTATTCTCAAGGTTGACTCGAGGACTGCGACCGGCAGAAACGCAGTCTGATAAGGAGGTGATCCACATTTTTTCCGCCACCCAACCCATCCCAGTTTCCTATTGTCGCGAGACAAAAGGAAACACTAACCCAAAGGCTCGCGCGGGCCTTTTACTATTGTCCCATTCGGAAATATCCATTTGGAAAGTAAAATATTTTTAATTGTCCGTCAGTGATAAATGCGGTATAGTTTGCCCACCAACCATCCATAGCTCAGTTGGGTGGAGATGTTGGCTTACAATTCAAGTCGAGGAAACAAGCATGAATGAAAAGAATATTTGTTTTCCGAGACGAAGAATTGTATAAATTGAAAATTTTGTCCGCCCGTAGCTCAGTTGGTAGAGCGTGCGTCTTATACACGCATGGTCCTTGGTTCGAGTCCAAGCGGGCGGACAAAGATTTTAATTCATATACACGCATGGTCCTTGGTTCGAGTCCAAGTGGATGGACATTTATTTATATATTTCGCGTAGATAGTGAATCCTTGCCATCACGTATTCATAGGTATCTCTATCGTGATACACAACGGAACAAGTCCCGTGTCCGAATGTGCCTTTATATGTTTTTCTTTCTGTGTCACTTTTTTTAATATATGGTTTATAAAACTGTGCTTTTTTTAACTTAGTTAATTTCGACCAATATCGTATTGTTTTGCTCTCTATTTGATCACTATATAAGTGTAATTTAACTCTCATTTTTTCTGTAGGCACACCCAGAAGCATTAACCAAGAAATGAAACATTTTATAATAGCAGGGTCGCTACTGGTTAAAGCTACAGTATATTCAGCTGTCTTAGTACCCTCACCCCAATATAAATAAAAGCCCTCTTTAAAAAGCGAAATCTTTTTAATTTCAAAATCTCGTTTTACTTTTTCGAGCACTGAGGCACGTCTGGCTTGTTTTTTAAGTAATTTTGTTTGCCTGGTTTTTTCAATCCGAACAGGATTAAAATCTCTCAACTACCTTAATCTAGTATCACTTAAAGGAATCTCTCTTAACCAGTTGCTTAAAGTACTTTTTGAAACACCAAGCTGTTTCTGAATGACAGAATAACTTTGTCCTTCATGTCGCATTTTCTCCGCCAACATCCGTTTATGTAGTTTTGCCATATATACAAATTATACAATAGTCGTTCCCTGGTTCGTATTATTACGTGGTGGTAAAGAATCCATTTTGTATATGTAGTGTAAACCCGGTGTACTCGAGTAAAATTAATTGATTTAAAAAACACACCCCGGCGCCTGCGGCGCCGGGGTGTGTTTTAATTTCTTTAAACTTTCAGAGTTTCAAGTATTTTAGTTGGGTCAGCTGTCCTCTCATCTTCTTCTCGTTGTTTTTTATATGCATCTTGAATCTCCACTCCTTCTCGCTTTAGTAGAGCTTCATATTCTTCACGCTCTAAGGTTTCTACTTCAGCCAAACGCTTCGAGATAACATCTAAAGCTGGGCGGTATTTAGTCAAAATATCCTTAGCCTTATCTTTTCCTTCTTGGATTATTCGAGAGACCTCATCATCAATCGCTTTGGCAACTTGTGGTGAATAACCTCGATCTTCACTCATACCACCACCAATCATACGGCCGCCCATCCCTTCAAGAGCCACAGGACCAAGTGAACTCATGCCATACTTAGTCACCATATCGCGTGCCAGGTTGGTCACGACTTGTAAGTCGTTACTTGGGCCAGTACTAAGGTCACCAAAGACCATCTCTTCAGTCACATAGCCACCAAGCGTCATGGCAATATCATCCAGAAATTCTTTTTTAGTGTGCATTCGTCGATCTTCGTCAGGCAACTTAAGTGTATACCCCGCAGCTCTTCCACGAGAAATGACGGAAATTTTCTGCACCGGATCTGCATAAGGTAAAACTGAAGCGACAAGAGCATGGCCGACTTCATGATAAGCCGTAACTAGTCGCTCGCGTGCTGACAGCACATGACTTTTACGCTCAGGACCGAGCATCACTTTTTCAATAGAGCGTATCAAATCAAACTGACCAACTTTCTTCCGTAGTTCGCGAGCAGCGAGGATGGCTGCTTCGTTCATCAGTGAAGCCAAGTCAGCTCCAGAAAAACCAGGAGTACGCTGCGCTACCAAAGCCAAGTTCACATCATCTTGGAGTGGCTTCTTGCGTGAGTGTACTTTAAGAATTTCTTCACGGTCTTTTCGATCAGGTAAATCAATAGTTACTCGACGGTCAAAGCGACCAGGTCGGAGTAAAGCCGGATCAAGAACATCAGGGCGGTTAGTTGCCGCCATCACAATCACTTTGGCGTTTGGTTCAAAACCATCCATCTCCACCAAAATCTGATTGAGTGTTTGTTCTCGCTCATCATTACCGCCACCTACCCCGGTCCCACGCACTCGCCCCACTGCGTCAATTTCATCGACAAAGATAATGGCAGGGGCTGCCTTTTTTGCCATTGAGAAAAGATCCCGTACTCTAGAAGCACCGACACCGACAAACATCTCCACAAACTCAGACCCAGAAATTGAGAAGAAAGGTACTCCTGCTTCACCAGCGACGGCGCGGGCTAGTAGGGTCTTACCAGTACCAGGCGCTCCCATCATCATGACTCCTTTAGGAATTTCTGCACCAATCTCAATAAACTTCTTGGGGTTCTTTAAGAAGTCGACAATTTCTTCAAGTTCCTGCTTGGCTTCTTTCGCTCCGGCCACATCTTTAAAAGTCACTTTCTGACTACTATCATTTGGGTCAATCATTCGAGCCTTACTGTTTCCAAAATTCAAAGCCTGCATTCCCGCTCCTTTAACTGAACGAGTGAAAAACCAAATGATCAAGATCAAAAATAGTAGTGGAAATAGAAATGGAGCAAATTGACCAAACCAATAGCCAAAACCGGTTTCTCGTTGGACATCAATTTTGATTGTCGCTAATTGTTCGGCAGTTACTCCAAAATTTGTGAGAGACTCTGAGACAGAGGCATCGGTCTCCCGCTTGGCTTCACCTTTATTTCTCGTTTCATCGTTGTATGCAATTTCAAGCACACTACCACGCACAATAATCTCTTTCACTTCCCCTGCCTGTACCTGCTTCACCACCTCAGAAACTGATAGTTGTTCAGGTTCGACTTTAGCATCAGTTAGGTAACTAAAAACTACTGTCACCAAAATTAATAATAAAACCGTCGACAGCATATTATTCCAAAAATTACCTGGACCAATTGGCATATTTTTCCCAAGCTTTTGCCGCGGCACAACTGGCGGTGTTTCAACATCCTTTTTTGACTCCCTTTCCCCACTATTGGTCAACTCCGGTTTCTCAACGGGAGAGGTGTGCGTGGTAGAAATTGACTCTTTATTTTCTTGGTTTATTTCATTTTCTAATTTAGACATAGTACGGTGCATTATACAGAAAAATCATAATTTTACGAGTTAATTTTAATTGAATGCTTATCGTCATAAATATGATTGCCCTTAAGCCAAATAACCTCTATAGTTAGCATAAAGCTATTAACCATATGACGGAATACGTAAAAAACCGAAAAGCCAGTTTTGACTATGAATACCTTGAGCAATATGAGGCAGGAATTGTCCTCTCGGGCTTTGAAGTCAAAGCTATCCGTGCGGCCAAAGCCAGTCTGAACGGCGCCTATGTCATCATTCGCGGGGGCGAGGCTTTTTTAGTAAATGCCTCAATTACCCCCTACCAACCGGCCAATATGCCCAAAAACTACGACCCCGAACGAGCCAGAAAGCTCTTATTGTCTAAAAAAGAACTAGCTGTACTGGAACAAGGAAGTGAAAAACAGGGTTTGACGATAGTGGCACTAAAGTGGTATAATAAAAACCGGAAAATTAAGCTTTCGCTGGCTCTAGCTAAGGGTAAAAAGAAGGCTGACAAGCGTGAAAAGCTTAAAGAAAAGAGTAGCAAACGCGACATTGAGCGTCTTTTGAAAAATCAATAATTTAGTTACAGAGAGGTGGTAAATGACCATCGTCACCAGAACCGCCAACATGGACAAAACAACGTGGTAGTGGTAAGTTCTTTAAGTTTGGGGGAAGCATGCTTCCCCCCTACCTCTCTGTAACTAAACATAGATTTGTCTCCCGTAAGTAGACACCACTTTGAACGTCTACAAAGAGTAGTGACGCTTTCACATACTTCCCGCCTTCCCTTTTATCTAAAGATAGAAGTGAGCGCGGGGATGCTAGGCATCGACGGTTAGTCTACCCATTGTGTGCAGTGTCGAAAATGGTAACCAATTCGTTAAAAGGTTCCATCTGTATTTGCAAACAAAGCAATACCAAGTCCTTACGCTAACGCGTTTGGATTCGCTCCCGCTCTTGCGTAACCACTCGTCAAGACCCGGATCGATGCGACCAAGCTAAGGGTCTCGTACCGCTTGGACCGTAGAATAGCCATGAGACTGTGGTCAGCTCTGCCGTAGTCGGAACTGATCAAGATTGTAACCACTCGAGTAATTGTTGTTTTGTTTCTTCTATAGACAATTACTTTAAACCAAAGGAGTAACTACGCACCGTAGATTCACAATGAGTACCTGATTCGGACACGAGTTCAATTCTCGTCATCTCCACTCGTAATAATATTAGCGCCATTAGGCGCTTTTATTATTTGAGTGGAGATGAGTGAGTGAATAGTTTCACTCACGTGCGAGAATTGAAAAGCGGAACGATGTGAGTTTACGAACGAGTGAGCTCGGGGAGGAAGTTCTTAACGAGCGATGCGAGTTTAGAAACTTGACCCCAATTCTCGTCATCTCCACAAATAGAAAAACTCCCAACAAGAAGTGCTAGGGGGTTGTTTACAAAAATATTACTGACTACAACACGAGTTGCTTAATTTTATTGTCCCTGTCCCCTTTTTCTTCGAAGCCTCTCGTACCAGTTTCCCGATACGGCGAGTTAAGCAACCCCATGATATGTTCTTTATGCTTAACTCAACTTTCGACCATACCCTAAAGATTATTCTAGTCAAAATATTCAGTTGTAACTCAATTCTATCAGAATTATTTCCTAAATCCACTGTCTCTAAGAAAATCAACGACGGATGACTGTCGATGGTTCTTAGGGTCACTACAGATACACTCTACTCCAAACGAGTCACAGGCATTAGGAACTTTACTGATGGGTGTATTTGCCTGCATAATTTTCTTTGACTCGTTTGTTACGACCACTGCTTTCCTAACTGCTGCTGTAGCAACTAGAAAAGGGTCTGCTGACAAACCATTGGGATCATCCAAGTTAAACCAGTTAGAAAACTTTTGTTCATACTCAGACATAATTTTTTCCTTAACAAAAATCAAATCCTCGTCTGTTGGCTCAACCAAAGCACCATTAACGTTAGTCTTCAACCATTTACTTAAATCGTCATCTTGGTACATGATTTCTTGGTAAACAGGATCGCATATTATGATACGGTCCTGCTTTATCAAAGACAGAAGATGATCCCAGAACTCTGGCATTACATCAGGAGGATATTGTGTCATGGCGACCACTAACCAATCCGTATCCAGAGCGTATATTTTTTGTATAGTGTCATCGCTCATATCGATAAGAAAACGTCTCTTGTATTCCACCTAAATGAACTGTCTTGATACGACCAAAGTACTCAGCTGCTTCGTAGACACTTATTCTAAGACTATTCTTTGCATCCAGAACTGTTTTGACGTAAGTGGAGCCGAAGTTTCTAACAACTTGAGACGGAATTGGTTCGCCACCACCCTTTTTACTAGCTTTGTTTTTCTTTTTAATTTCTTCATATTTTTGTACCAAAGCAGCGTAATCAATCTTGTACTCAGAATATCTATTTTTATAAAAAGCCTCACCAATAATCCCAAGATCAAATACTTTTCTTAAAATAACTTGTCTGCTAACAATATACTCAGATGCAAGTCTACTGATCCAGTGGTCAAAAGATTTTGTTTCATCTGTCATTAATTTCACAGACAAGATGATTTTTTCATAATATGGATGCGCTCTGAAACTAGAGTCAGGGACCAGAAAATTGGCAGCAATAGAATTACAAAACTTTTCTATATCCTTATGGCTCGTTTGCACTTGAGGATTAACTAGTACGTGAGCTAACTCATGAATGATAGTAAATATAGAAGCTCGAGTATCATCTTTACTATTAAAGACAATTGCTGGAGGCAAATTATGTCCGCTTAAGGCAAATCCTCTAATTTCTTCGACATCAAAAGTATGACTAAGCACAAGCACACCTTTCTCTTCAATTGCTTCCTGCCATTTATACCTAGCCAGTCCATGCTCGGAGTTAACCCATTTCAACTGGGTTCGTATATCAATTCCTACAGCGTCTCTGAGTAGCTCGGCTTGAGCTTTAACATCATTTTTTGGTTCTAGTGCAGGCAGTTTTAACTTGTATTCAATATCTAAATCGTTTAGAAGTCGAGCATATTTTCTCCTTGTGTTCTGTGCTTCACGTAAGACGAGTGCCATTTGAGTATCAAAATCGTCTATTTTAACACTTTCAAGAGTCCTAAAATCATTCTCTGGTTCAAGTTTACGAGGGATAGAGTTCATCAAGAAAAAAGCCAGCGGTCTTTTGTATGTATGAGAAAGTTTTTTTAGCATTCCATAGGTTACTTCAACTTCGCCAGACTGATTTTCCATTTCAAGTACCCGCTCTTTAGTCACACCAAGGGAAATAGCCGCCTCATCCTGACTTTTACGCAAAGACGTGCGGGCGTGTCGTAAAACAATAGAACTTACGGTTATCTTACCCATATTTTTAAATTGTATCATTGTACGGAAGCCTATAATGGCATTTATGCTATAATTAGCAAAGTTTAAATGCTTAGGTAATGCAATGGATAGCATGCCCTTTTTACTAAGTGCCTAGTTTTCTGGGCTTTTAGTGAAGGGGACTATGCGGGTTCGACTCCCGCCCTAAGCACTATTTTCACAATGAAAAACTTCAATGCATTCATTACCAAATCATTAAAATAAAATTATGAAGTTTACTGCACTAAAGATGGGAGGATGGCGACAATACAAAAATATCGACATACGCTTCCACGATAAAATAACAATTCTGACTGGTGCAAATGGTGCAGGCAAAACGACACTGATAAATATTCTAAACAAACATTTTGGATGGGAAAGAAACCTTCTAAGTATTCCAAGCAGGAATAAGAGCGGTGGTCCGATGGAATATTTGTCGGGGATATTTTCATTCCTTAAAAAGGTAAATCCAGAGACGAGCACACAGACAATTGGTGAAATCCTTTACTCGGACGGGAGTATTGCTGAAATCGATATTCCTAAAAATGTAAACCGTGTTTTTAGTTTACAGATCACTAAGAGAAAAGACGTGACAGGGCTTCATATCCCCTCTCACAGACCCGTATACAAAAATCAACCTCTAGATCAAATACCATTTGAACTACCTAAGAAGGAAGTTCTATTCAGAAGATACTCTGATGAAATTAGAAATATTCACACTGCTCAGGGTCATTCCGGTATCTCTCCAAACAAGTTTATCAAGGAGGCTTTGGTGGTACTTGCACTATACGGATATGGAAGTGAGAAGATAACGCCTGATCTAGAAGCAAAAGCTACATTTCAAGGTTTTGTAGATGTACTAAAAGCTGTATTGCCACCATCGCTAGGATTTCAAGATATTAGGATTGAGCCACCTGAAGTTGTAATTGAAACTAAAGGTGGACCGTTTCCTTTTGATGAGGTTTCGGGCGGTATTACAGCGATTATAGATTTAGCTTGGCAAATATATACCTTTTCAATCGGTAAAGAGGAAGATTTTGTCGTTACAATTGACGAGCCAGAAAATCACCTACATCCAGCACTACAAAGGCAATTGTTACCGAGTTTTGTAAAAGCCTTCCCACGAGCGCAATTTATTATTGCCACCCACAATCCTTTCATTATCGGCTCAGTACCTGACTCTAACGTATATGCCCTTAAATATGACGAAGAGAATAAAGTTGAAAGTGTGTCTCTTGATATGAAAGATAAGACTGGTTCAACAGCAACCATTTTGCGGGACATTCTAGGACTAGAGTCCACTCTACCTATATGGGTTGAAGATAAGTTTAAAGAAATCTTTAGTAAATATAACGAAGCTGATTTTACTTCAGAAAACCTCAACTCAATGAGAGAAGAACTGAAGGAGTATGGTTTGGAAAATCTTGCACCCGAGCTAATCTTGAAGATCGATAAGAAAGATCATGATCCAGTTAAATAAAGGTGCCGAGCCAAATGTATTGGCAATCAATAAAGTGCGTTGGTTACAAGAGTGGGAAGCAACTGGTTTTACTGACAATAAAATAAGAGACAGATATCGACATCCTGATGTTAAGCAGGCATTAATTAACGCAACTTCTGGGAAGTGTGGGTATTGTGAGAGTAAAATTGCTGCAATAGCCTACGAAAACATTGAACACATCTTACCTAAATCAGTACGAAAGGATTTGGTTTTTGAGTGGCAGAATATGGTCACAGCATGCCCAGTGTGTAATACAAACAAAGGAGATTATCACAGTGATGAGTCCCCACTAATAAACCCCTACTCCGATAACCCAAACGACCACGTTACTTTTCAAGGTCCATACATAAAGTCTTCCACCGAAAAAGGAAGGTTGACTGGAACAAAACTAGATTTAAACAGAGCAGAACTAATACTTAGACGAGCGGAAAGGCTCAAACTTATTGATGAGTTAGTCTCTCGGTATAACTCTGAGTTAGACCAACAAAAGAAAGTTGTCTGGAGAGAGCAAATTGAAAGAGAACTTTTAAATGACAAGGAATATTCAGCAATGTTGAATGGGTACGTGGGAGGATTAAACTAAAAATCACTACTTTTTCAGTCTCCTGTTTAACTACTAACTTGTGTACCTATAATTAAGTATGGAGTCCTACTTCAATAGTTAAATTGGCATTAATTGGTGAATTAAAATATTGAAACCATTGATATATAAAGAACTTTAAAGAGTTCAGTTGATTTCCTTCCAGCTCCACAGATATAGAACTATATGGCAACATATAGAACATTAGAAAACCGCACAGTAAGGAATTTTCTATAAATACGTACTCAAGTGCAAACAATTAAAAGTTGAATTTATTCAACCCTTTCTATAAATTCCCAAGGTTTTTCATTTGTCTCAGAAATCAAGTACGAGCAGTCTTCTCCAGCAAGGTTACAACTGTCCACTTTTAACAGATTATCAGGTGTCCATTCAGCAAACCTTCCCCATTGCCACTCATGAAGTACACCAGACTTTGTATTGTAGATTTGAACGAACGAATCTTCAAATTGACTACCTTGTAGAGCAACAAATTTTTTATTAGGAGAAATATAGGCTTCTTGATAGGTGACTATATCAAAATAATTTTCAATTGTCTCAGAGTTATCTGACTCAGCAATCTTAATTCGCTCACCAGTATTTGTAACTACAATCACGTCAAAACTGGTCACAGAATCACCAACCTCTACCTCAGCAACTTCACTATATTCTTCTATTTCAGATTCTTGAGTAGAATCTAAAGCTTTGCCTTCTTCTAATTCAACCACTTCTAACTTTTCATCTTGATTAAATGTAATAACAAATACTAAGAGGAGTAATACAATTGTTATAATAGTTATTAAATATTTCATGTACCTCACATTACCATAAATCCCCCACCTTCAGGAAATTAGGACTCTCCCTTTCAACCAGACTGGTTATTACCTCGAGTAAACTGCTACACAGAATATAGAAATATCTGGAACATTAGAAAACCTTACTCATTGAGTAAGGTTTTCTATATTTGATATAATCTGAGAATGAAAATACTCAAAGAAATTAGCGAAGGTAGCTTAGGTTTATCAGATGAATTTGAGAAATTTGGCGAGTCTTATGAATTAAGAAAGTCCGCAAGAGCTATTTTACTGAATGAGAAAGACGAAATGGCTACTCAATATCTTAAAACCTATACCTACCACAAACTTCCTGGTGGTGGCATTGATCAGGGAGAAAGTGTTGAAGAGGCACTTAAAAGAGAGGTCCTTGAAGAGGTTGGTTGCGAGTGTGAAATTCTCAAACCTGTAGGTGTAACTATCGAATACCGAAACAAGTACAAAATGATACACATCTCTTACTGTTTTGTTGCAAAAGTAGTTGGTGAGGTAGGTAAGCCAAAACTTGAAGAAGGCGAATTAGAGGAAGGTCACGAGACTTTATGGATGAAACCTTACTCGGTATTAGAAAAGATGATGAGTGACATACCTGGCAAATTTGAAGGTCACTTTATCCTTGAACGAGAAAAGGCATTTATCAAGGAATTCCTGAAAGTTTAATCCTGCCACAAACCAACAATCTTAGGAAAATTCGAACACTCCATTTCCAAAAGACTATATTTAACATCTAGCAAACTGCTCCACAAAATATAGAATATAAAGATTTATAATTCAGATCTAAACTGCTTATTCATGTACCAGAAGACTGTTTTTTATCATATATCCTATATCGTTTAAAAGAGCTTTTTCGCTTTTTACTAGCTTCTCTAGTTCTGCCAATGGGAAAGTTGGATCATTCTCAAGCTTCTTTATTAAACCCTTAAGTACCGCGTACGTTAGTTGTGCCTTTCCACGCAAATTCATCATTTCGGAATTTAATAACGCAGGATCCCTTAGTATGCTCTGTATTTTTTCTCTTAGTTCTGAATCAACACTTTGGCCATTCCGTTCAACATTTGCCACACAAATATCTACTTGCTCTGGTGATATCACATATAAACCACCAGGTCCTGGATTATTAGGTGGTCTTCTAGCAGAATTTATTGCACTTATAATTTGATACGCAACAATATCACCACAATCTTCGTATAGATTTTGGTACTCCTCACCAAGTAATTGAGTTACCTTAGTGATACTCCGTAACCGTTCTCGATCATAATCAGATATTTGTTCCGACGCTCGATAAAATTCGTTTACTGTTTCAGTATATGATTTTAATTCTTCAATCTGAGTAAGCTGCGCTTCATCACTAGACGGAGAAACGGTGACGCTATCTATTGAGCTAACTCTTGAGAGCAAAATGATTGTCCCTACATGACTCAAACCTCCTCGATAAACATCAAGTTTCAAGCCCTCACGACTACGATAGATGCACATGGGATAATGATTTAGGTCTGTTTCACCAAGTGCTACCAGAACCTTATTTCCAATCACATTTGGATGAGCTGTTACAAAAGCCATCATTTCTGTCATTGTTGCCATCCTCCAAGGATTACTTGGATCAACATTAGATACTAATTCCGCCGCCACTTCTGCCGCTTTTTTACCCTCCAGGTTAGGTGGCTGGGTAAAACGACACCCCACACACTCAACACTATACTCCTGCGGTTCAGCTCCCCGCTCAAGAACGGCGATATACGCCTCTGGTATATTATACTCATCTGCTTCTTTTATATTTGGCAGCGCGCACGATGCACTTATAGCGAGCTCATCTAACGTTGTCCCTGCAGGTATGTGTACAGGCTTAGGGAAAGACATTAATTCCACAGCATTAGAAATAATCTCCTTTTTTTCATAGGAGTTTGTAGTACCAAAAGATTCATTTTTCATTCGTATATTATACTACACACACAAAAACGTCACAGATAGTAGATAGAAGTGTGTATACTTCCAAAGACTGATGTCCTCTGACACATCAAACCTGAATATACCACTTTTGTTTCGGCAATGGGGTGCTATTTTCTTTTCACTACAAATCCACTACTTTCAAGAAATTCGGACACTCCATTTCCAAAATAACATCTGGTAAGCTGCTAAACTGATATAGAAGTATGTGAAACATTAGAAAACTGCCTTACTCCTCCAATCTACTCCATAACTGACTCCATAAGGAGCGCATGGTATCTGCCAGGTGTTTATTTTCTATAAGTACGCAAAATTGTGGATTCCCTCGCAGATCCATAAGCGCAACCTTGTTTCCATAGATGTTGATGTCAGTCTTCAGGTCATTGCTATTAATGAACTTCGTCTCGCGAAGTAGGCCAATGTTGCGTTTCGAAAACTCACGAGCTTCCACGGTATCACGCGATATAGACCGAATCAGAATATCCTTCCGTACACGTTCTTTAGGAAACCACTCAAATAGGCGTGCCGAGAGTCCTTCCTTCAAATGCTGAAGATCTTCATACGCAGTAATTTCTTTTTTGTCCCGCAGCATATCTGCGTATACTTCCTCAATTCCCTGTATTCCCTCATAGTAGGTTACTCGAGGTTTTTGTGCCGAAGCATTATTAATTGCAAGGAGGTCAGGCATAATCGCCTCCAACTTTTCCAGTCGACTCTTTCCAATCACAAGTAGTTGCTCAGGATTTACAGCCGCATAAACCTTACGCTGACCCTTTCTGGTTTCATGAAGATAACCACCTGCCTTAAGTTGATCAATGAAGGTAACTGGGATCTGCAGCACATGGCGACTTAATCATCTGCCCGCTGTACCCTAAGGGCCGGAGATTATCTCCGGCCTTTTCTTAAATATGTGGAGAAATTTATGAACACTACTAACAAACGGGCGCTAATATGCGGAACACGTCCAGATTCAATCGGACGCCATATTGCTGAACACCTAATCAAAAATGGGTGGGAGGTGTGGTTGTATTCTAGGAGCGCATATCATTCGGATTCAGCTTATCTACACGTACGTGCAATTGATGTTTCTAACCTAAGGGATGTGCAAGCACTCTTAGATGAAATGGGTCAGCCAGACCTCGTAGTGTTTGCTGCTGATACCGGAACAGGCTTTGGGAATCTAGAGAGCCTGTCTGCAGAAGAGATTGAGAGCTTTATAAACGCAAAAGTAACCGGCAGTGTACTTTTATCGTGTGAACTAATGCGACGAAGCACCGTAGCGAAACTTATATGGCTCTGTGGTCATCCTGGCCCAAAACCTTCTGAGTTTCTACTATATGGTCCAGTGAATGCATTCATACTTATGCTCACAGATAGCATTAATCGTACATCCAAAAACCTAACCGCTTTCTACCTTGAGACGCCCGTAACACGGTCGCCCATTGGCAAAATGTACGAGAGAAGAATAGGTCCTATCCCTTCTGAATGGGAAGTGCACAAACCCAGCGATATCATACCTCAGCTACAGCAAGTCTTGAGCGAAGTAGTTAAACCTGGGATCGTACTCTTTGGTAGACCCACGCAATAAGTTTAGAAATCGACATGAAGCATCTGTCGATTTTTTTATAAAAGACCATATTGCACCAAAAGGGCATACCTACTCCAGAAAATCTTCCCTTGCTATGCAATTCACCTTACGTTTTTACATTCCAGTTAGAATTAAACTTATTAAAATAACTCCTCATTAAGAGAATAATTGAAAGCTTATCTTGGTGTAAGCTTGCTGTGTTTGGTATCCTTAGGCCATGAAGACACTCAAATTTTTTCCTGAGTTGTGTGAACAGATTCTTGCGGGTACAAAAACCACAACCTGGAGACTTTTTGATGATAAAGACCTACAGATTGGTGATGAATTAGTCTTTGTAAATAAAGAAACGCTTGAACAGTTTGGTACTGGAAAAATCACTTCCCTTCGCACCAAAACTCTACGCACTTTGGTAGAAAGTGATTGGAACGGTCATGAACGATATGCTTCTGCCAAAGAGATGTATGCGACCTATAGAAAATACTATGGTGATCGAGTAACCCCAGACACGGAGGTGAAGATAATTAACTTCGATTTTATTAAAAATTAGCTACTTGCAAGCCTGCTATTTAGACTAAGACTTAGTGTATTTACGCAGCTTAGGAAACCTCGATCAGACTTTTTTCGTTTTTTGCCTCTCCTGCACCTACCAACGTAGGTTACTCTGAACTAACTAGCAAAAGCAATTTAGCTTGAACTTCTCGCATGACGCTTTCTGGTGCTTTAGCAATAAATCTAGTATTTCTAACCTTCCAATCCAAAGACCGAACATGGTCAGACAAAACCACTCCTGAAACTTTCATACCATTGACAGCAACCTCAAATGGATAACCTTTTTGGACTGTCGTAATTGGGCACATTATAGCAAGTTGTGTTTTTTGATTGTATGCCTTGGGTGAAACCACCAATGCTGGACGTATCTTTGCCTGCTCTCGTCCCTTTGTTGGATTAAGATCAACCCACACTAAGTCACCTCTATTTGGAATATAGGTTTTGTTTACCATATTTCATTACCACGAGCTTCAGTCCAGTCAGTTTCAGTATGAAGGTTTTCTATTGAGACGGTAGACAGTAGAGATTTCAAAGATAAATCAACTTCATCTGGTTCAATCACTATCTTATTATTTTTAATAAGCACAGAAACACCAAGTCCAGCCCTTAATGATTTTTCCTCAGTAATACTTTTGGGCAAACGTACTCCGAGACTATTACCCCACTTTTGAATTTTGGTTTTCATGAATACAAGTATATATAATGTATATACTTCTGTAAAGCTCCTTCTGACAAAAAAGCGAGGCAATGGGATTAGTGCAATGGTTTCTATTTTTGGCCCTGCCACTCAAAGTAGAACTGATCAAGATATTGCTCCATAAATTGATGTCGTCCTTCTGCCATTTTTTACCGGTTTTGGTATTCATCAAATCTTTAAGTAACAGTAGTTTTTCGTAGAAATGATTTAAAGTCGGAGCGGTACATTTTTATATTACTCTTTTTAGTCATCTTCAGGTTTAGCTTGATATTTGGATCATATAAATCCCTCCCAATGTGGCCTCCGTAATTAAAGGTACGAGCAATGCCTATGGCTCCAAGTGCATTCAAGCGGTCAGCATCCTATACCACTGTTCGCAGGCGGCGGTCGCCAAATACCTTACTTGTGTGTACAATATAATCAATGATGCCATCAACAATAACGTTGGGACGGATAATGGTCGGTAGTGTTATAGTCGGTTTGTTTGGCCTTTATTCTCTAGTAATTAAAAGTACGGACCCAGAAACGGGAATGCGACTCGAACCCACCTCTGGCGTCACAACATTAAATAAAGAATTTACTGTCTCGGTTTTAGTGGATAGCAAAATTGCCGTGAATGCTTTTAGTGGACAATTACTTTATAACCCCCAAATTATTAAAGTTAATGAAATTCAATACAACACTTCTATAGCTGATCTCTGGGTAGAAGAGCCTTGGTATAGTAACGGTGAAGGAACAATCCAGTTTGCTGGTGGCACAACACTGCCCGGCGGTTTTACTGGCAGTGGCTCCTTGCTACAGATTAGCTTTACACCTATCGCAGTCGGTGAAGCTCAACTTAGTCTAAACCAGGCTCGTATTTTTATTCATGACGGTTTTGGCACCGAAGCTACTCTTACCGACAGTGTTGACGGTCTCTTTACTGTCGCAGCCATTTTGAATCAAGCCCAGTTGGTCATCGACACTGAGAGTAAGGGGAAAATTGCTGTTATACCAAATTCTTCAAACTTTGACTTAAATAACGACGGAAAAATAAATCTGGGTGATATTAGTATCTTTATGCTTAATATTCTAGGCAATAATCCCCGCTTTGACTTCAATCAAGACGGGAGTGTAAATACAATTGATCTTAGTCTACTACTAGAAGCTCGTAACTAATTGAATAACTTTTCTTTCCCTGCCCTTAGTCAAGGTCAGCATTTAGCTTAATCGTTTACGATCTAGCTTTATCTATTCCCGAAGGAAAAGTGGGTACTTATGGTGACTTGGCTCGAGCGGCAGATGATTGAGCCATGGCTTCTCGTAGCATCTCCAGTATTTTGAGTAAAGCCTCAAACCAAAAAACTATTTCTTGGCACCGGATTGTCTATGCGGGCGGTAAAGTATGGTTTAATCCGGAAACGAAAAAGAAACGTCGCGCATTATATAAACGTGAAGGTATTCTCATCAATCAACAGAATAAAATTATCAACTTCGAAGAAGTGCATCATTCTTTTGATTAATGGTGTGAGAACTTACAAAAGATTCTTAAACGTTTAGCGATTTATTTCTTCACTTCTCGAGGGTGACGAGCTTGATGGATAGAAACACACACACGTAAACAAAGAACCATAAAAGCAATCAATGAGAGCACTAAACGTCCTGGCGGATAACCCTCAAAAGTAGTAAGCCAATCTGCCCAGAGCGGCCATTCAATTAAAATAGCGCGAATCACTAATAGAGCATAGCCGACGAAACCAAGCCCAAGGACAAATTTTATAGTGTCCCAAGAAAAGTATTGGGAAAATGGTTTAGCATTAATAAAAACCATCGCGCCTAAAATTGTCATGGCTAATAATCCAAGAAATACGTCAGCAGTAAAGAAGTTATCGGCTAAACCATATCCGTAAGTTTCCGGATAAAGAACCAAAAGAAACAAACAGTAAATAAAAGCGAGCCAAAAAGCTACGATACCAATCTGCTTTTGATACCCGTCTTTCATGTTTGGAAAACCAATAAAGTAACTAAAGCTACTGGCCGAGAGTGAAATGGCTAACATAAATGATGAGACTGAAGCGATAATCATAGACCAAGCAACGAGAATTTCCACGTGAGGAAATGCTAGGTCACCATAAAAGACCGAAATGACCGTTAGTACTAAAGCGATAGTCAGAGCCACAATCCACTTCTTTGTCTCGCTGGGCGGGACTGTTTGTATTTCATTTGTCATATCATCAATAATCAAACATTTAAGGCTCTACCGCAACTAAGCTATCCCCTATTATCCAGATGACTGCATGCTTACAATTTCAAAGAAAACAACAAAAACCAGACAGTTTTACCTGTCCGGTTTTTGTGGTTTAGATTAAATAGTTAGCGGTGATATTTCACTCGCTTCTTATTTGGTAGCTTCGAGCACAAACGACAGCGCAACCATATCATCCACCACATTGTCGGCTAGGTTATCGAAGAAAGACCCAGAGCCAGCAGTTAAATCCCACTTTGTGCGATCAATCTCGGTAGACGCCTCAGCTCGCAATACACCAGCGGCATTTTGATAGATGATAGCCGGGAATTCTACAACGTTAGTTTTTCCTTTCATCGTTAAATCACCAGAAATGACGTAGGCAAATTTATCTTCGCCCCCCACAGGAGTAAAATTATTAATTACGAAGGTGGCAGTAGGATAAGTTTCCACAGCAAACCATCGTGAACTTTTTAAATGTCCTTCTAGGGTTGTCTCTTGATTTGGTTTAGTAGCAGTTAAGCCAACCTTCAGAGTATTCATGTCAATTACGAAGGAACCGGTAGCAGTGTCTTCTCCTACTATTACACTACCTTCAGTGAGGTCTATGGTACCTGAATTAACATAGCCTGAGATTAGCGGTTTTTTCCCAGCCCAATTAACTGTACTGGCTTCTATATCAACCACATAAGTTCCAGGAGTAATCACAAATCGCTCACCTGTCATCGCCTCTGTTTCACTGTTAACTGCTGACTCAGGAG
>DAOLBU010000016.1:0-4034 GCA_035324355.1 Minisyncoccota bacterium
AGACCGGGAAATTTATTACACAATACGAAATGAAGAGTGTCGGTGAAGACGGAGTTGGCTTACTTAAGTTTGACTTTCTAGGCATCAAAAACCTAGCCATCCTGGCTGATGCTGTTAAGCGAGTTAAAAAAATCCGGCAGGTGGAGGTTGATATTGAAAATATTCCTTTAGACGACAGTAAAACTTTTGCTATTTTAGCGCACGGTGAAACCATGGGCCTCTTTCAACTAAATGGTACCGGAATTACCGCTTTTCTAAAGCAACTAAAGCCTAGTACCATCCATGACATCAATGCGATGGTAGCTTTGTACCGACCTGGCCCAATGGAATCTATCCCTCAGTATATTGAGCGCAAACATGACGCTAATTTAATTTCCTATCTAGATCCCAGACTTAAACCAATCTTGGACATGTCTTACGGGGTAATTACTTATCAAGACGACGTGATGACTATCGCTCGTGAGCTAGCGGGTTATAGCTGGCTTGAGGCAGACATGCTTCGAAAAGCCATGGGTAAGAAAATTCCCGAAGTGATGGCGGCCGAAAAAGATAAACTCTTAACCGGTTTTGTCGAATATGGAAAACTAACTCCAGCTTTAGCTAACAAGCTTTGGAATTTGATAGAACCTTTTGCCGCTTACGGCTTCAATAAGTGCTTAACTGCTGACACTAGAGTGACCAATGCCTTAACTGGGATACCAGAAAAAATCAGCAACCTTTTTGCAAAACAACAAAACTCACTGATCTACGCTATCTCATCCAAAAATCAGATCGTCCCAACCACCGCCTCTGCTCCTTTCGAAAATGGAGTCAAGTCGGTCTTTAAACTAAGCACTCGTTCCGGTCGCAGTATCAGAGCCACGGACAACCACCCTTTTCTGACCTGGAATGGTTGGACAACTCTTGGTGAACTAAAACCTGGAGATAGAATTGCCACTCCACGTCAAATACCCAATCCAAAGACAGTCAAGCTGGTACCAAAATATAAAGCGGCTGCACTAGGATATTTACTGGCGGAAGGAAATCTTTGTCACCCGCATGGTGTCTACTTTTATTCAAAAAGCGAAGCAGAAGTGGAAGACTTCGTTAGCTCGGCCCAGCAATTTGAAAATGCCAAAATTACCATTGAGAAAAGTAAGGTCGTGACTAGCGTCTATGTTGGACAAGTTGATCAAAAAAAAGGAAACCACCTGAGACAGTGGTTATCAGATCTAGAATTGCTCGGCTTAAGAGCCACAGAAAAGCACGTACCCGATTGCATTTTCTCTTCGGACCACCAGACAATTGCAACATTTCTAGGCAAACTCTGGCAAGGTGACGGAACAGCCAGCTTAAAGAACGAACAAGTTTTCTATGCTACTAGTTCTTCTACCTTAGCTCATGACGTACAGCACTTGCTGTTACGTCTCAGTATCTTAAGTACTATTCACACTAAGCGTTTTAATTATCGTGACGGCTTCAAAACCGGATGGACAATAGTGGTCACAGGCAAAGACAACCTATTTACTTTCGCAGAAACAGTCGGAAAACACTTGATTGGTCAAAAGCAAGCGGTAACAGAAGCTGTAGCGTATCAAGCTGCCAACCGGACCAACTCACGTGGTCATGGGACAGTTGATACTATTCCAGCGACTGTCTTGCAGCTGATACGTAATGAAATGACTAAAACTAATACCCCTGCGGCCGCTCTAGCTGCTAGTGCCAAAGTAGCTGAACGCCTCTTCTACAACAACCCCATCAAGCGGGGCTACACTAGAGCATTTATAGAAAAAGTTGGTCGCACTCTTGACTCGGAGCTGCTAATTAATCATGCCACTTCAGACATTTTCTGGGACGAAATTATTTCCATTGAACCTGATGGGCAAGAAATGACCTATGACCTCTCAGTTCCTGAGCTACAGAATTTTTTAGCTAATGACATTATTGTCCATAACTCTCACGCTGCCAGTTACGGTCGAGTAGCCTACCAAACAGCCTACATGAAGGCCAACTTCTCGGTGGAATATATGTCGGCCGTTCTCACGGCTGACTCCGGAGACACTGAAAAGATTTTTGAAATTATTCGAGAATGTGAACGCATGGGTATCGAAGTACTACCGCCTGACATTAATGAATCCTTTGCTGACTTTTCAGTTGTACCCGGAAAGAAAACGATTAGATTTGGTCTAACCACGATAAAAAATTTCGGCGCCGGCATTTCCGACGCTATTATTACGGAACGCAAAAAAAACGGACCCTTCGCTTCCCTTAATGAATTTCTTTCTCGAGTCCATGACCGAAACCTCAATAAAAAATCCTTGGAAGCTCTGATCATGACTGGCGCCCTAGATAGCTTTGGTGAACGTGGAATAATGCTCGCCAACATTGAAACCTTACTGACCTTTAACAAAGAACAAGTTGCCGAAAAAGCCTCAGCGCAAGAATCACTGTTTGGACTGGATAGCGGTGTTACTAATACACTCACCTTAGACAAAGCTCCTAGTGCAACCAAAATACAAAAATTAATTTGGGAGAAAGAACTGCTCGGCGTTTATGTCTCAGGCCATCCCCTTGATGAGTTTGCGACTGAATTAGCTAAGCGTCCTAGTATTACTGAGATTAAAAGTGCCGTAGAGCAAAAGGAGGAGATTGCTATTGTCCGCTTAAAGGGTGAACTAGTTACCGCTGGAATGGTAAGTAGTGTGCGTGAACTACTTACCAAAAAAGGTGACCGAATGGCTTTTGTGGTTCTCTCAGATACCAAAAGCGACATCGAGATGGTAGCCTTCCCAAAAACTTATCTAGAACTTAAAGAGGTACTAACCGTAGGTAACTGTATCGCTGTCAAAGGCAAACTATCTATCCGGAATGACGACCCTAGTATCATGATTGATAAAGCCAAATTACTTTCGGGTAAAGTTGATGTAGGAAGTACACTCTCCAATCCTGAATAAATTAACATTTGACCAAAATCCCTTAACGGTTTACGATAGGTAGACATTCAGAGATTGTGGTGTCTACCAAGCACTAGAAAACCTTTCGGTTAACCGAAAGGTTTAGGAAACTTATCCCTAATCTGAAAACTAAGCGCTACTAGCAATAGTAGAAGCTCGGTGGAACCGCGGTCTCCTTTGGAGATACGTCCGAGCAAAAATATGACTTTGTCATGTTTTTGCTCGGACGTTTTTTAAGTAGAAACAACGAGCCGTAGGCGACTATGTTTTACTTATGCAGACGCTTAGCTATGATTTGACTTCCAAAGGAGAATCTAGCTGTAGCGGGCTGCCAACTAATTATTAGAAGTAACTACCACAAGATTCGCTAAACGCGCTAAGGTGCGCGGCGCGGAGAAAACGGCGAAGGAGACGTACGACCAAGTACGATGACTGAGACGTTGAGGCTCCGCAACAAAGCAATTTACTCGTTTTGCGAATCGTCACCCTATATGTCACAAAATCTAGAAAATAAAAGGCACACCTTAGCCCACCTAATGGCCAAAGCCATTATTGATGCCTACCCACACGCCAAACTGACTTTGGGGCCAGCCATTGATACCGGCTTCTATTATGACGTCGATTTTTCTGGTGGCCCAACACTAAACGAAGAAAGTCTAAAAGATATTCAAAAAGGCATGAAGAAACTTTTGAATACTTGGACAGCCTGGAAACATCAAGAAGTAACACCGGATGAAGCTCGAACCATTTTTGCTGGCAATCAATTCAAGTTAGAGTTAATCGAAGAAATTGCCGCTAAAGGTGAGGTGATAACTTTATTCACTTGTGGTGAGGGATCCAGTTCCTTTACCGACCTCTGTCGCGGTGGACACAGTGCAAATCCACAAAAAGAAATTGCGGCTGATAGTTTTAAACTCGATAAAATAGCCGGCGCCTATTGGCGTGGGAGTGAGAAGAATCCAATGCTCTCTCGAGTCTATGGATTAGCATTCGAAAACAAAGCTGATCTTGATGCTTATTTGTTACAAATTGAAGAAGCAAAAAAGAGAGATCACCGTAAACTCGGCAAAGAACTTGGTCTTTTTACCATATCCCCACTTG
>DAOLBU010000016.1:4044-7192 GCA_035324355.1 Minisyncoccota bacterium
AAAGCCCAAAGGAATGATTGTCAGGCAAGAAATTGAAAACTATCTTTGGAAATTACACAAAGACAAAGGATACTCTCGAGTTTGGACTCCACATATTACAAACCTCTCGCTCTATGAAACAAGTGGTCATGCAGAAAAATTTGGAGACGAGCTATTCCGAGTAAAGGGTGGCGACGAAGATTTTGCTTTAAAACCGATGAACTGTCCTCATCATATGCAAATCTATGCTGACGATCATTTCTCTTACCGCGATTTACCGGTACGCTACTTTGAACCAGCAACCGTCTATCGTTATGAAAAGTCCGGACAACTTTCTGGCCTAACTCGTGTACGTGCAATTACTCAAGATGATGGACACCTTTTTTGCCGTATCTCACAAATCACTGATGAAGTATCAACAATTGTTGAAATCATAAGAGAATTTTACAAAACTATGGGTCTACTTGATAACTATTGGGTAAGTCTCTCGGTGCGAGGCGGTGACAATATGTACCTAGGGAGTGATGAGGTGTGGCAAGAGGCTGAAGCTGCTCTTGAAGAAGCAGCTAAAAAGAATAACTTAAACTACAAGCGGGTTGAAGGCGAAGCTGCTTTTTATGGACCTAAACTAGACTTTATGTTCAAAGACGCGATTGGTCGCGAATGGCAACTGGCCACCATCCAATGTGACTTTAACCTTCCAGAAAGATTTGACCTTAATTTTACCAACGAGAAGGGTGAGAAGGAACGCCCTGTTGTTATCCATCGAGCCATTTCTGGCTCACTTGAAAGATTTATGGGAGTAATGATTGAGCATTTTGCAGGCAACTTCCCTCTCTGGCTTGCTCCAGTCCAAATAGCTATCATTCCTGTTAGTGAAAGCCATAATGAATACGCCACCAAAGTTTACGGGGAGTTAAAAGCGATTGGTATTCGAGCCGAACTCTATGATGACAATGATTCTATGGGTAAAAAATGTCGGAAAGCTAAAGTAGAACGACTTCCCTACTTTATCGTCATTGGTGACAAAGAAGTGACTGCTAAGAACGTCACACTCGAAGCACGGAGTGGTGAATCCAAAGAAATGACCCTGAGTCAATTAGGCAACCACTTGCTAACTGAAGTGGAAACTAAGAAGATATAATCTTCTTACATAAGCAAAAATCCCCGCGCCTACGGCGCGGGGATTTTTATTTTAGCTTTAGGTAATTATGCAACTACTTTAATCGCCTTCATGATTGACATCTTTACGGCTGCAGCCTCATCAGTGTAAACGCCATCAAGTGCTCCAGTCAAAGCAGCGATAACTGCTAGAATTTGTTCGTCTGAGAGTGAAGCCGTTTCTTTCATTAACAATTCAGAAACACTTCCCTTGCCTCCACGTCGTAGTCGGTAGACAGTGTCTAAGTCAGCCGCAGCGTCAGCTAGGGCAAACATTGGTCGGTGACCAATCATATCATAAGCTGCTACCACGTTACCACTCACAATCGCTTCAGCGAGTGATCCAGCACCTGTTGGTACTACAGCAGGAATATAAGTTGCTTGTGGCTTCACAGCTGCTTGATTAACTGAACAAATAACACATAGGTCTTGCATTCGCTTTTCATTCAAGACTACCCAACCATCTTCTGTAGGAAACTTTTCTTTGGCCGCTTTGATAACTTGATCAAGCGCTTCAGTTCTTTCAGCTACAGAGTTAGTTGTCGCCACAAAGTGACGAATTGCATCACTAGAAATTAGAATTTTGCGTTCATGTGCATAATTCTCAAGTGTGGTCATTTCATCTTCATCAATGTTTCGAACACTCTTATCTGCAACTCCGTCCTCTGTTGCCAAATTAGCGTACCCTACAACTGCCGGAGCAATAGGTAGATTAGCTGGCATAAATGACATAGCTGGTTCGACAGTCGCGTTCTGTGACATTAGAACTTGTGGACTAACATATTCGTCGTGGAAAGTTGGCTCAATATTAGTACGTGTAACACTAGCTAACTTTAGACCACCCAAAGTATCTCGTTTGATTACTAGGATATAAGCGATATATAGTGCCCAAGCCAATAGTAGTAGATAGAACATTACAGTTAAGATTGGTCCTGCTTCAAATCCAGTGTATGGAACTTGAGTTAGAGCAATACCGGCAACTAAAGGTTGTTGATCTCTAATTTGAGTAACCACAACATTGTCATCCAATCGTACATCTACTGTACAAGTTCTTTCTCGAGAACCGCGAGTAACAGTCAAAAGATAAGTAGTATTTTCTCGTGGCGACACTGTAAGAGTATCTTTTAGTAAACGTTCTCGGTCACGAGCACTCAATCCATCAGTATCGACTAAGGTCTTTCGAGCCGTTCTATCTTCGAGTTTAAGATGTGTAGCATTACTACTATTCCATCTAAGTTCAACACTCTGACCAAGACTAATTCGATTCTTTGAAATTGACAGTTCACAACGTGGAGTTGGTGTTCCGCCACCGCCACCGCCCGTAGTCACTGTCACTTGTACCGGACAAGTTACAGTGTTAACACCGTTACTAGCTGTTAAGTTATAAGTAGTTGTGTTACTTGGCTCAACTGTTATGGACCCACTTAATCCGTTAGCAGTAATACCATTATCGAAGCTCACTGTAGTTACTCCCGTTGTAGACCAAGTTAGGGTTGAAGAATTACCACGTCGGACAGAAGTTGGTGAAGCTGTGAATGTAACATTCGCTGGACAAGTAAGTTGAATTGGTGACACAACAGTTACAGTCACCGCACAGTTAGCTGTTTGACCATTAGCACCAACTAAAAACAAGGTGTAGGTCGTCGTCACTGATGGATTAACTACTGTACTGCCGTTAATAGCAACTGATCCAACACCCTGACTAATTGAAACATTAGTAGCGTTTTGTGTTGTCCAAGTTAGAGTCCGAGTCGATCCTGGAGCACCAGAAACTGGTGATACTGTGAAAGATAGACAAGCAGGTACCAAAGGTGACACCGGAGTAACAGTTACTGTTACTGCACAGTTAGCAGTTTGACCATTGGCTCCAACTACGAGCAAAGTATAAGTCGTCGTCACTGTAGGGTTAACAATTCTACTACCACTTGGTACAGCTACTGCACCGATACCGTTTATTGATGCACTAGTAGCGTTTTGTGTTGTCCAACTGAGAGTTCGTTCAGAACCT
>DAOLBU010000016.1:7292-22987 GCA_035324355.1 Minisyncoccota bacterium
GGAGCACCAGAAGCAATATCGACTGTGAATGAAAGACAAACTGGGGCTAGGGGTGACACTGGAGTTACGGTCACTGTCACAGCACAACTAACTTGTTGTCCACTTGCGTTTGACAATAGTAACGTATAGGTAGTATTCACCGTTGGGTTAACTGTGATACTGCCATTAGGTAGCCGATCTGATACTGAGCCTACGCCAGCACTAATTGAAGCGACAGTTGCATTTTGTGTTGTCCAAGACAGAGTTCGTTGTGATCCTGGAGCACCAGAAGCAATATCGACTGTGAATGAAAGACAAACTGGGGCTAGGGGTGGTGGCGGAACTGAATCAACTATTATTGTTACTGTACAGGTAGCATTCTGAGGGTTACCAAAGACAGTTAAAGTATAAGTCGTCGTCACTGTAGGATTAACTACTCGAGTACCGTTAAGTAGTACTGAACCAACTCCTGGACTGATAAACGCACTGTTACCATTTTGGGTAGTCCATATTAGAGTCACTGATTGACCAGGAGTGATTGAAGTAGGTGTCGCAGTGAAAGATACACAGATTGGTGCCGGTGATGGGGTTGTTACAGTAATCGTAACTGAACACTCCACAGTCTGATTATTTGCTCCCGTTACCGTTAAAACATAAGTCGTCGTCACGGTTGGGTTAACAATCCTCGTACCACTAGGTACCGATACTGGACCGATACCCTGATTGATTGAAGCACTCACAGCATGTCGCGTAATCCAGTCTATCGTCACAACACCAGATTGACCAGGAGTAATCGTAGGGTCTGAAGCAGTGAAAGACACACACTCGGGTAATGGTGGCGGTGGAGGAGGATTTACACAAAAGACTCTAACTGATTGGTTACAGGTGGCAGTAAAACCATTACCGTCATTATATTGCGCCCGAATGGTGTAGGTGAGATTGGTCTGAATATTGTTTGCTGTCACTGAGCCAGAATTTGGCACAGACTCCACCCGACCATCCGGATGTGTTAGAGTTACCTGACCATAACCTTCTACTTGCCAGGAAATAACAGCATTCTCCCCTGGGTTAACTGTGGCGTTACTATTACCATTCACCGAAATATTACAGACCAAATTCACGTCTGGTGCCGCAGGAGCACTTCCACTTTTATCGACTACACTACCAGCCACTAACGCCGCTTGGGCATTTTCTGGAGTCAGAATAGTGAGCTCATTATATGGATCGTAGGAACTTACGCTAAAGACTGTTATTAAAACAGCAAAAACTACCATTGCTGGCATGATTTTCTTTAGATTTAGAAATTGAGTAATTTTCGTCATAACAAAATATTTATAATTCATAATTTTTATACTCCCACCTACACCAATGTACGCAAGAGTAATGAAAAGTACGATTACCGCTACCCTTGTTCAAGGGTTGATAGTCCGCTTTAATTTCATGTTTTAAGTGTGTCAGAGAACAACTCTACTTTTGAGAACGATTTATTAGGTATATAATATATCATAAATATTGATTTGTCAAGCCTCGCCTGAAAACACCCTCTAACTAATAAAGCTTGGTTTCAAGCAATTCAGCCTCAACAATGTAGCGGTCGTCAATACTCCCAAAACTGTTACAAGTGGCTAAAAATAAGCGTTTTTCCTGTCCAGCAATCGGAACGGTGACATCTTGAGCGTTAGCTCGATAGACCTTGTCGACACGATAGATATACAGACCCTCAGCCGTTGTGACTTCAATTAAATCACCCCATTTAAGCTTCTGGATATCATTAAAAGCTTGAAAAGCCTTGTTTCGGACAACTGGCAAGTAACTCGAGTGTCCTAGTATAAAAACTGTTCCCGCTCGCTCTAAAGTCGCCGAATCAGGGTGACGGACAGCTCCCCTTAGTAAAGCCGCATCTAAATCATTAATATTACGGGATGTAGGGTTAAGTACCGTTATATTTCGGTCTAAGGCGGCAATATAGAGATTAGTTGGATAGACAGGGTTAACCGGTTCTGGCTTCACCACAGGAGGAACCACAGCCGGTACTACTGGCTCCTCTATCTCAATAGTCAAAGCAGACTCATTTTCTTCGGGCTTTTCCACTAATTCAGGCAAAATATCCAACCACGACAAGATGGCGTAGCTAAACAAAAAAACCATAAAAAATACCACCAAGAAAGAAACCTTGCGGGCCAATACGGCATCAGTTAGTTCAGATAATGAGTTTACATTCATACTTACTATGATAGCACACTTTACAAAAAAGTCAATGTATTTTTTACATTAACCCCTCACTTTACCGCTAGATTACAGAATCTAATGCAACTAACCTCTGTCTTGTAATTTCCTCTAAATCAATCCCTGTTTTCTGGTAGTATACTTGATACGGGGATAAATAACCAAGTCGTTTCCGGGGTCGAGTGTTTAACTGATACTCAATCTCTAAAAGACGTTTGTTTGTGTTTTTGCCATACCGCTCTATTTTAATAGATTGGTTGCAATTATTTATGGAACCTAGGCCACTGAAGCTTGACTTTATTTGTGGTTTATGGTAGCGTTCGCAACATGAATAACGTCACACCTGAGAAGAAAGAAGGGATGATCAAAACTTTAGCCGTATTGGGCTTATTAGCAATAATTATTTTAATCGCTTGGTTAGCAGTGCAGATAGTCAAAGTGTTTCCAAACGCCGTCACTTCCCTAGCCTCTTTAGCTGACTCGGTCCACAACTACGATCCTAACAAGTCAGAGGAGACACCTCTGCTTGAAATCGACGTTCCAGCGCAACCAGCCAACTCTGGTGCAGTAACGGTAATCAGTTGGAGTCCACTAAATAGTGGTACTTATACCTTTAGTTATGAATGTGCTGAAGGACTATCAGTAGATCTTAAGACTACAGTAAGTCAGTTCACTAATGCTGATTGTGGTAAAACTTTTGATCTCGGAAACGTCTCTAGCGTTGATCTAGTAATTAACTCGGAAAAACAATTTGAAACTAATTTTTTCTACACTATCTCTTATTATAAGAAAAACGAACTTAACCCATCTCTAGTAGTGAAAGAAAGTTTGCCAGTGATAAATTCGAGATTAGCCACAACTACACCTGGAGTAGAGGATTCAGTTACTGGACCAGAAACAGCAACCACGACTCCAGTAACGACTCCTGCTAAACCTAAACCAACTGTCGGATCTCCAACTTATCAATACCAATACAGCTATGTCCTGCCGGTATCTAACCCAAATGGTTATACTGACTTAGCAATTACTTACCTTGGTGTTGGACGAACCGATAACTACGGTCGCTTCATTAATACCGGCACCCTGACACGAAATATTGAAGGCGCTATCCAATTTTCGATTAAAAATATTGGAACTAAAACCTCAGGTGATTGGTCATTCAAAGCAAAACTACCAGGCAATACGAATTATGAATCGCCCAAACAACTAGCGTTGAAACCAAACGAAAGAACTACCGTCACTGTCGCTTTTGGAGCTATCAGTGATCGAGGTACAGAAAATTTCTCGGTTGAGGTCCTAACTAACAGTGATTCAAATCAAAGAAATAATAGTTTTGATTGGTCAGCTACTGTAAAGTAGTATTTCCCAAATAAAAAAAGGCGCCAACAAAGTTGGCGCCTTTTTGTTTTAACTCTTTCTTAAATATCCAGATTAGCCATCTTTGCGTTGGATTGAATAAACGATTTACGACTAGAGACGTCGGTTCCCATTAAGATGTCAAAGACTTTATCTGCCAAAAGCGCATCGTCAATATTAACTTGTTTAAGGATTCTAAATTCAGGGTTCATGGTTGTCTCCCAAAGTTCGTCAGCATTCATTTCTCCTAGACCCTTGTAGCGTTGAATTCGAACCTTACTCACCTTCTTAGCAGTCTCAGCTACTTCACCCACCTCTTCTTCGACCTCTTCAGTGGCCTCCTCCTCCTTTGATACATCAACGCCCATCCCTTCTAAAATAGAAAATTTCTCTTGATCGGTAAAAGCATATTTTATTTCTTTGCCTTTTTGGATTTTATAGAGTGGTGGCTGAGCAATGTAGATAAAGCCCCCTTCCACTAGCGGTTTGAAATAACGGTAAAAGAGGGTCAGAAGCAGCGTGCGGATATGGGCCCCATCAACGTCCGCGTCAGTAGCAATAATCACCTTATGGTAACGCAGTCGAGAAATATCAAAGACATCGCCGATAGCAGTTCCGAGAGCAATGACCACATTCTTCACTTGCTCAGAAGCTAACATTTTATCAATTCGAGCCCGCTCCACATTAAGAATTTTTCCACGCAAAGCCAAAATAGCCTGAGTTTTTCTGTCACGTCCCATTTTAGCTGAACCTCCCGCTGAGTCTCCCTCCACAATAAATAATTCTGAGTCTTCGGCTCGTTTACTTTGACAGTCAGCCAATTTCCCAGGAAGGGACATACCTTCTAGCGCCCCCTTTCGAAGCACACTATCTTTTGCTGCTTTTGCCGCTTTTCTGGCCTTAACAGCAATTACCACCTTATTGATGATGGCCTTTGCGTCGTCTGGATTTTCTTCTAAGTAGGCAGAGAAGGCTTCACCAAATACAGATTCCACAGCTCCACGGGCTTCCACCGAACCGAGCTTGGCTTTAGTTTGCCCTTCAAACTGAATGTCTGGCATCTTTACTGACACCACAGCTGTAATTCCCTCCAAGACATCATCGCCGGTAAAGCCAGTATCTTTGTCTTTAACTGAGAAGAAATTATTCTTACGGGCGTAGTTGTTTAAAGTCCGGGTTAAAGCTGTTTTAAAGCCAGTGATATGAGTTCCATGTTCTGAGTTGTAAATATTGTTAGCAAAAGCAGAAATTCGCGCCGAAATATCATCAACATACTGCAAAGCAACTTCTACCGACATCACTTTAGAATCAATTTCATTTTTCTCAATATAAAAGATATTCTTATGTACTGGCTTTTGATACTGATTATTAAAGGCTACTAAAGAACGCAAGCCCCCTTCAAAGTAAAAATGTTGATGTGGCACTTCAAGATGTTCATCGGTGAGATATTGTTTTCCTTTAATACTATCAATAAACTTCTTCAAATTTTTATCTTCAGAAGCATGCACTGCTGCTGCTTCACCAGCAGCTAAACGAGCATCGATTACCGACATCTGCATTGCTTTCACTAAGTAAGCTTGTTGTCGAAGGTGGTTTACCACTTTCTTAAAGTCGAAAGTTGTTTCGGGAAAAATAGTAGCATCAGCTTGAAACGTCACAGCGGTACCTTGTAACTTTGAAGGACCAACTTTTTTTACTTTGTATTTTGGTACACCGATTGAGTACTCTTGCATATAGTAACCACCATCGCGATGTACTTCTACAATTACATGTGACGAGAGAGCGTTCATTACTGAAACACCCACACCATGAAGACCGCCAGACACTTTGTAACCCGAACCTTCGCCGCCAAACTTACCGCCCGCATGGAGTACAGTCAAAATGGTCTCGAGGGCTGAGACGCCAGTCTGCTTATGAATATCAACCGGAATACCACGACCATTATCAGCCACACGAACGTAACCGCCAGGCAGTAGCGCTACCTCAACACGATTAGCAAAACCACCCATCGCCTCATCACGTGAGTTATCGAAAACTTCCCAAATTAAGTGGTGTAGACCTTCTGGACCAGTCGTGCCGATATACATTCCTGGACGCTTTCGTACTGGCTCAAGTCCCTCTAAGACTGAAATTGATGACGCATCATAAGTTCCTTTCTTTTCTTTTTTCTCTGGCATGCTGAAGTAAAGTTATTAACGTTAAATTGATGATACATTATAGCATAAGGAGAAATAAAGAGCCTTTAGGCGACTATATTTTCCTTATGCAGACGCTTAGCTGAGCCGCGACCCCAAAGGGAGCGGGCAGCTGTAGCGGCCTGCAAAGGAGAAATAAAGAGCCTTTAGGCGACTATATTTTCCTTATGCAGACACAAGGGTGATTCTGACCTAATTTTTAATGACCGAAGGGAATATAAAAATGGAAATACTCTTGTGGTGGACCCTCGCAGGGAGAAATCAGACGATGTGGGCTGCGAAAATATGTTTTTTAGTTTAAGGAAAACTAACCTGTAAATCCAGAGTAAAAACCCTCTTTTTGAGGTTGATTTTTAGGGCTTAAATCAACCAAAAAGCTCTTACCTAGCCTCCCATTCTAAAGCCTTAATCGCGTGATAAACTCTCTCCATTACTGGCTCCAGTTCAATATCGGTCAAAGTATGGTCAAGAGCCTGGAAAACTAACCGAAAAGCATATGAAGTACGATTATCTTTGGTAAACGTATCTAGATGTGTCACTCTCACACACAAAGGACCAGCGTTTTTTTGAAGTAGCGTTTGTATTTCTGTTTCAGCCACTTGATTTGTTGCCCAAAAGGAGACGTCGCGACTCATAGCTGGATAAACCGAAAAAGGTTCGTAAGTATTATAAGTTGAGTCTCCCCGTATTTCATACTTAGTGACTGGTGGGAGTTGTTTGAGTAACTTATCTAAGGAAAATTCAACAACCCCTTCTTCACTATGCATTAAGTTGATGTCGACACCTAGCTCCTCACCAAGAGCAGCTAGTGCTTCCTTCACTAAACCATCATCAACCTTAGCCTTGTAAGTGGTACCAGTCTGGACCGCTAAAGCCACTCTAAATTCTTCAGATTCTTTATCAAAGACGGTACCAATCTCAAAAATCTTTACAGCTACTAAGCCAAGCAAATCACGATGCGGAATATTATTTATTCTTACTTCACTGAGGTTACTTACTAAAGTACTTCGTAAGTATTCTTTATCAGACGCTAAGGCATTTGCTAGTTTAACCTTATCTTTGTTTCTGAATGAACTAGTATAGACTTCAGAAAAGCCCAGTTTCACTAAGACAGTTCTAATCTTTTCCGAGTAATAGTGTCGAGCATTGTATTCTTTCACTGGCATTACCGAAGGTGGAATTGCATTAATTTTATCCAAGCCATACATTCGACCAATTTCTTCAATTACATCCTCAGCCAAGACTAAGTCATCCCGCTCAAATGGCGGAGTAACACTAAATTGCTCTCCGTTCACCTGATACTCATAAGCAAAGCGATCTAAAATAGAAGTAATATCACTCACTGTAAGTTCGAGTCCTAGAACTGAATTAATTTTTTCAAGCGAAACTATTACGGAAGATGTCTTGGTGTCCATTTCCCCGGAAGCATTAACTGCCACCAATTCCCCACCCGCCACCTCCATAATGAAATCAATCACTCGCAAAAGCGCAATCGGTGCCACGGCTGCCTTAATGCCATTTTCAAATCGCTTTGAAGCATCTGTGTTTAATTTCAAACTTTTGGCTGTATGCCTAATCTCTTTCCGATCAAAGTGAGCTGACTCCAAAATCACGGCTGTTGTATTAATATCGACGGCTGCGGCTGCTCCACCTTTAACACCGGCAATACCTAAAAGCGAACCCTTATTTTGGTCAGTAATGACCATATCACTAGTAGTCAAGGCAAACTCTTCACCAGTCAAAACAGTGATTTTTTCACCTGATGTAGCGGTTCTGACTCTAATCGCATAGGTGTTTTCAACCATTCCGATTTTAGCGGCATCAAATGCATGCAACGGCTGCCCGAGCTCAAACATTACATAATTGGTAGCATCGACAATATTATTAATTGAACGTTGACCAACAGTAGCTAATTTTTTCACCAACCATTCCGGCGACGGTCCAACCTTAATTCCAGTTAATAAGGCCGCACTATAAAAATCACACTTCTCAGTCTCTCGCTTAATTGAGATTTTCTCTGGGGAAATAATATCCAATTTCTTGTTCAACAAATCTTGCTTAAGTGGTTGGTCTAACATCACGGAAATTTCTTTTGCCAAACCCCGATGTGACATCAACCAAGCTGACTTGTCTGGTAATACCTTCACGTCTAAAGTAACGTCGTCCCCAACAGGAATCAACTCCTCTATCTCAGAAGAATGGTAGGTTATTAAATCACCCAAGACCTCAGGTGATGGAAGCTTTTGTTCAAAATACTCTTGAAGCCAGTTATAAGAAAATTTCATTGTATTTTATCTCTACGGATTAAAACTGATTTACAAACCTTAAATCTCCGTTATACATCAATCGAATGTCATCGAGTCCATACCGCAAAACAATCAAACGATCAATTCCCCCACCAAAGGCAAAACCTTGATAGACCTCGGGATCTACACCTGCAGCCCGTAGCACGTTTGGATGCACCATTCCTGCTCCCATAATCTCAATCCATCGTCCAGATAATTTATTATTTTTATTGGCCTCTATCTTCATATCCACTTCAATTCCTGGCTCCACAAAAGGAAAAAAACTTGGCCGAAAACGGACTTCTACCGTATCACCAAAATACTTAGTGAAAAAATACTCTAGGACCCCTTTCATATGTCGCAAAGAAATATTTTTATCAATCATCAAACCTTCAATTTGGAAGAACTGCGCCTCGTGAGTCGCATCAGTTGCTTCGTTACGAAAAACTTTACCCGGACAGATCATCCGAATGGGTGGTTGATGATTTTGCATATACCGAATCTGCACCGGAGAAGTATGAGTACGCATTACCAACTCAGGGTCTGCCTCCAAATAAAAAGTATCTTGCATATCACGCGAAGGATGATCTTTAGGAACATTAAGGTAATCAAAATTAAAGCTTATTTTTTCTCGCTCTGGTCCTTCCGCAAACACAAAACCGATCTCGGAAAATATAGAATTAATCTCCGCAACTGTTTGTGACATTAAGTGCTTATGACCTTCCTGATTAGACATATAGATAGTTTATCATAATCTTATTTTGTCGGAATTTCAGTCAGCACTTCAAACAAGAAGTCGTTTTCTTTGACAAAGATACTCCCCCCATAGACCAACATTTTTAATTCTGAGCCAGCATACAAATTTTGGGCATTTTGCCAAGATCGATCATCAATTTCAACTACATAAATTCCCTCATTGAGGTGGAGTAATATCAAATTGGGGTTTTCTGGTAAAAAATCAAAAGCTATGATTGTTTGTCCTTGGCGATCGATTTTAATTTCTGACCGACAAGTTTCTAAAACAGTTGATCGGTCGTCTTCAATCAAATCAGTTTCTGTAACTAGGGTGTCAGTGTCATTAGGCGTACTCCCCAGCGAAGTCAGATACTCAGGTAAAGTACTTGGAGCACAGAAATAGTGAGGTGGCTTACTTACAAAAGGAGAGATTGCTACAAAAATATCCTCCCCTTTTTGATATAAAGTTAAATTCCCTCTTTGTTTAGTGGTAGTTGCTATCTCTGTTAGTGAAGTAGTGGCCGTGGTAGTGGCAAAGGAAAAAGGTTTGTTATTCTGTTCTGACACATTTAGCTTCTCAAGCTGTTCTTGCTCGGCAAACAAAATCTCGAGCACAGAGAATTCGGAGTTAGTTAAGTACGAACTAGTAGCAGTAGTGGTAGCTAGGATTATAGGCACCGAACTCGAAGCTTTCTCTAATACACTCTCCACATTACTAGTACTAGTCGTCAATACGATATTCTCGCCCCGAACTGAAGAAAATTCAGTTACCGGTCTAATTTGTGGACGCAAAGGGAGATTAAATGCTTCAGCTTCAGTCACAATATGTGGCAAAACAATTAATTCTTTTACCCAAGTATGCAGACCAACTGACTGAACATGTACCCGATGTATTGTCGGTCTTAACCCTTGAATATAAGAAGCTCGTCGAAAAACCCGAGCGTTTGTCACTTCGGCTTCATTTATATAAATTAAACTATTTGGCGCCTCAGCTGAAATGTATAATCCTCCAGTAGCAGTTATCGTAGGCTTATCAGAAAAAACATCATATCGATAGCCGGTAGCGTAAAACATAAATGCCGGCAGACTCACTAAAAAGGCTACTAGAAGAAGTATGAAAATTAATGTTCGTTGCCATTTTGCCAGAGGTTGTACTAAAGGTTTCATAAAAATATTTTACCGTGACTTTGGGGTTACCCAAAATCCCATATAGCGACCAAACATTAATCGTGTCTGTGCATCGAGGCCAGGAATGGCACTAAAGATAATCATCGTGGCAGGCACCATAATCCACTGCAAAGCCATCACTAAATATCGAAATCGACTTGCAGTTTGTGGACGAGGTGGTATCAAACTAAGTGAGATGACTGAAGAAATCACTAAACCAAACATTGCAAGAATCAACAAATCGCGAACTACGATTGGTAAATTGTATGAGAGAACAGTCTGGTGAAATTCTTGCCCGCCAAGAAAAATTGGTGCCCACCCAAGAATAAAGAGCATAATGGGGTTGGTTACCAGTGACCAATATCCCTCAGCTTGTTGGAGAGACACAATGATTCGCTTTTTTAGTGGGATGCTAGTATTTTGCGTAAAGTGATACAGAATATAACAAAGATTCTCGACTCCGTATGTCCACCGTCGATGCTGCTTATAGATTTGTCCAATTGTTTTCCAAAGAGTCGGAGCGGCATTAGCATCCATCGATACGGGATAAGATAAAGGAATAACATTATATTGACCATTGTTGGCAATCAATAAATTCCAGAAGATACGGGAGTCTTCGCTAACCATATTCGTCTGCCAGTACCCCACTTCATAAAGGGCTTGGAAGCTAACTGAGTGAGAGGAAAACGTAGCCATTCGTTCCGGTCGTTCTTGTTGGACCATTTCCCAAAAAGTACTACTCATAGCCACGACTCTCGCCACGGCCGGAGCTTCCCAGATATTGTTATTGAAAATAGGCACCGGTTGAAAGGAACTTTTTAATGGATTCTCAGCCGTCAAAAAATGCCACACCAGACAATTAAAATAATCGGGGTACAGGACAGTATCAATATCAAATATAGAAACTAAAGTCTCAGCATACGACAGACCTTTTGGATCAAGAACTTGCGTTCGGACCTGCTCGGCAGCAAAAGCAGCATTAGAACCCTTACCAGGCATTTCTCCGGGCAGATCTTTAGGATGGATAGAGATAACAAAATGTCCGAAAACATTTCCGAACTGCTCTTTCATCTGCTGACTGACTTCATGCGCATGTTCACCAGCCCGCTCTTCCGCCGCTAAGACCACGATAATTTTTCTTAAGTCATATTTAACTTTACTCAAAGCTTCCAAACTATGAGCCACAACCGAAGCTGGTTCTTTATAAAAAGGTAAAATTACGACGTGATGGAGATGAGTATATTCAAAGCGTCCAATCATCTCCTGCCAATCCAGCGACATGTGATGCCTAAGACGTTTCCAGTTGTACCGTAAGTGATAAGAAAGAAAAGCAGTTTTTAAAACCCAAAAAATAGCAAAAGCAATCACAAAGTAGGCAGCTATAAATGGAGCGTAGATAGATAAAAGCACTACACCAATTAGAGTGGTCCAAGATGCTAGTCCAGGTAATATTTCCAAGCAGCGGTAGAAAAAGCGTTTTTTACCAGTAAATTCTGTCGCTCGACCAACATGGAAGTCCTCTCTCCTGGCGTACGGCAATAGATGATTTTGGTCAGGAGTGCTCATAGATAAAGATACCTTACTTTACACTAAAAGTGGCTATAAATAAAGGGTTTGGTTATATATTGTGGCAATCTTCTTAATTAGTGAAATAATAGAATTTTATACAAAAACCGTCTCATAAAAATATTTATACAATGGGCTTTATCTATCTTCAGAGATAGATAAATGTTACTAGTCCGGACCTAGGATAATTGCCATCTATATGACAAGCACACAGAATGGTCACACTTGGTCATGAGGACGTCCAGCTAAAACGCTGGACCGAAACCATAAAAAACGGCTGCGGAAAAGTGAACTTTTCGCAGCCGTTTTTTATGGTTTCATACTCGCTTCACTCGCCTCGCGACTCTAGCTTTGAGCCATCTGTCAGATTTGAACTGACGACCCACGGTTTACAAAACTTTAAAACAGTATCCCATAATGTTTTAACTCTCCCAACTGGCTAAGATTTTAGCGTCACTTATTCTGAGCCATCTGTCAGATTTGAACTGACGACCCACGGTTTACAAAACCGTTGCTCTACCAACTGAGCTAAGATGGCAATACCTTCCTCTACATTAAATTTATCTTATCTTTGCAGAGTCGTTTTGTAAATGTTTACAAACCGTTCGACAGTCTCCCAGACTGTCTCACCTCCACAACTGAGCTAAGATGGCAATACCTTCCTCTACATTAAATTTATCTTATCTTTGCAGAGTCGTTTTGTAATGTTTCCAAAACTTTAAAACAGTAACCATACTGTTTTAACTCTCCCAATGAGCCAAGATGGCACTTTGTTTCAACAACTGGTGCGTCTGCCATTATGCCGGTTTTTAAAAAATTCGCAACTTTTTTATCCGCGTTCAAGCTTCTTTTGTAGTAACTTCTTCTTTTGTTTATCACTGAGGGCAGTAGCTGTCTTATGTTCTGCCACCTGTCCGAGATGGGAGCTACTTTGATCAATGTTCTTCTTTTCAATTTTTAAACGTCGAGCTCGGTCACGATTCTCAGTAAAAACTGCCTCCAAGAGATCATAAGTCTTTACTAAACTAACTAAAATCATCCGAAGTAAGCGATGAAGGCCGTAGTACCAAGACAATTTAATTATATGCCTGCCCACATAGTTGATTTTTCGTGACAAAAAATCAATCGTCTTTTCTGTCACTTGATCAAGTCTGGCCCGTATGTTTGGTAAAAATAAACGCTGCTGCCGTGTTTGCTCTAAAGTAAAAATCCAAGCAAAAATAACAAAGAGCCCGAGATTCAGTAGTAGTATATATCCAAGACCAGGCATACGGACGATGCAGGTTATTTAACTGAGACGCGTGTAATTTGAGCCACACTCACATTCTCACCAAACTTTTGTACTGCTCCCGAAATCATTTCAGAGATAGTTGTATCGGGATTTTTAATAAATGGTTGTTCTAAAAGAATTTGCTCTTTGAAATAAGCAGACATTTTACCTTCAAGAATCTTAGCTTGCATTTCTGCTGGCTTACCGACAACTTCAGTAGCAAACACTTCCTCAGCCTTTTTTAGAGCTTCGGCTGGGATTTGATCCTTACTAACATACTTTGGGTCAGTAGCCGCTACTTGCATAGCAATTTCTTTGGCCAGCGCCACAAACTCTTGATTTTTTGACACAAAGTCTGTCTCACATGCCAAAAGGACCATTGCCGCTACTTCATTAGTATTATGAACATAAACGCCTACAGCGCCTGCTCCAAGTTCACGATCTGATTTCTTTTCGGCTGCTTCACTCCGCTTCTTTTTAAGAATAATCACTGCTTTATCCATATCACCCTCGGCCTCTTCCAGAGCTCGCTTACATTGCATGACCGAAATACCAGTCTTATCACGAAGTTCTTTGAGTTGCGCTGATGTGATTTCCATAATTATTGCTTTATTGATTATTTATTGACAAGAACAAACCCTTCTCTTCCCTCTCTGTTAAATTTAAGCCGCTCGTGGTCGGACGTCAGTGCGTGGTGCCGCCACTTTTGGTACATAAGCTGCTTTACCTTCTGCAATCGCTCCAGCTAACTCAGCTAGTACCAAATTAACACTTCCCTGTAGAGCATCGTTTACTAGAATCGGATGAGAAATAAGAGAGACATCACAATCTGAACTCATAATTCCAATTACTGGCACTTTCATTTGCTTAGCTTCTTTTACCGCAATAGCGTCGTGTCGTGGGTCCACCACTACCATGAAGTCAGGAGTTCTAACATTTTTGCTGATACCTAAGAAATTATGATTTAACTTAGCTAGGTCGCGACTAAGTAGTAGTCGCTCCTTTTTAGTGTACTTTCTTTCTAGTTCACCTGATTCAGCTTCACGAACCAACTCTTCCATTCGCATTATTCGCTTTTTGATTTCACCAAGATTAGTGAGCATGCCACCAATCCAACGATTGACCACGTAAGGCATTTCAACCTTAAGTGCGGTAGCTTTAACACTTTCCACTACTTCACTTTTAGTACCAACAAAAAGTACAGTCTTACCATTGGCCGCAGCCTCACGTAAAATTGTCTTAGCGTTTTCGATTAAAACTGAAGTTGCTTCTAGGTCAAAGATATCGTTACCTTCTTTAGTACCGAAAAGAAATGGTGCAATGCTTGGGTGACGTCGACTCTTTTTAAAACCGAAATGCGCACCCACTCCAAAAAGGCGTTCGATTAATGATTGGTTGTTAGTTTGTGATGACATAATTAATACTAAGCAAAAAAGCGCATTGCGCTTAAGCTTCGAGAGCTTATCATAATAAAAAAGGCTACGCAACTACTTCAATATCTCCGTCCTCATCTCCAGCACTAGCTTTTTTCAAAGCTTCCACAATTGGGTCCAAATGACCTCCCATAATTCCCTCAATGTTATGCCAAGACTCCTTAATTCTATGGTCAGTAATACGATTTTGTGGGAAATTGTAAGTTCTAATCTTTTCAGACCGGTCTCCTGTCCCAATCTGATTTTTTCGCTCTGAAGCGTGTTTTCTAGTCTCTTCTTCTTCGTGTTGAGCCTCTACTCTTGCCTGTAATATATTCATCGCCTTTTCCCGATTCTTAAGCTGCGAGCGCTCACTTTGACTACGTACTTCTATTCCTGTCGGCTTATGTACCAACCGCACGGCCGTCTCTACCTTATTAACGTTTTGGCCTCCAGCACCCCCGGAACGGGAAAATTCCATTAAGATATCCGTCATGTTGATTTCTACTTTTGGTTTGCGGCGGAGTGGCAAAATAGCAACCGAAGCAGTGGATGTATGGATGCGACCAGCTTTTTCGGTCATAGGTATTCTTTGCACCCGATGCACACCGGTCTCATAACGTAAGTCATCGTAAACCTTTGGATTTAAAATCTCAAAAACGGCTTCCTTATAGCCTCCAGAAGTACTTCGTGACTCACTTTCTACACTATAGAGCCAACCTTGCAAAGTTGAATACTCTAAATACATTTGAGCTAACTCTTCAGCAAAGAGAGCTGCCTCGTCCCCACCAGCCCCTGCCCTGACTTCCAAAACCACCCCGTAAGGTTTTTCGTCTTCTACCTTATCAGCCGCAGCAATCTGTTTCATCTCTTGGTAATAATAATCTAATTGTGTAGTCAAAGCGGTAATTTCTTCCTCCACCAAGGCAGCCATTTCTGGATCTTCACTAGCTAGGTCTTTAGACGATTCAATTTTTTTGGCAATATCATCAAACTGACTCGCAGTAAATTGCGTCTTATGATTTTCTCGGAAAGCTTGTAATTCTTCGTGATCGTACTGCATACTATTTTATAGTCTACACTATATACAAAAAGACCGTAAAGCGCACTTCGCTAAAACGGTCTTTTAAGTTAAGCGGCCTTTTTTCGTCTAGAGGTGGCTTGTGAGGCTCGAGCTTTAAATCGCTCTACTCGTCCGGCTGTGTCCATCACCTTATCTTGTCCTGTGTAAAATGGGTGTGAAGCACTAGAAACGTCTACTGTTGCTAGCGGGTACTCCTTTCCATCAGTCCACTTGTCGGTTACATCTGTTTCGATGGTTGAGCCAATAAGAAAACGTTCGCCACTTGAATTGTCGTTAAAGATTACTGGTCGGTAATTTGTTGGATGAATATCTGCTTTCATATGTGGACAGAACTATAGCAAATATCTGTATTTTAGCAACCTTTTCGTTATAGACAATAATTAATGTTTAACTTTCCCTAATGGATAGACAATAATTCGG
>DAOLBU010000017.1:0-20989 GCA_035324355.1 Minisyncoccota bacterium
CAATGTTGAAAGATTGAACTGAACCGTGACGCTTTCGAATGTTCCTGATTTCCATATTTCATTAGTGGCTAATGTGTTAATAAAACTCAGTGTTTATCTCTCACAAACATAATTGCTGGTGGCGCAACTTTTTATCATTGTTGCACAGTTAGGTTTAAGAAAGATGAAGTAGCTAGAGACAACACCATGTTGCACATACATGGGCCAACAAAACATTGTGTCATAGTTACCTCCGACACACGGTGGAGAAACTCGTGCGTTCCTAGATAATACCATTATCTAGGAAAACATTTATTTTTTGTTCATGGCTTAAAGCAAGACTTTTTTAATTTCCCCTGTGGTTTTTCTGTGGATAACTAACAAGGTTCCCGAGTTAGAATGATTTTTTGACTAGTTGGGTACTAGGCAGTAGCCAAAAGTGTTTTAGAATGAGGTAAATTGTGTCTCAAAACTTTTTAGCACTTCTCAGTAGTCAGCATTAATATGAAAAATATCTCCTCCAAAAGGAACAAGAGGTACACCCTCAAAAATAAATTAGAAATTGTCTTACTGGCTCAGACGATCACGAATTTCGCGGAGCAAAAGAACTTCTTCAGACGGTTCTTTGGTCTTTTCTACCTTAATTTCTTCGTCCTTATCTTTCTTTAACTTAGCTAAAGCTTTAATCGCCAAAAAGATGGCAAAAGCAATCACAATAAAATCAAAGACGCTTTGGAGGAAGAGGCCGTAAGTGAGTACCGAGTCACCTATTTTTGCTGATAGGCCACTAAAATCAACTCCACCGAGTAAAATCCCGACTAAAGGCATGACAATGTTCCCTACTAAAGAGGTAACGATTTTGCCGAATGCCCCACCAATGACTACCGCCACCGCTAAGTCGACAACATTGCCTCGCATGGCGAAGGCTTTAAATTCTTGGATGAAGTTTTTCATATGTTTTATTAACTAAGTCTACTTTTGTCACATTGTAGCTTCCAAAATAGACAACTACAAATAATTAGTGAGAATGGGACTGTGAGTGCCCATGATTATGTCCGCAAGCATCATTTTCGCAGACAGACTTATCTTTAAAATACCAGGCTGCTAATGCTGTCGTCAGCGGCACGGCCAAGAGAAGTCCAATACTACCGACCACGATACGTAAAATTTCCGCTGCTACTATTTCTTGATTAATGAGGACCAGCATTGAAGCTTCTGAGTACGAAAGAAATAAAATCAAAGGCAAAGAAACTCCAACGTAAGCCAAAGCCAAGGTATTAACCAAAGAACCCACGTGATCCTTCCCCACTCGCAGTGCCCGCAGATATAATTCTTTAAAACCAAAGCTTGGGTTAGCCGCCTTTAACTCTTGTACTACTGATGCCTGAGTTATCGACACGTCATCAAGTACACCCAGTAAGCCGATGATAATACCGCCAAGAAGTAGTCCGGTTAAATCAAGTGTTCCCCCACTAGCAAAATTCAGATAGACGGAGGCTTCGTCACCAAAACCGGTGAAGCGCATCCACGAAACCCATACCCAAGCAATTAAACAAGTGACCAAGACCGAGCCAAAAGTCCCCAAGAAAGTAACAAAGACACGGGGTTTAAAACCATGAGTCAAAAAAGGGGTCACCCTTAAGATTACCCCGGCAATCGCTAAGCTGGTTAAAGCTGGAGAATAACCCGCCAAAAGTGCAGGAATCAAAATAAACAGAATGGACCCAATACTCAAAACCAAGCTCAGTAAGGCTCGCACTCCTTGGAGACCCGAAAGCCAAACCACCAAAACAATAAAAATACCGACGATTAAGGCCAGTGGCATACGTCTTTCCACATCTTTAAACAAATAGTATTCCGTACCATCAATAGCTAAAAAATGATCGACAAAAATACTGTCTCCTGGCGAGAGTACCACCAAATCATTGTCCAGTCGTACTACCTCCCCGGCCTTTTCTCCACTCTTAAGCACGATTCTCATTTGCTGCACGGTCGTACTAGCGGCAGTACCCATAATAATTCGCTCGTATTGTTCTAAGATTTCTAGCACTTCAGCCTTGACCGTTCCTTGAAATTCTTGATGCACCTCCTGCGCCAACAGCCCTTGGGGTAGCAAGCAAAGGCTGAACAAAAAAATCATTCCGACTATAGTTTTTATCGTCATAGGTAGTGTTTTGATTTACAAACGTCTAAAAAAAGAAGCGGGCTAGATAAAAGCCAATTCCAGCACCAATCATAAAGGTGAAAAAAAGCGAGGCCATTAGAGGCTCTGGTTCCATAATGAATACTTAAAAGTGTAGCACTATTATTTTTGTTACTCAAACCAGGACTCGACTTTTACTATAAAAATAGGTATAACTATCGGCACTGACTTCGATCCTAAATCGAGTCAAAGAGACATGGCGGCTATGGTGTAACGGTTAACACTGGAGCTTGTGGAGCTCTCAATCAGGGTTCGATTCCCTGTAGCCGCCCAAAAGTAAATATCTTCATTATATGAAGATATACAAAGACAAATTAGTTCTAATATTTTGTGCCCCTAATGAAAATTAGAAACTTTGATATACTTCTTGTATGAGTGAAATGCCAAAACAAGAAAGTAATCGCCAAAGAGATAAGGAAGCATTCATTGAAAAAATCAACTCAATCTTAATACAGGAAATACCTGCTGTGTTCGACGAAGGTGCTAGCTCTGCTCTATTAGCTAGCCTAGATAAAAGTAAATTACTGATTATGGGTGAGATGCACGGCGTGAAAGAAAACGTCGACGTAATTTATACTCTCTTCAAAAAGTTTGGATTTAGACAACTTGCATTAGAGTGGGAGTCTGAACTTAAAGAAATAGTTGAACACTATCTTGAAACGGGAGAGATAGACTTTGGAGCAATTCAAGATAGTCCTGACGGTAGAATTACTGCTGGTCACTTTGCCCTATTAAAAAAGTTAAAGATGAGGACTTACTTGAACGACTTATTTGTTTTGACGGTTCAGGAGAAGCGGATTGGGATGCACGTGACGAAAATATGGCAAAAAATGTACTAGCTGCTCTTTCTGATTCTCCAACGTTGGTTGTGGCAGGCAACCTCCACGCAAAAGTAGAGCCAGTAACTTTCAATGACGAACAAACTGAACATCATCCAATGGGAGAAAGAGTAAGAGCACATATACCAGACGTTCCATCTGGAAAAATTGAATACCTCTCAGGTCAATATCATAATTTTGGCACTCAAGATTTTTGGGAAGATCCTGGACAAGAAAAAACTGGACCTCGATTTTACCTTACTGAAGATGGTCTTTATACGTTTGTACTTCCTGAAGCCAGCGCGGCCTCGGTCCCAAACCCTAGTGAAAAACTATAGTTAAAATGTAGGTATAACAATCGTTGTATCGTTCAAACGTTGAAACACAGTTCGAACATCCTCTACGACGTCGCCCATCTGTAAATATCTTCATTTCGTGAAGATATACAACGACTTCTGAGTTCTAACATTTCATACCCCTAAGTAGAATCACGAACTTTTGGTATAATTTTCAACATGAATGAAATCAGTGCGACTTTATGAAAAACAAACTTCGAACGCGCAACTATTTTTTATTTATATATACAAGTTACAAAAAACTCGACACCTGGAATGGTGTCGAGTAATTGTGTTAAATGATGTAATTTTGAATCGGTCCTTTATTATACGACGATAGCCCAGTGTGCGAAAACACCGATATCTTTTTACCAATCCGACTTGTAAAGATCAAGGACACCGAACAATTCGATCTCCAATCCACTTTTGAAAGTGCTGCTCAAGAACAAAATTATCACTATTCCACATCTCTTTTATTTCTCGACTCAGAAGAGACCCGAACATGACTTTTTGACCCAAATCAACATCCTCAGTAGCAAACTGTCCGTTTGGCAAAACAAGGCTGTAAAAACGAGACATCGGTTTTGAAACTCTATCAGAATACCGAATCAGCATATCAGGAAACATTGAACGCGCAGCATTCAAACCTTCCAAGATAACCCCTGTGTCAGGCTTGAGTTCATTGAATATATGCCTGGCTCGTCCTGCAGACACTGTCCAAGACAAGCCCCAGTCACGCACACCCTCTTCGTACAAACGTTTAGCAATCTGTATGATCTCAACTTGATTTTGTCGATTTAATGCAGTTAGTACACGTAAGTTTATTCCAGCAGACAGACACATGTTAATCGCATTCATTGTCTCTAGCCAAGCATTTCCACTCCTGGACCGACCTGGTCTAATAGCATTGTTGGTTATTTCTGTTGCGCCATCAAGACTAACCTCAACTCTCGTACAGTCTACGAGTGCTGATATATTATGATTCGTGATATAAGTTCCATTTGTACCCAAAACGACACTAATGCCAGAGTGTAGTAAATGTTGGATAATATCAAAGATATCGTCCCTCAACAGTGGTTCACCGCCAGAAATAACCACACGCATAACCTCTGCGTCAGCTAATCGCTGGCAAATTTCAAAACACTGCTGTGTTGAGAGCATTTCCCTAGGTAATTCCTCCTGATTACCATAACAATGTATGCAACGTAAATTACATCCTCCTATGATAATCCAGGAAACAGCAATTGGAGTCCTAGGCAAGCACGCTCCAACTTTCTCAATCTCTGCAGAAAAAGTATCAGTCGCGTTATTATAGTGAATTCTGCCGAAATCTTCAGAGCGGGTTCTTATTCCACGCCTGTTCATGTAATGTACTCCTCTTCTTTTTTACTAACTAGAGTATACAAAATGGCACCTTAATTACAAGCACTCTGATAAATATATTCTATTTGTTGCGATTGTTTTTAATATTTTCTCATGTGGCGGGAAAATATTTTTCGGTAGCTGATTTACTGGAAACCATCTCCATTCTTCACAAGAGTCAGGTTCGCATACAGGTGGCACAATTTGTTTTCCTGGATCAAATCCAGCTAGCGGTACTCGGTATGTGATATGAATATAGTGGATATCACTTTCTGGCTGCAAATCATCAGTAACAGCCAATAAGGAAAAAGTACCAGGATCAAGTATTAAACCCATCTCTTCTTTTAGTTCACGTGCCAAACAATTGTCTGCTCGTTCCATAAATTCTAAATGACCTCCTACTAATGCCCAAGTACCTGAACCATATACATTAACTCTCTTCCCCAAAAGGAGCATATTGTCTTCTATAATGTAAGCCTCACAACCAATCTGCACTTTTTTCATATTTTATTATTATATCAAAAAAAGAAACCAGCGGAAGCCAGTTTCTTTTGACCAAGTCTAACCAATGATTGTCATTACATGGTCAAACGTTTCAAGTTGAGACATGGGAGGTACTAGTCTTATAAATTTCATGGTTCTAGCCAAATCATCCCAAGCACTACATTCATGTACGCGACGATCTACATCCCCACAATCGTCACCTCGTGATATCATTCTCTCGCGTAAAATCATCTTCGAAGGCGACAGTAAATGGATAGCTATATGTTGAATGTCTTGTGCAAAACAAAACTTATTCAGATGAAGTAAGCAATCTACACTCATTACAATCACTGCTCCATTTCCTTGCGCAGCAGCTTTACACAAATCACTTCGTTGAGTGGAATAGTGGTTCCCGTGAATTTCTACTGACCAAAGTGAATCTTTGAGTCTAAAAAAATCAGAGACTGATGAATAGTGGTATTCTCCCTCTCTATCAGTAATTCTCCTTGGCCGAGTAGTATGTGACAATACTCTAGCATAATCACAACACTCAATTAATTTTTCTTGCAAGGTAGTCTTTCCTGCACCAGAAGCGCCAGATATCGAAACGACGCGCATTTTGACTCTCCATAGACAAAGAACTAAGTGAAATTATATATTGAATATAAGTTTAAGTCAAGGGTATCATCCTGACTGCTTTTTATATAGATTGCTTTCTAATTCATCTATTCTTTTTTTAAATTGTTCCGTCCATCGCAACCTTCCATACTTTTGCTATCATGTCATTTAAAGGTAGGGATATAAATGCTATCGTCTCCCTTCTCCTTAAAAATAGTTCGAACATCCTCTACGACGGCGCCCTAGTGAGAAAACACCCAAGAAACTCCTGAAATTGATGGACTTTTTGGTTCTAGCCAAAACGACACTAATCAGGAAGATACTTAATTGTAAAACACAGAAAATGTCTCTTTTTGTGTAGATAATTGCAGATATGCACAAAATAAGTCTACTTACTGTATAAATCTGTCCAAATGTACACAAATATGCTATATTTTTGTGTATATGTATTCAAAAGAGACGCCATACAATGACCTTCCATTTCTACCCCCAAACATCAATTATGATGACGTTGATATTCTAAAGGCAGTAAATGCAACCAATATAGCTCTGTCTGAACTAAAAGGCTCGGCTGGCTTTTTGCCTGACCAAAAACTTCTTCTTGCACCCCTCACTCTTCGTGAAGCCGTTGCCAGTAACGGAATTGAAAACATACATACAACAGTCTCTGACGTTCTTCAGGCTGAAGTCTTGTCTGAAACAGAAATCCGTCTTCCAGAGAAAGAAACTCTGTACTATCGACAAGCACTACTAACTGGTCTTGAAGCAATTCGAACTAATGGGACACTAACATACGACGACATCGTTCGCATTCAATCAATCATCGAACCAGAGAAGAAGGGTATTCGTCAAAAACTTGAAGGTGGTGTTGTACGAATAAAAAACAGAACAACAGGTGCAATTATCTATACTCCACCAGATGACGTTGCGACGATTGAAAAACTACTCAAAAATCTTGAGGAGTATTTCAACGATAGTGACAACGAGATTGATACGACAGTGAAAGCTTCAATTCTTCACTATCAATTTGAAGCAATTCACCCTTTTGAAGACGGTAACGGACGAACAGGACGTATCCTAATGGTTCTCTATTTTATTTTACGAAAGAGACTTGATGTCCCGCTTCTTTTTATAAGTGGCTACATCCTTGGTCATAGAAGTGACTACTATAGATTACTTGCTGAAGTAACAGAACAAGGCAATTGGAAAGAATGGATACTTTTTATTCTCAAAGGAGTCGAGGAACAAGCTTTATTCACTAGGGACACTGTAGTTGCAGTGAAGTCTTTGATTAATGAATACAAAGAGACTGCCCTAAAAAACCATCTCCCTGTCGATGTGAACTTTGTTGACCACTTATTCTCAAATGCCTTCTACACGTACAACCACCTTTCAAAAACACTTGGTGTTCACCGCAATACAGCAATAACTTATCTAAAAAAACTAGAAAGTGCTGGGGTACTCAAATCAATGACAGTGAAAAAAGAGCACGTTTTCTATTACTCCAAGTTTCTTGATGTATTGAGCAGATAAACATCTATTCTCAAGCAAGTATTGTTTTTCGAAAGTCAGGAATATAGATGGTTGTGTCGTTTATTCTCTCAAACACAGTTCTAACATCCTCTACGACGTCGCCCTAACGAGAATTTAGCTAAAAGGTCTCTAGTTTATAGGGACTTTTTAGTTCTAGCCTGATAAAATATTTTTATGTGGGACACTCCTCCAATCATTAAAATATATGAAGCACTCGGTGCGGTTACCGACAACCGACTGGAAATAGACGGAAACACCGCAAAGTGTTTTTCTTCCAGTGGTAATAAATTTTATGACGTCATTTATGAACCCGAACAAAACGCTATTATGACGAATGACAACGGTTCTTACTGGAAAGGATATCTAGGATATCCTGCTATTGCGTACTTACTACAGACAGGAGTTCTTCGTTACCAAGAGGAATTGGCTTCAGCTCTCAGGGATATTAAATGGAAAGACATAAATCAGGAATTCAAAAACGATTTTGATAAAACCCTGACTTTTATTCTTGAACCTCTCGATGAACAAACCAGAGTAAATCTAGAAAATTACACGAAGTCGTTGCTAACCCAAATTACTGAACTAAAATTAGGCAAACTCGGGAAGAAGATGAAACCACCCTCAGGGTACTAGCTTTGGAATATAAATACTCTCGTCCCCCAACTTCTCAAACACAGTTCGAACATCCTCTACGACGTCGCCCTACTGTCTTTCTAAATTTAGAAAGCTAATTAAATAAACAATATTTTTGGTTCCACTAGAGAAGGATGGAATATTCTCTGTCTATACGCCTGACTATTGTCTCTTAATACGCTCGCATGGTAATATTTTAGTGTATACGCAAGTATCAAAGTATGTTAACCAAGCAACAAATAGAAAGTTTGCAGAAAAAGCTGGCTCCCCTTCAAGACGAGCTGGCTCTTTGTGAAGCTTTTCGAATTCTTGGCGACTGGAGTCGATACCGCATTATGAAAACACTTCTCGAGGCCAAAGAGCTTTGCGTCAGTGATATTTCAGAAATAGTCGGAATCTCGATGTCTGCCACTTCACAACATCTACGAATTTTAGAGATGTCGGGACTGGTTGAAAGTGAACGGATGGGTCAAATGATCTGCTACAAACCTTTTCTTGAGCATTCAAAGATTAAAGCACTTATAAAATTAATTTCGTAATATTATTATGAACAAAAACATTGGAATTATTACTGGAGTCATATTATTAGCCGGGATAGGATACGCTGTAATCAACCAAGACGATGTGGCAACGAAACAAGTAGTTTCAAATACCGAGGAATCTTCAATGGCAGAACTAGAGGAAACCAGCGTTACCACAACGAACAATGAGATGGAAACTACGCAACCTAGTGAGGTGACTGAAGTTGAAGTAACCCAAAATGTAAGTGGTGCCTATGAAGTCTATTCAGCCGAAAAATTAGCAGCAGCAGCCGGTGACGTCGTCATCTTCTTTAACGCCACCTGGTGTCCGTCCTGCCGAGCGCTTAAAGCAGATATTGAAGCAAATCTCAGCGCAATTCCTGCCGGTACTACTATTTTAACGGCTGATTACGACACCGAAACTGAACTAAAGAAGAAATACGGCGTCACCACCCAGCACACCTTAGTACAAGTAGACACAAACGGTAACCTCATCAAAAAGTGGAGTGGTGGGTCAAAGCTCGAAAATCTTCTTGCCGAAGTCCAGTAAACTATGCTCTTTTTTTTGATAGCGGTCCTTGCTGGAATACTTACAGTTTTAGCACCCTGCATCTTACCTCTTTTACCAATCGTGATCGGTTCTTCAGAAACTGAAGGCCGAAGCATCTCAAGACGTTCGCTAGTGGTAATCGGATCACTCTCGATATCTGTCATTCTCTTTACGCTTCTACTAAAAGCTTCAACCCTACTGATTGATATTCCGCAAATGTTTTGGAGCACATTCTCAGGGATAGTGATCATCCTAGTTGGCATGGCAATTGTCTTTCCTTCACTGTGGGCACGCGTCCCATACATTCAAAAGTTAAGTATTGTCAGCAACAAAGCACTTGGCGCTGGTTATCAAAAGAAAAGTTATGCGGGTGATACTCTGATTGGACTCGCTCTCGGGCCCGTGTTTACCACCTGTTCACCCACCTATCTCTTCATTATTGCCACCATTCTTCCCGCAGGATTCTTAGTAGGCTTCATCTACCTTGTAGGATTTACCTTTGGATTAGCCTTATCACTCATCCTGATTGCCTACTTCGGCGGGCAGCTCGTAAATAAGATCACCAGTCATATGGGGGCAGCTAATCGTGTAAAGCAAATCTTTGGAGGGCTTATCATACTGGTTGGTGTCGCCATCCTAACTGGATACGATAAAAAGATTGAGGCAGCAATTCTCGATTCAGGCTATGGTGCTACCATTAATTTTGAAGAATCCTTGATTGAGCGGTTTGCGCCTGAGAAAGAATCTGCTAATACACCAACTTCATCGGCCACTCCCGCCATCACCGTACCAAGCGCGCTTAATCTATACTTCCAAAACACCGACTTCAGTAAGGCAGCCCCGAAACTAGAACAAGCCCTGTCTGGCGTCCCAGGGAAAGGCGTTATTCCCGCCATTGATGCGCCAACATTTATTTCTCTTCGTGATTTCAATCGACCGGACTCAGTGCAAGCAATTGTACTGATTGGGAAAAATGAAACCAAGGTCTACCCATATAACATTCTCACCTGGCATGAAATTGTGAATGATGAAATTGATGGCACACCAGTCGCCATTACTTTTTGTCCACTTTGTGGTAGCGCTATCGTGTTCAACCGTACCCTACCGAGTGGTGCAGTGACTACCCTTGGCGTAAGTGGCTCGCTACTTGAAAGTAACATGATCATGTACGACCGTGCCACCGAAAATCTTTGGCAACAAAGTACCGGCGCAACACTGGCTGGATCTTTCCACCCAGCAACACTCCGTCTTGAGCCATTTCAACTCCTAACGATGGGTGAAGTTAAGAAAAACTACCCTAATGCTCTGGTCTTAAGTGAAGACACAGGACATCGTCGGGATTATGCTCGTAATCCTTATGCCGGATATGAGGATGATACTCGCTTCGTGTTTGAGCCAAGTGGCATTGATTCTACTTTTCCGCCCAAGACCATCATGGTGGTATTTAAAGACAACGAGTCAACCTTTACTGCCCCCTGGCTAGCGCTTAGAGAAGCTAGTGGTGTATCAGTAAATGAAGCCGGAAAAACATACACGCTTACCACTTCAGAAATTGGTGAGCTCACTATTACTGACAACGAAAATACTACGTATCCTTTCTACTTTGAAATGTGGTTTAGTGCAGCGATACAAAGCCCCGACCGAATTATCGTAAATCCCTAACAGGCTTCGCGCTTGATACGTATTTCAGACTCAGTGGAACCATTTTCTCCCCCATCAACCCAAACAAACCCTTGCTTCTGATAACCAATCAAGGCACAAATCTTGGAATTGGTTCCACCCGAGGGACAGTACGTGCCCAGCAGTAAATATCTTCGTTTTGTGAAGATATACAAAGAAATTTCAGTTCTAGCCAGACACTCTCTACCCGCATTAGTAGCTGTTTTTCATATCTCTCGTCCAAATCGAGATTTTTATTATATGATAAAATGAGGTAATGGATAAAGAGCTTACGAAAAAACTAATTTCTGAAGCCCAAAAGTACCTAGAAGAAAAACCTCAGGACTTGTTTCATGATTTTTTACATCATGCGAGAGTCTGGAAACTCGCTCAACAGTTGGTGACAAACGAACAACTCGATTCAGTTGATACTGATATTTTAGAGCTGATTTGCTGGTGGCACGATGTTGAAGTGCCTGATATAGAGCATTCAGATAAAATACGAGTAGCAGCAAGAACTGCAAGGTACTTATCAGATAAAGTGTCTCTTGAATACAGAGAGATTGTTTTTGATTCAGTAAAAAATCACGAATTTGGCCTCATGCCAAGATACTTAGAAGGTAAAATACTGCAAGATGCCGACAAACTTGAGGTTTTATCCTTGATAAGAGCTAATAATGCTCTGCCAATGGTTGAAAGCGGTCGAGTATCTAAAGATGAAATGCTATCTATCCATGAAATGGTTGTGAATAAATGGCTCCCGATAATGCCAGACCTCTACCACTTTGACTTCTCGAGAAAATTTCACGCAAAACATGTGTCTGCTGCCATTGCTAAATGGAATGAAATTAAAGAGAAATTACAAAGAATGAAGTGAGTACATAATAATTAAAAACTGCTGATTTGATGTTTTTTATGAATGAAATAACAGAAACCATTTACCAAGACGTCAAAAACGAATACTTGCAACAGGTAGTGGTGCCAGAGCAAAAACCCACTAAACAGTTCCTGCTCTGCCCTATTGGATTAGTGGGAGCTGGAAAAACAACAGTGGTTAGACCTCTGGCAGAAAAACTTTCCCTGGTGCGTATTTCAGGAAATGAGATAAGAAAACTCTTCAAAGAAAGTGGCTTTGGGTATGAAAAAGTGTATGACCTAACTTTTGAACTTATCCAAGAATTTATATCTCGAGGGTACAGCATCTGCATTGATAGCGACTGTGCTGGAAAAATAAAACAGATAGAAGAGATTGCAAATAAAAACAATCTACAAATTGTTTGGATTCATATAAATCCCCCAGAGGAATTCATAATCCAAAAACTGAGTAATCTTACTCCTAATTGGCTAGGTACAGCACAAGAAATGGTTGAGAATTACCGTGAGCGAAAATCGCTTCACAAAGATTTTGATTTAGATTTCACAGTTATCTTCGACACGTCACAACCTGATATTCAAAATCAGATAGAAAATTCTGTTTCTATGGTTGAACAAAAGGTTGGAATATAGACAGTTTCATCCTGCAACCTCTCAAACACAGTTCGAACTTCCTCTACAACTCGGCCCAAAATGCAAAGACTCCTTCGGGAGTTTTTTGCGTTTTGGGCGGCTAAGCGAGTGATTAGTATCACTCGCGTCTGGGCATCGAAGCGGCGCAAAATATTTTTCGAGCCTCAAAGCGAGAAAAAATTTGAGCCGCCGTCCAGAAGTCTTAGTATCTTTAGGAGCGCAGCGAACTGAAGTACTTAGAACTTCGGGGACGATTCTTCCCGGTAGCCGCCCTAGCAAGTATTTTTGTGACTTGACTTAAATATACCGAAGTATATACTTTGGTATATGAACACACACACTATATTAAATATAAAAACAGATAAAAAACTTAAGGCGGATGCACAAAAAGTAGCAAGTGAACTGGGTGTTCCTCTTAGTACAGTTATGAATGCTTTCTTAAAGCAGTTTGTCCGTGATAAGGAAATTACCTTGTCTGCTAATCAGTACCGCCCTACCCCCTACCTTGAGAGTATCCTCGAGCAAGCACAAGCTGAATATGAGAAGGGTGATTTTGTGGGACCATTCAAAACTGGAAAGGATTTTATTGCACATTTAAAATCTCTATAGTATGCAATACATTCTTTCTAAACGTTTTGAGAAAGACTTTGCCAAGTTACCAAGTGCTACTAAAAAGAAAGCTGTTGCTAGCTTAGAAAAATTTATAGAGAATCCACAGAATCCCTCTTTGCGTAACCATAGTCTATCTGAAAAATGGAAGGGACATTTTAGTATTAATGTTACAGGCGATACCAGAGCTATCTATTTTGTCATTGAAGATACCACCGTGAGATTTGTTGCAATTGGCTCTCATAGTGAGTTGTATGGGTAGGTGAATGAAGGGATACAGATATTGTTATTACCTAACCTCTCAAACACAGTTCGAACATACTCTACGACGTCGCCCAGCCTTTTTAGACAATTTATATCTATAAGGATTTTCTAATATCCTAATAGGAGGCTCGAACTGTCTTTGTATTTTTATTGATTTGTTGTATAGTAGCATTCGAAACTAGTACAAACCAGAACCTTTACAGGAGGAATACCCATGAACAAACGTACCAGCATGATGACCCTTTTCATCTGCGGTGCCGCCCTCGGTCTTGTTATCGCAAGCTGGATGGCGTTCGGACCGGATGAAATCCGACTCAAACATGAACGCATTCAGACACTCATAGACCAACAGCTCCCCTTCGAACGTAATAATATTATCTTCTCTAATGCGACGGTCAATTTCGAAGGCAACGAGGTGGTGATAAACGTCGACGTCGAGGGTAAACGTCTCGGACAATCGTTCTCGCTGTCAGCTATTACTGTCGGCAAGCCCACCTACCGAGGTGGTTCGTTCTACTTCGTCCCAAGCGGCGTTGAGTTCGAGAACATCGTCATCAATGAGAGAAACGACAAATCTATTACGGATCGCATCCGCGGAGCAGCAGAGCGGTACCTACCCGACAACGAAGGTATGCGTAACTTGGTCGTCGATCTCGCTCCGGGCGTCGAATCCTGGCTACGGGAACATACCATGCGTGGTGCTGAGGTGGTACTCTCGCGAGTACCAGTCTATACGTTAGAGAACGACACCAAAGGTATCGCTGCAAAGGCTTTCCTAGGAGAAGTCTTTGTCGAGAACGGCGAACTCGTTATCACCTTCACTCTCTGGCGATTAACTTGGTGGGTGCTGATGGCAGTACTTATAGTCCTAGCCTCAATCGCCATGCTTGGTGCGATGATCAGGAGCCCTGGTATGTTCATCGCTGTCTCGCTAATTCCTGCAGACTCTTGAATCTTCGCTATCGCCTTCCCTTCCTGGGAAGGCGATTTCTTATCTCTAAAAACCTCCGGCTTTAGCCGGAGAGTACGTTTGAAGGCAACGCCGTATCTATTCCGTCATTTACCAGTAAACTTTAGACACAAAGTGTTTCTAAAACACCCCGCAGGTAAATAGTAACGGTAAAAGTATTACCACTTAGTATTAAATAACCCCCAGCCGCCGGCTTAAGCCGGCAAATCGTTCATCCGTCTAGGATGAACCAAAGCCACCGGACCTAAGTCCGGTGGTCGTTTACTTTATACTAATCAACCGCTAAACAAGTAGTATGTACATAGTTGTGTCACCATCCCTCTCAAACACAGTTCGCACCACAAGAGCATTTCAATTTTTATACTCTCTTCAGTCGTTAAAAATTAGATCCGCCACAAGAGTATTTCCAAAATTATGGTAGCTTCCAATTCTTGAAGTTTAGGTCAGAATCCGCTACGACGTCGCTCAAATAGAGTATAATCTCAATTAGATTACTCTCCCATTTCTAATATTCCCCACAAAAGCTTGTATTATATGTTTTTTGATGTAAAATGTACCTAACGATATGATTAGATTAGGACAAAAAAAGTCAAGAAATACAATGTATTTTTACCTTACTGAACGCGTTTTTGTAAATGGTAGTTTTAAAAAAATACAAGTGTTTTTAGGTAAAAATGTCCCTACCGATACTAGGCGGTTTTATGCTACTCTACAGAAAAAAGAACTGGCTCAACTATCAAAAAAGAACCTTTACTCTGCCTCCTCTTTACTTCCGTCACACTACCACAAAATCGAACTGTTCCGTCTTAATTGGAAATATTTTACAGCACAACTATCTGACGCAAAGATTCAAAAATTAATGAACCAATTTGCGATTACTTTTATCTATGAGTCTAATGCCATCGAGGGCAGTCGTCTATCTCAACAAGAGGTAGAAGCAATTATAAAAAAGCAATATGTAAAAAAGTCACTTCCGCGTCACGAAGTGGAGGAAGCAGAGAATGCCATAAGGGCTTTTAATCTGATTCAAACAACAGACTTTACTTTAACTCAGAAGAATTTAAAGTTACTGCATTCAATAGTGACTGAAAAACTGAATGTTCCGAGGGGTTTTAAAAAAGAAAATATTGTAGTTAACAACAAGCAAACTGCTGCCCCAAAAGACGTACGAATTGAATTACAGAAATTATTCACCTGGTACAAGAACAGCAAGAGTACTGTTCATCCGTTTGAGCGAGCCGTCATATTCCATAATCGATTTGAACATATCCACCCTTTTACTGATGGTAACGGACGGGTGGGACGACTAATATTGAACTGGATGTTAATTAAGGATGGTTATGGAGTAATCCTTGTCAGAAACCGTAATCGTATTTCGTACTTCAGTGCTCTAGCAAAAGGTGACGAGGGTCGCTATCGAAACCTATTAACACTTGCTAGTAAAGCCTACGTTGATACCATAACTGAATTAACTAAGTAGTATTTAGTTAAAATTCGTTTTGCTGTATAGCGATAGAGTCAAAAGTAGCAATTATTTTTTGTCTGGAGCTCAGTTCTACTGTTTCAACATTGCTAAAATGTCGGGATGTAGATACTCGCATCATCTAAACACTTAAACACAGTTCGCACCACAAGAGTAATTCTACCCCAGGGTATCTTCTCTTGCTACGCAATTCACCTTGCTCTTTCATAGTCGCTTCACTCCTTGAATTTTAGGTCCACCACAAGAGTATTTCCAAATTCATAGTCGCTTCACTCCTTGAATTTTAGGTCCACATCCTTTACGACGGCGCCTCGATATCTTATGAGGTGCTTCTAATACGATATGACGCTATACTAAATTCAATGAAACATGTAATTTTTGATTACGATGGAGTACTTGTGGACTCTTTTAACTTTCATCTGCAGAAAGTTAACGAGATCTACAATATTGATCTAACTCCTCAAGAGTACAGTGATAGTCACGATGGAAATTTCTACGAAAGTAAGTTACATAAGTTTTCGAAAATTGATTTCAGTAACTATGCAGAGATAGTATCCAAGGAACAAAGCCAACTCCCTCTCACTAGCGGAGCCAAAGAGGTGCTCATAGAACTTTCCCATAATCATGAATTGCATTTAGTGACTTCTGCTTGGCAAGCGCAGATTGTTCCATTTCTGACAAGACATGAAATATTAAATTTGTTTACCACCCGCCAGTATGCAGATACTGGAAAATCAAAACATCAAAAACTAGAGCGTTTACTCCATCAAACAAACAATCATGTTAGAAATTTCATTTTCATCACCGACACACTTGGAGACTTACTTGAAGCAAAGCAAATCAAACTTGCAACGATAGCGGTAACATTTGGTTTTCATGCGAAAGACCATTTACAAAGTGCTTCACCAACCTATTTTGCTGATTCTTTTCAAGAAATAAGAAAAATCATTGAATCAAACTAAATTGTGGTATACAAATAACGCTATATCCAAACCTATCAAAATAGTTCAAACGTTTTTTACGACAGCGCCAAATTTTGAGAGTTATGTTTAAAATCTTACTTGTTTAGCTTAGCTAACAATTTTTTATCAAAGGTAATTATTTTGAAATTATCTGCGAGAGCTAGGAGCGATACGTCTACAAAAGATAGATGCTTGTCCTCAAATGCTAAAAATTTTTTGAGTGTAATAGAGAAATATTCTGAGCTCGGCAAAAGCTTAATATTCTCAGTTTGCAGAAGCGCTGAAATAATATTATTTGTCGCAGCATATCCTATTTTTTCTTTTAACACTGTCGCAACTTCAAGTAAAACATATTCAGTCAATACCACCGTATGATTACTGTACTTTTTGAAATATTTCACCGCCTGAGTGTGGGTGGTATCAGCTAGGTTAAAATACCCTACCCAAACATTACTATCAAAAATAATGGCTTTAGTTGCCATATACTAAAGTATCAACATCAGTTGCCATGGTCTTATCTCCATCAGCAAATTGAAACTTGGATAAATCCGCAAAAGTAAATTTTGTATTCTTCGCCCTTTTTGCTGGCACTACTCTAAATACTGGTGTCGCGTGATCTAACACCTCAAATTCTTCTCCCTTCAAAACAGAGGACTTGATATCTTTCATGTTGCGTAAAAATTCGCGCATACCAATTTGAGTGATTGTTTTTGTCTTCATATTGGAAATTGTAACAAATGTCAAACTTTTGTCAAACAAAATTATGGCTGTCTCTGGATGTGTTCGTGCCTAAAATCAAGACAAAACTTCCATTATTATTGGTAATTGTTCAATTTAGAAAGTATGTAGAAATATATTCTATTCAGGTTTTTTCTTGGGTAAATTTTCCTTGGTCGTTTCTTTGTAGCTTTTCACCTGTTTGGCTACTTCTTGCATTAATGACTCAGTAGCAAAGGCATCTTGAAGAGAAGGTAAATCAGTACCTTTATTAGTTTTCATTAGGTCACAAATAGCACAGCCATCACAGCCTTCAAAATCAGCTGTAATTTTTACACTGGGTAGTGATGTCAACCATTCATGCACGTACTCCCATGCGACATTATTGATATATTGCGTCCAACCATGAATCCAAGCATCGGTTTTTTCTAATAGATAATCCTCAAATGCTGATACTCCTTCACTATCAATTATTTTATGTAGTATTTAAATTTTCTTTCCTTTAAATTCCATTACCATTAGCTCCTCAACAAAATCGTGGGCGTAGGCTTTACGGTCTTCACTATTAAATGGTTCCAGCAAATAGTGTCTTTTAGAATTACCTATTTCATTTACCCACTTTCCTAAACTTTCCATCGAGGGTACTTCAATCAACATCCCAGTTTCGGTATCTAAGTATAGTTGCGGGAACTCGCCTTTATTTAAAGCGGCTTCAGCAAGCCTGTCACTATTGATGACTATTCCATTTGGAAGGGTGTATTTGTACATATATTTTATTGTATACAAATATACTCTGTGGTCAAACAAGATTCTCCTCCAGGACGACACTAGGAATTTGCGGTATACTTTATAAGGTTTTCCAGAACATGTCAGGCCTGATTTTTTATTTGTAGAATTTCCTCTCTGGTGGCAGACACACGTCATGTTTGGTAACTATTCAGAAACAGCTGTAAAGAATTCTGTGGTTGAATTTCTTAATTTTATAGAAGACACGTTCGGAGTTGTAATGGATAGCGAATATATAGAGAGTGACCCTGAGCTGTGGAGCTAGTAATTACCTAGAGGTACTTCACATAAAATCTTAAAATGTCTAATCATCTAGAAAATTTAAAGAAGTACTTTGGCTATAGCAATTTTCGCCCCCTACAAGAAGAAATTATTAATGAATTTTGTCAGAAACAAGATCTTGTTGTTCTAATGCCTACTGGTGGTGGAAAATCACTATGTTACCAGCTTCCTGCATTGGTTTTCGACGGAATGACTATTGTTATCTCTCCACTTATTTCACTAATGAAAGACCAGGTTGACGCCCTAACAGCTAACGGCATACCAGCCACTTTTTTAAATTCATCGATTGATGGAAATGAATTGCAGCGACGGATGCAAAAAGCTATGCGTGGTGAATACCGACTAATCTACATGGCTCCAGAAAGATTAGCTGTAGCTGGAATAAATGATTGGCTTCAGTCCTGCAATGTCTCAGCCCTAGCAATCGACGAAGCACACTGCATATCTCAGTGGGGACATGATTTTCGTCCGGATTACAGGAATTTGAAATTATTTCGTCAATCATTCCCAGACATCCCTATCGTTGCCCTTACTGCTACTGCCACTCTTAGAGTGCGGGAAGATATTATTAGTGAATTGAGCTTAATCAAGCCAAAAACTTTTGTTTCTAGTTTTTATCGAGAAAATTTACATATCAGAGTAATTCCCAAAAAAGATGAGCGGCGGAAAATCAAATCCTTACTGTCACCACACAAAAATGAATCGTGTATTGTCTATTGTTTTTCAAAGAAGGACACGGTGACTTTGGCTGATTTTTTACAACACGAAGGTTTTTCTGCGGGGGCATACCACGCCGGACTAGAGTCAACTAAACGTTCTCAAATTCAAGACGATTTCATTCACGGACGTATAAAGATTATTACCGCCACCACCGCCTTCGGCATGGGTATTGATAAGCCTGATATTAGACTAGTCGTTCACCGCACCTTCCCTAAAACACTTGAAGGCTACTATCAAGAAATTGGTAGAGCCGGACGCGATGGATTACCCAGCGGTTGTGTGATGCTTTACTCGGCTGGAGATAAAATAAAACTGGATTATTTCTTAAGCATGGTATCAGATGAAAAAGAACGGCAAAAAGAGCTCGCTGGGATTCTTAATGTAATGAATTATGCTGAGTCACGGACTTGTCGCTGGATCAATTTGATAAAATACTTTGGCGAAGTACCCACCATTGCCGCTTGTGGAACCTGCGACGTATGTCAGTCAAAAAGCGATATGGTTGACTCTACAGAAATTACCCAAAAAATTCTATCAGGAATTATTAAAACTAATGAGCGCTTTGGACGAACACATATCCTAAAAGTACTGAGGGGTTCTAACGAAAAGAAAATTTTAGATTATGGACATGACTCTCTTTCAGTTTGGGGTATTGCCAAGGACATCAGTGAAAATATTTTAATTGAGACTTTTATGCAGCTGGTCGCCCATGAATTTGTTCAAAAAAATGTTGGAGAATATCCCACTTATTCAGTCACACAGAGAGGAAAAAGATTTTTAATCAAAAAAGAAAAGATAATGTTGCCCCGCATCTCAAAAGAAAGGCTAGGAGCAGCAACAAAAAATAACTTAATTAAAAACAAAAATATTACTGACAGAAAAAACGAAGTGCCTTACCGAAAAACTGATCAACACTGTTTTGAGTTACTTAAAGCATTAAGAAGAGAGCTGGCTGAAAAGCGAGATGTTCCAGCTTTCATAATCTTTACTGATGCCTCACTTCACGACATGGCATACAACAAACCACAGACCACGGAGGAATTTAAAAATGTGTCTGGAGTAGGAGAAAAGAAACTTAAAGAATACGGAGAAATATTTTTAAAGGCAATTTGCCACTATGTTCAAGTAAATAGCTCAGATTCGCAAGATTCTTCAGATTAAAGTCTGGTAAAGCAAAATGAACACTAATACATAATAGTATTAGTGCAATATGTTAACAAAATCATCATCGACAATACCAAATTGTTTCTATCGCGTTAGTATAAAAGGACTCATCATAAACAAACAGAGAAATAAATTTTTAATCGGACAAGACAAAGCTGGCTTTTGGATGCTGCCTGGGGGTGGTCTAGAGTGGGGAGCCAATCCACAAGACGACATCATAAGAGAAGTTGAGAAAGAAATGCAGTTATCAGTTACGAGAGTTGCCGCTCAGCCGTGCTTTTTTCTTACTAAGCGACAAACAAACCGTGTTAAAATAGTATACACGAAAAATCCCATACAAAATTAAGTTCATAATTCATCCAACAGAAGAATTAGCGCTTAACGTATGGGGGTTTTCTATTTTTAGATTATTTTAATGAGACACAAATAGTCGCGGAAAATATTTTTTCTACTTTTATCTATTTTTTACTGTCTTCGTTGTAAAATTAAATTACCGCCACAGCACATTTGGATATAAAGTGGTGATGGTAGCTCGAGTCAATGGACCATAATAACCAAGGGCGGGAGTAATAGCTGCGTCAGATTGAAATTGAGCTAGAGCACTTTGAGTTTGCGTACCAAAGTATCCAGTAACGCCAGCAGGGATACTGTACTTAACTCCTAAGAGGAAGCGTTGGAGTAACTCCACATCATTACCCGTATCACCTGTAGTGAGGTTGCGGGTACCTAGGGTGAAGGTGGAGGCCAGAGTTGTCAGTCCTGGTTCACGACCAGTGAGAGCTTTCAACTGGGCTATGAGGTCAGCGAGTTGTTTTTGGAGGTTTTTGATTAT